>CAMZIQ010000004.1 GCA_947307295.1 uncultured Pseudomonadota bacterium
AGAATCTGTTTCTGAATCAACACCAGCAGAAACACGTGAAGAATCTGTTTCTGAACCAGAATCTGTTTCTGAATCAACACCAGCAGAAACACGTGAAGAATCTGTTTCTGAATCAGAATCTGTTTCTGAATCAGAATCTGTGTCTGAATCAGAATCTGTGTCTGAACCAGAATCTGTTTCTGAACCAGAACCTGTTTCTAAACCAGAACCTGTTTCTAAACCAGAATCAACATCTAGTGCTAAAATGAACAAGGGTGCGGTGATAGTGGCTACTGTTTTGCTTGGTACGGCTTTGCTTGTCGGTGGTGCATTTTTTATCGGTAAAAATGCAGGAAAAAAGGCTCAATTTGAAGCTGCTGCTGATACAACAAAAAACGCTATGAATACTGTTGCTCAGGTTCAACCTGCACAACCAGAAGCCCAGGCAGAAGACACAGTCCAAATGACCCCAGAAGAAATCGCAAAACATGGTATAGATATTGCTCCGAATGAAAAACCAGCTGAAAAAGTTGGGTTTAAACCTAAGAAAACAAAAACATATCGTGTTGTAACTGCTGATCAAGCTGAAAAACCTGGTACGATTTATTTGAAAAAAGGTGAAAAATACCGTCCGACACCTGAAATGGGTGATAAATATTGCGAAGGAAATCCTTCTTCTTTGACTAAGATATATCGTGTCGTAGAAGCAGAAAACGATGGCAGA
The DNA here is from genome assembly GCA_947307295.1 of uncultured Pseudomonadota bacterium. Classification (GTDB taxonomy): domain Bacteria; phylum Pseudomonadota; class Alphaproteobacteria; order Rs-D84; family Rs-D84; genus Enterousia. The sequence goes on from CAMZIQ010000004.1 coordinate 704, forward strand.
TAATATTTGATAGATATGGTAAAATTGCCTGAACTTTTGGCGCCGGGTGGCACGCTGGATGCGTTCAAAACCGCGATTCTTTACGGAGCGGACGCAATCTATGCAGGTCTACCCGGTTTTTCAATGCGTGCGCGGGCCAAGATTACTGTGGACGAAGTAAAGCAGGGCATAGATTTGGCGCATCAATATGGCAAGAAAGTCTATCTGGCGTTTAATTTATTCGCACACGACCGCGATTATGAAAACATGGGGCGTGTATCCGAAGTGTTAAATTATTTGCGCCCAGACGCGCTTATTATCTCAGATGCAGGCGTTTTAATGTGGGTAAAGCAACATCATCCTGATATTCCGATACATATATCGACTCAGGCGAATATATGTTCTGCATCAACGGTTAAGTTTTGGCAAAATGCGGGCGCTGTGCAATGTGTTTTGGCGCGCGAAGTATCTCATAATGAATTTAAATCTATACGTGAACAGTGCCCAGACATAGGACTTGAAATATTCATCCATGGTGCGATGTGTATGTCTTATTCAGGGCGTTGTTTATTGTCGAATTATATCACAGGTCGTGCTTCTAATAGGGGGGCTTGTGCGCAGTTATGTCGTTGGAAATACGACGTGATTTTGCGTGAAAAAGAATCTGGGATAGAAATGCCAATCGAAGAAGACGATCGTGGTGCTTATATTATGAACAGCAAAGATTTGTGTTTAATGCCACGTTTAAAAGAAGTCATAGAATCGCATCCAGACAGCCTTAAAATCGAAGGGCGCAACCGCAGCGAATATTATGTAGGTTCGGTTGTGCGTGCGTATCGTAATGCGTTGGATGCGTATGCGCGCGATCCTGATAATTTTGACCCAGCGCCATTTATGGACGATTTGAATGTATTAGAATCTCGTGGATATACGCAGGCGTTCTTTGATGGGCCGGTTCCACCAGATGCGCACGATTATGATTCTACACATTCTGTGTCAGATTGGCAGGCTGCAGGCGTGATAACGGCTGTTGACGATAAAAATATTACATTTGAATTACGAAATGAAATAAAGCAGGGCGACACAGTTCATTTTATCTTGCCATATACAACAGACAAAGTTTCTGTGGTTTTGGATAAGATAGTAAATGCCAAAAACGGTGAAGAATTACCCAAGATGTCGGCTGGGCAAAAGAATTCTCTGATTATACCGATTGAAAAGATTCCGCTTCAGTATCGTGATAAAATTGTACCATTAGTATTAGCTTATAAACATAAATAATAATTTGAATCAAGCAACAATATTCCCTGTTTATAACAGGGAACAGAAAGGAAAAAGGAAAATTATTGTTGCTGCTGATTTTGAGACTGTATAAGCACTTCTGAATTATACATTGATAACCAGCGTCTGCCAGACATACATACAAAATTAGATAAAGAATCGTTATATTCACGTACCGCGGCGGTCCAACGTTCACTTACTTCTGATTTTGCCCCTTGGTATCCTGCGAAACCACCCAAAGCGCCACCGACCCCAGTTCCAACCAGAGTGCCTTTGGTTCTGGCTTGGTTTGACAAATCAACTATGCCACCATCTTCTGCATCGCGTGTTGATGGTTTAAAATCGCCTTCCCCTGATTTAAAATCAATTTTTTCACCAACGCTACCACTAGAATTACGTTTGTAATACGTTGGTTGGTTGTCTTTTATGATATCTTGCCAATCTTTGGCTTCGTAACCAAACATCTTGTTTTTTAAACCATTTTCGAATACTGCATAAGCCATCGTTGTACTAGATAACTCTTTCGCACCACAAAGCGCAAAATATGAATTGTCGCCTGCATTAGCATTGTCTGAAATAAGCGTAAATTTCTTTGAATTATCTGTATCTTGATTGATAATGAATAAATTGGTACCAGCTGTAATATATTGGCTGTCGTGGGTCGCTTTGTTTAAATCCATTGGAATCGTTGTATTTCCAATATTACCACTACATTGAATTGTGCCATCATCTTTCCTTCCGGCAACGGTCATATTAGCCAATTTTTTATTGGCAGATACACAGGTATAGATATTTGCAGCACTACCACATACACAACATTTTTGTAGTGTGGTTCCTTTTATACTAATAAAATAACGGGGCTTTTTACTGTCATCATTAGTATCACAACTAGATTTAGCACCACATATATCGCTGTCTTCTTTATTGTCACCACTTGTTACCTCTATACCTTTACCGTCAACTTGAAAGTCAGCACCATATCTTTCAAAATTACCGATTACACAGTCGTATTCTTTTTCATTTCCTTTTTCACCCACAGAACACTTGGTTATTGCCAATATGTCTTGACCACCAGACATACCAGCTTTCATATTTCCGATAATCATACCAGATGCAGCGTTTACAGCAGTTGATTTTATAGTATCCCCGGCAACTTTTCCAGAATATGTGCTGGCTGCCATGATGCCTGCACCAGCTACTGCACCAATAGCAGTATCTTTTAATTGTGTGCCACCCATACCCAATGGAATATTAATTTTGGATTTTTTATTATCTGATTTGCCCGCAGTTTTCGGGGCCAACAAATTTCCCGCAACACCAGCGATAATTGCACCCGCAGCGATTTTCAATCCCGCATTTTGTTTTTGTTCTTGGTTCATCGCGGCTTCGACGTCTTTCATCGTAGGTTCGTTATCAGCAGGCAATGTGACATTTGCCAAAGCAGTCATGTTATAACTGTATTCTGGGAAAAAATCTATATTGCATTTCATAGAATCGTCCACAGCGACAGTCGTAGTCGCCAATACTGCATTAGTATTAGCATCCTTTAATTCTACCACAGCAACGCATTGCGGTTCTTGACCCTGACGCGACCCAGATTCAGGAACACCCCATTTAACATTACCTTTGGGTTCTGTTGAATAAATCATAGAACAAGCTTCTAAATCTGAAACACTTGGTGCAGAAGCTTCATTATTTGCAATAGCATTGGCCAAATTTTCATCGTCAACCGCCACAGGCAAATTTGCAGCAGCCTCGGCAGCCATATTGGCTGCGTATTCTTGTTGTTGACGCATCGCGTTAACTTGTTGATAACCCCCGGCATAAGAACGATTTGAATTCTTTGTTTTCACAGCAGCATCCAATGGCATAGTCGCAACGCATGCCAAAATCGCAGAAAACAAAGATATTTTACAAATTCTCTCTCTCATCTTTTACTAAAATTCCAATCTTAATCTGACACCGACGTCCAAAGTACTTAATCTGCCACTTTCTGTCCAATTGGTATAATGGAATACACTATCATAAGGTGCTTCGTATTCGCCATCATCGTATCCAGAACCATCACTTAACCATTCTGTTTGTGATACAACGATTGAACCAGATGTTTTAACTTTGCCCAAATTAGCATAACGAACAAAGAAATCTAATTTTAACCCTTCGCTCATAGACGTTGTCACACCACCTTCCAGAGCAAAAGCCAATTGTTCAGTTGTGCCACCATTATGATAACCATAGACATCTGAAATCCCAGTCAAACCACCAGATGGTACGCTGCCCGGTCCCAAACCATCAGTTTCGTCATAAAAACTGTTATCAAAAACAACATAATCAGATATGGTATTCAAAGAAATACCGACACCAGCCCCTACATAAGGACGCAATGAACCGCCCGCAACATAGCCGGTAAATGAATCAATGTTATAATAAACATTTAACATCGTAGAATTCGAAGTAATTGCGCCACCGCTGACCTTTGCATCAGTATAATTACCATCACCCTGAGATGTTTGAGCATTTACAGCATAAGATATATTTGAATAGCGTAAAAATGAAAAATCTACACGGATGTCACTGTTAATTGCGGCACCGACAGAAATTTGAAATGGGATAACTGTATCAGATTTAAAATCAGACACGCGGAAAGACCCTGGTGCAAAAAACGCATTATCTTCACCAGCATAATCTGCAGACATACTTCCGTTGACCATCATGCTGTATCCAGCGGACAAACCGATGTACAAACCACTATCCGCCAATCTGTCGTAATCAGCAGATTGATAATATTGACGACCTGCATTTGTTGCCGAAGAACCGACACGTGGCAGTGCGCCAGTAATACGATTCGGATTTGTTGCACTAATCGGACGACCATTTGCAGCCGATGCAGCCACTAATTGTTGTGAAGTAATATTTGTTTTCTGTCCTGTTATCTGAGTTGGATATTGCGCAGTATTAATGACATAACCTTGGCGTGCCATTTGCTGTGGATTGTATACTGGATAAGCCGCATCTGCCACAAATGGTGACATAGACACAATCCCAGTCAACACCGCAAGAAACTTGGTTTTCTTCATCTTTCCTTAAACTTCCTTTGTGAATATTATATCATAAAAAGGACTTTAAAAAAAGCATTAAAATAACATTTGTTTAACAAAATAAAAAATGCACCCAAAAATGGGTGCAAATTGTCCAATATAAGTTAATTTTTTTTTGTTAAATTTAGAATCTGGCGTTAAATCTTACCCCAGTTTCCCATTTGATATCAGTTCCGTTTTGAGAGCCAGAATGAGAATCATCAAATGTGTATTCTGTAAACAAAGTCAATTGCATAGAATCATTCAATTGATTTGCAACATTCAATTTCAACACATATTCATCCCAACCGTCTTTCATGTTTTCGGTATTTTTCAACAATCCTTCGACCACACCTTGTTGCAGAGCGTTCAAAGTAGGATTCGCAGACAAATCTGCTAAATCTGTATGAATACTTTTTACACCATTGTCATGATGTTCGTAATATTCAAAGCCTGCACCAACCGACCATTTGCTGTTGAATTGATAAGCTGTATCAAATCCAGCACATGTTTCGTGTGTAGATTTTAAATTTACAGATATTTCATCAGGAAATCCCAAATCTGCCATAGTCAAATATTGGTATGGACCCAATGCAGTTCTACCCAATAATGGTTGCATACTTTGATCAATTCCGATTTTATTGTTATGATTACCAAATGTTTGCAAATATTCTAAATGTGCAGCCACGGTAAATTTGTCCCATGTTTTACCAAAACGTGTTCCAAAGATTATCCCATAACGACCATTTGAATAGTTATCAAATTTGAATCCATTAGTAGAATAAGATCCTTTCATCTGTGATACGCCAGACAAAAATGCTTCGGAATACAAATCTAAAACAAATGGATCTGATTCTTCTAAAACACGGAACATCGCACCCAAACGGCCACGATGCATACCCTTGCGGTCAATATCATCGTCATGAGTATAACCAAAACGACCAATCAAAGCCAATCTATCGGTAATACCATAACCCAAATCTTCGGTAAAACGCCATACAGGGAATTCTTCTGTGTGCGCTAAACCACGTTTTTGTAATGCAGGCGTGTTGTCTGTTTTTTTATACATAACAGCCGCGCCAGTTTTTAAATACACTTCACGGTTTTTAGGCATGTAAAGTGGATTTTCCATATTTGATGCTGCAAATGCTTCTGCTGAAATAACAGATGCCGTTGCTGCTATCAAACACTTCAAAGACTTTTTCATCCATTTCTCCTTTTTTATTTGATGAAATAACCAACCCCCATTATTGGCAAGATTGGTGTTATATCCATACCGCCCATTATTGGCAACAGTACGCTTTGCGATATAACGTGCTTATTTTTAACTATTTGTGAAGATATGTCAAAATATAAATTATCTTGACAAAGAACTTGAAATATGAAAGTCCATCACTATATATGTTTTGGAAGGGACGGAAAGCCCGAGAAAATCAAAGGAGTCCGCCATGAAACAAGTACTTCAAAATGATATGAAAAACCTTGAACTACAACAAAAACAAATCATTATGATGGGTGGTTTGGTTAATAAAAAAGTAAAAAAATTATCAATTGAAGAAATTAAAAAATTAGAAAACGATTATACTTGGATGTATTTCGGTTTTGTTTCAATAAATTGGGGACAGGGTAAAACCCTTGGTGTATCGTGGCAAAAAGGGCTGGAACAAATGGATGCCTTTATCGCCACTAAAACTAAACAGGTGGGTCATCCTGTTAATGCTGAATTGGTGAAAATACACGCTAGATTTCGCAAAGAAATGGCAGAAACAATAATGACTAATCCAAATGTTGATGCAAAATTGGATGAGCGCTTGAAAAAAATATTTTTTGAAATGGGGGTTAAAGATTTGAAAACACATAAAGATGCGCTGGAAGATACGTATAAAAGATTCGCGCCAGAACAAAGTATTACAAAACCAGATGTCGCTAAAAAATTCGATATCGCGAATCAGAAAACTCAAAAATTATTGCAAATATTGTCATCGCAACAAACGTATCAATATGCAGCTTAATAAAAAGGATTTTAAATGAATTTCGATAAAGAAAAATTGTTTGCTAAAATTTCAGGTGAAAATGTAGAAGGCTTTGTAAAGTGTGTTATAAACGACACCAGCAAGGCTCAAATAGATTTTGCTTTTAATCAAATGTTCCAAGGGTTGTCTTTGTTGCAATGGATGCAAAATGTGACGTTGGCAGAAGCATGGCGCAGCGCGCTTGATAATATGTTAAGTTTTGTATTTTCTTTGCCTGACAAAAATTACGTCATAGATTATTTGCATAATGCTGTTTTTGATTTTAGAAAAAATACTTTAAAAACAATGGGCGCCAGTATACATTCAAACGAATATTTTAAATGTCCACCCCAAAATCAAATTGAATTAGAAACAGAAGCAAAAGAAAAAATAAAACAGGGCAGAGATATTATAATGAATCTGGTTTCTAATCCAGATACTTGTTATGTTGAAAAGCGGGAATTCACTAACACAATGCCGGTGCAACAAAAAACAAAAGAACGTGAACAAGAATATGAACGTGAAAGAAAATAATTAACAATAAAAAACGCCCGTTTGGGCGTTTTTTATTGTCTTACAATTTCCAATAATTGTTTTGGCACATCTTCTGTTTTAACGCGAACTTGTTCCATAGAATCACGATAACGTAATGTGACTGTGCCGTCTTCCAAAGTTTGATGGTCAACAGTTATACAAACCGGTGTCCCGATTTCATCGTGTCTGCGATAGTTTTTGCCGATATTACCAGAATTTTCCAGTTCAATTCTACCAATGCCGAGTTTGCGTAAATCATCAACCAACTTATTTGATAAATCTACGATTTCTGGAACATTACGGACAAGTGGTATAACCGCCGCTTTGACCGGTGACAGCCAAGGTTTTAATTTTAACACAGTACGTGATTTACCGTCCCCTAAATCTTCTTCTTCGTACGCTTCTAACATAACAGTAAACATCGCGCGATTAGTTCCCATTGCTGTTTCAATTACATATGGAACAAAATTTTCACCTGTTTGTGCATCGCTATAAGACAATTTAGTTGTGGAATCTTTGTTTTCCATAACTTTTGCAGACAATTTAAATTCATTTTGCGATTTTGTGTGTGAACCCAAATCAAAGTCTTGACGATTGTGAATACCTTCCACTTCATCAAAACCATCTGGAAATTCGTATTCTATGTCGCCTGCTGCTTTGGCATAGTGTGCCAATTTTTCGTGTGGTTGAAAACGCAATTTTTCAGCTGGTATTCCCAAAACGTTTATCCACCAATCCATACGCAGTTTTTTCCAATATTCGAAATATTTTTCATCTTCATTAGGATTAACAAAATATTGCATTTCAGCCTGTTCAAATTCGCGCATACGAAAGACAAAACCACGTGGAGAAATTTCATTACGGAAAGATTTTCCAATCTGAGCAATTCCAAATGGTAATTTATGTGGTTTCGAATCCAGCACGTTTTTAAAATTGACATAAGTTGTGGTTGCTGTTTCAGGACGCAAATAAGCATTTATTGCGCCATCCGCAGTTGCACCAATAGACAACCCCATCATCAATTGATATGCGCGTGGTTCTGTTATATCAGTACTGCCACAGTTATCACATTTTGTTTGGTCTTTCATTTTATCTTGACGCATGCGTGCACCGCATTTTTTACATTCAACCAGCGGGTCAGAAAAGCTTCCTTCGTGGCCAGAATATTTCCACATTAAACGGTTAGTTATAACAGCAGCATCCAACCCTTCGATATCATTTCTGGAATAAATCATGGTATTCCACCAAGCGTTACGGATGTTGCGCATCAATTCAATACCGTATGGACCGTAGTCGTATGCGCCGCCAAGGCCCCCATAAATTTCAGAACCTGTAAATATGAATCCACGTCTTTTGCAAAGTGCAACTATATCATTAACTGATTTTGCTGGCATTTTTAACCCCTGTTTATAAATCTGGTTCAATCGCATTTACTGGGCACACAGTAGCACAAGTCCCACAACCCATACATTTTGTTTTATCTATCTGGCATTTTCCATCACCAGCATCAGATATAGCCATCGCAGGACAAATCCCCATACAAGTATGACAACCAATACATTTTGTTTTATCTATTTTATAAGCCATTTTCTTTTCCTTTTATTACCACTTATTAATCACGACTGTTTAAAAATCCCAGCAAATATTGAAATATCGCTACAAATGAAATATACATATGTAATGCGCCCAATACAGCCAATTGATTTTTCTGTTCGCCATCACCAATCGCATAGTACGCATTTTTTAAATATTGCATATCATACGCAGTAAACAAAGCAAACACTAACACGCCAACTAAACTTACAATTTGATTAAACACGACACCCAAAGGTCCCATAATCATAGAAACTATACCAACGATGATTAAGCCAATCATACCCATAAATAAAAATGTGCCCAAAAAAGACAAATCTTTTGCCGTTTTATAGCCAAACAAAGCCATACAAGCGAACATTACCATCGTTAATATCAGAGCTATTATTATGGATATACCGCTGGAAACCAAAATCATAGGGGTCAATGCAATGCCCATCAATACAGAATACAAAAACAGTAATAGTTTCGCAGTAGCTGGTGGCATGGAAAATGCGCGCATTTGCGCCCAAATAGACAAAGCAAAACCACCAAATACGATTATGTAATAAGTGATTGATAATCCACCATGACTAATCAACGCAGCCCATGCGCCAGAAATCAGCATAATAAAAGTAGTTAACGCAGTCACACCAACAGCAGCCGTCATTAATCCAAATATCTTTCTAAGATACGATTCAATGCCACCACTGACTTTTGAAGCAATCCTTTTCATAGTTTTCTCCTGTTATTTAAAGTTGTTCTATGCGAAATATAATACACGATGGGTAATAATTCAAGCGATATAAAAAATATAATTTTAAATTTTTTAATACGTATGCTTGACAAATGAAAAATTGTCAATATAATAAAAGGGTAATAAAAAACAACAAGGGAGTAATAAATGCCTAAAACAAATAAAGGTTATGGTGTACCAGAAAGAACAAGTACAGCATATTGGGATAATCCTTATAATTCTGCCACTCAAAAAGCAAAAACACTTGAAATTATGTGCACTTGGGTGATTAAAGCTTATGAGAACAAACAAGAAATAAACGACGAAATAAGACAAGCTGGTGGCAAAGCTGATGATGCCCAAATTAACAGATTGAAGAAATGTGATGAAATCATAGACAACAATCTTAGTGGTTTTCTTCGTCAATACGATGATAAAAGATTCAGAAAACAATGTGATGATGCTGTAAAAGCAATTAAAGTTGCAGCGGTTAAACAAATGTTCGAAAATACTATCAACAATTATATGACAGAAGAACACAAAAGAGCGCGCACAAACGGATAATATATTGTGTTCAAATGAATTTAAAGTCGCCGATTTGGCGACTTTAATTTTTGGTTGAAAATTGCAACATTTTCATAATAAAATATTCAAAAAGGAATATTTGTTATGGCTATGATTTTAAATCCGATTAACCCTGTCGCTTTTTCTGTGTTTGGTTTACCGGTTCGTTGGTATGCACTGGCTTATATCGCAGGTTTTGTTATTGGTTATTATTTGTTTAAGTATTTAACAAAAAACAAAGATTCAGAAATTTGTTTGTCTAAAAAACAATTGGATGATTTTTTAACATATATTGTGTTGGGTGTAATTTTGGGTGGACGGCTTGGGTATGTTTTATTTTATAATTTGCCTTATTTCATAGAACAGCCATTGGAAATATTTATGCTTTGGCATGGGGGAATGAGTTTTCATGGTGGTCTGTTGGGTGTAATTTTCGCAACATTTCTATTTGTTTATAAAAACAAATTTTCAGACAAATCTATTGCGCGTAATACATTTAGAATCTTGGATGTTTTATCCGTAGTCGTTCCTGTGGGATTAGGATTGGGGCGTATTGCCAATTTTATAAATATGGAAGTAATGGGACGAATAACAAATTCACCGTTGGGTGTGATTTTTGTTGGTGGACCAGAATATCCACGCCACCCAAGTCCACTTTACGAAGCTACACTCGAAGGTTTGGTTTTGTTTTTAATAATGTGGTTGATGTATACAAAAACAAATCTTAAAACAAAGCCCGGCGCAATAAGTGGTCTGCTTTGTATGTTTTATGCTGTGTTCAGAATTTTCTGTGAACAATTTCGTCAGCCTGATGCACAAATTGGTTTCTTGACTTCGTGGGGATTGACTATGGGACAAATGCTTTCAGGTTTAATGTTTATTGTGGGTGTGATTGTTTTTATTTGTGCGATGCGGAAAAATAAATAAAGGTTTTTATATGAATAATATTATAAAATTATTTAAACAATATTCTAATGTAGATGATATTTTAAAAAGTGTGTATGGCATAGATTCATCTGAACATTTTGATTGTGTTTTTGTCGCGCCTGCATGGGATGTATATAAGATTTTTGATGATGAAAAAACGGATATAAAATTAGTATCTGAAAATCAAGATATAACCGCCCATGTAATAAAACATCGGGGACATAAATATTTGTATGCCAGGTTAAAAATAGGCGCTCCGAATATGGTAGATTTTTGTCTTTCTTGTAATGGATTAAAATGCGATAAATTTGTATTTGTCGGGTCTGCTGGTTCTTTGGTTCCAGAAATAAATCTGGGCGATGTTATTGTCCCAGAATATTCAATATCTGGCGATGGCGCTTCTTTGTATTTGTATGAAAAACTAGATTCAAAAAATATGTTTAAAAAAGCATATTCGAACCCTGAATTAAACAAAGAAATTATAAATATTTGCGAAAGCCAAAATATAAAAACTGTCAAAGGCGTTCCTATTTCTGTGGACAGTATATTTTGCGAATATCAACATTTATCAGAATTTAAAAAGATGGGTGCTAATGTTATTGAAATGGAATCAGCAACATTTTTTAACACTATGAATTTAATAGGTAAACCGGCATCTGCAATTTTATTGATATCTGATAATTCATCTGTGGGACAGCATTTAATAGATGAAAATAAAGAAACGCGTGAAAAGTATCATAATGCGAGATTATGTATGAAAAACATTTTTTTAAATATCAGGAACAAATGATAACAAAATGGTCTTTTAATAACGATGAATTGTTTGATTTAGTTATCAAAGGGATTAAACACGGAACATGCTGTTTATACGAAAGCGATGATGAAATATCATATATCGGTGAAGAAAATATAATCTATGATTCTAAACAAAGGGAAATAAAAATAAGAATAACAAATGTTCGTAAATGTCGTTTTTGTGATATTGATGAACAATGGGCTAAAATAGAAGGCGAAGGTGATTTGTCTTTGGAATATTGGAAAAAAATTCATTATGATTTTTTTATGAAAGAAAAGCCGAATTTTAAGCCAACTGATATGTTGGAATTAAACGAATTTAAAGTTATAAAATAAACCAAAGGAAGCCGCGATGATAAAATATTTTTCAAGAAATTTACATTCTGATAGATTGGTTTTGAAACACCTTGTTCCAAATTTGCAAAATGCAAAAATGATATACGATGTGTTAAAAAACGAAAATCCAAAAGATTACAAATATGAGCCTTTGGTTCCAAGACACGTTTTACCAAAATCTGTCAAAGAAACATTAAATATGATGAATCATTACAAAGATTTTGAAGACAAAGATGGTTGTGTTTTTTATATGTTTTATAACAATGAATTTATCGGTGTTCGTAAATTATGTTATTTCAAAGAAGCCAGCACATTAAAATTTTCTACTGTGTGGTTGATTCGCTCTGCACGCAGAAAAGGCTTTGCCAAAGAATCTTTTCGTTTGCTGGAAGATATCGCTTTTAATAAATTAAAGGTTAACAGAATATCTCGTGTGAATATCAAAGAAAATAAAGATTCTGAAATATTGGCGAAGAATATAGGTTTTATATTGGATGGTATATCCAGACAACCTGTCTTTTTAGACGGACATTTTTATGATTTAATGATATGGTCCAAACTTCATACAGATTATTTAAAAGAACATAAAAAATAAAATAAAAAAATGCCCGTTTGGGCATTTTTTTTATCGGTGATTATAAAAATCTTTTAACATTTTATTCATCTCTTCTCCGCCGTGTCCAAGCGCAGGGACTATATGCAAATTTGATTTTGGCAAAGCATTGTGTAATTCCCAAGCTTGCTCAAAAGGACAACACATATCCAATCTGTTATGGAAAATTTCAGTTGGTATATGTTTTATTTTACTAGCGTTTTTTATGATGTAATTATCCGTCATAAAAAATTTGTTAACAACCATATTGGTATAAATTTTCAAAGACTTTAATTCTTTTTCATAATCTTCTTCGGTTTCAGGTAATTTAAATTCAGGATTTTTTGAACCAACAATACCTTCCAAAGAACCATAGTATTTCAATGCATCACGTTCGCGTTTTTTATCCCCAGAAAATAATTCTTTGGCAAAGTAATCTGAAATTTCTTTTTTTCCAGCCTTCTTTTTTAATTCTGAAATAAAGTCAGGATAAAAACGCATTGCATCTTTTTCTTGCCAATCTTGTACATCATGTTTGCGACCTAAAAATATAGAAGCAACCCAAAGATTTGATACTAATTCAGGATGTTTTTCTGCGAACAATATCGCCAACAAAGACCCATAAGAACCACCATTAGAAACAATTTTACCAGATATATTTAAATGTTTTAATAACCGTTCAGCATCATCAACTGCATCCATCGGGGTATTTTTGTAAAGCAAATCTTTGAACTTTGATTTTCCACAACCACGTTGATCAAACAAAATTAAATAATATTTTTTTAAATCATAATTCAACGTATGTTTAAGTTTTGAACTACCGCCTGGGCCACCATGAAATAATAACACAGGTTCCCCATTTTTATTTCCATAGGTGTGGTAATAAATTTCGTGTCCATCAACCTCTGGCATCCATCCAGATGCGACAGGTTCTTTGTTTTTGCGCCAAAACCAAAACATAGTATTGCCCCTTTTGTCTATTGGTAATATAAAATATGATGCGCGCAAAATCAAGAATTATAAATTTAATGCTGGTGCTAAATTTCTGGGTTTACTTTGTGTTTGCGTCCTTTGGTACGACCTGTTGCAATCAGTACTTTATTTGCATTAAATTAAATCATTTTTTAAAAATAAATTTTGACTTTGAAATTATAAAATACTTGACAATTTATTTATTTGTGTTATATTTATGGCATAGAAAAACAAAAAAGGGGTAAAAATTGAAAACAAAAGAACAATTGCAAAACATGAACGAATATTCAGTTTGTAGATATATAGTGGAAAACATGTCGTTAGATGAATTATTGGAACGAAAACAATCAATAAAAAGTAAGGAAGAATTACAAAAAATGCCATTTGATGAAGCTTTGAGGTATTTAAGCAAAAATCATTGGGCATACGATATGGGCAGTATAGCTGGCGCTGAGAACACCACTAGGTGGTATTATGTAGCACAGGTTGTGGTATATTGGACACTTAATTTTGGTGATGGCAGGGAGACGTTAATAGTGGGAAGTAACAGAACAGGGCGCAGTATAGCCTTAAGTCCAACAGACAATGGGTATGAAGAAGCATCTCTTTTATTTCATGATTTAGAGAATAGGTATTTTGAAAGAGATTTTGGGTTTACAAAGGCGCTTCCTTATGAAGCGATAATTAAGAACAAAAAGAAGATGTTCCCAAAGTCATTGTTACTTGTGTTGTATTTGGCTGATAAGAAAGAAGCGGGAGAAAAGAAAAAAGCAGAAGCCGAAAAGAAACCAGAAGAAGAAAACAAGAAAAAAGAAATTGCAAAAAATACTGCTGTGAAACAGGTATATTTCAATAAATATATGACACACATGGTACGTTAATCAATAAAAAAAACGCCACGATTGTGGCGTTTTAAAATTTTAATCTGGCGGCGGGTTCGGGATTGATTTCGCTGCGCTACATTCCCCTTGGCTCATTCGTGCTCACCGGCATACTGCCGTCTGCCTTTCGCCTGCGGGTCGAACCCCCGTTTCGTGTGTTCAAATCCAACCATGCGTGATAAAAATAAAATGCCCAAAAGGGCATTTAATTTTTATGGCGGGCTAGAATTCTGTTGCACAAATTTCCATACCTAAATATGCGAATTTTGTTGGATGATGCTTTGCAATACAAAACCATATTTTACGACAGGTGTTTCATTAGATGCAGCCAGAAAATCGTTTTTTGTAATATCAACATCCGTCGATTGATTGGCTGTAATTTTTATTGCACGTACAGAAGTATATTTATCCATTAACAAATCAAGGCAATCTTTTGCATTTATACGAACTAACCCAGCAACTTCATCGGGCTGAAAATGAAAATCTGTAAAGTCAATCGGCAGTTTATTTGCATAAATATGCGCAAATGCACGATCGTGCCAGTTTTTTTGTGGTTTGTCTTGCCGCCAAAATACGATATCTAATGCGACAGCATTTGATGCATCGGTGTTAATACCGATTTCTTCGTGTATTTCGCGTCGAAACGCATCGCGCACTGTTTCCCCAGCCAATACATGCCCAGATGCAGTAGTATACAATTTACCAGAATCTGCACGAATTTGAAAATATATATTACCATTTTCATCATACATCCAACAATGAACTGTTTTATGCCATAGCCCATTTCGGTGAACGATATCACGAGATTCTGTTCCAATCTTATTCATATATTCATCATAGATATCTAAATTTTCCATAAATATTCTCCTTTATCATAAATATGATAACAAATATATCAGGGTTATAAAATAAAAAAACACCCATGCGGGTGTGTAATTTTTATGGAATAAAAAAGTGGGATTCGCTCGCTCGGCACTGCGCGCCGGCTGCGCGGCAACCGTGACGATTTCACCGCGTTTTACTTGTGAAATCTACTGCTTGTCGAACCCCAGTCCGCGTTTCTTTGTCCCGAACCATCCGGGACAAAAATAAAACGCCCTTTTGGGCGTTTTGTTTTTGTGGCGGATGGTGAGGGATTCGAACCCCCGGACGAGTTGCCCCGTCAGCGGTTTTCAAGACCGTCGCATTCGACCGCTCTGCCAACCATCCAAAACTCTTTCGCGACAGGTCTTTCAAACCTTGGCGGTTTTGGTCTGCGCAAAACTTTTTGTTTTGCTCGACCTCGCTTCGCAGTCAAGACCGTCGCTATTGAACCGCGGCTTTCAACCATCCAAAACTCTTGTTAGAGCAAGAATAGTTTATATTTTACCGTGACAAAAGTCAAATTATTTTTGGCGTTTTTTGTTTGTCATATCAATATAGTTATATACCATCTTTAATCCGGGTAATATGGATGGGATAAATGTTCCTTTATCAATCATATCTTGAATTTCTGATTTCGAAGCCCATTTAGCATCTTGAACTTCTTCTGGTTGCAGTTTTAAATCTTTGGTTTCGACATCCGTATACACCAACCAAACATCTACGAAATCAGATAATCTTTTAAAAGTCCCAACCAAAACAGAATTTTCTATTTTTGGTTTTATGCCTAATTCTTCAACAGATTCGCGAACGCAAGTATCCCAACTGGTTTCTTTAGTTTGTGAAGCGCCACCAGTTTGTCCCCACATATTTGGAAACTTTTTTGCCCCAGCAACGCGTTGTTGTAATAAAAATTGTTCGTATTTATTTACAAACCATACATGCACAGATATTTTGTTTAAGCCATCTGGTATCGGATTTTTTCTATCCGCAGCAGTCACAAGTTGTCGTGCATTATTGTATAAATCTATTATTTCAGCCATATTAATTTCTTCCCCCGTTTTTTTGCAAAGTTGACTGATTTTTCGCAGTTGTTGCACGTTGTATCGCAGCTTCGTATATTTTTTTATAATCGACACTTTCATCTTCGTCACTAATCCCATAGGTTGAATAATATTCTGACGCTTTGGTATAATTCATGATAGCTTTATCATACATTCCTTTGGCTTCATATGCGCGACCCGCATTAAAGCATGCTTTTGCATATTGTTGTTTTTCAGTTGTTTGAAGAACCTTTTTACAATAATCAATGCAGTCATCATATTGTTTCAGATTGAAATAAGTAATAGCGATATCATTCAACAAATCGCACCCAGTTGCCCCCTTGGTTCTTAGTGCTAAAAATTTTTCGATTGCGGCTTGAAAATCGGCATTTCTATATAAAACTGTGGCTTCATCATATTCCTTTTGAAAAGATATTTTAGGAGAATCAGTTTTTTCTATAGAATTTTTGAAATATTTTTTTACTTTATCGCAAATATCGCCAGTTCTAACACCTCCTTTGTAAACAACAGATAGATATTTTGTTTTTGCATCATCGGAATATTTTTTGTAATTTTCCTTTGTCAAAGTTTTCGCCACAACACCTTCGACATTTATACAGGAACAACCAGTTTTTTTAAGTGGTTTAGTATACATATCCAACATTGCCTGACAAAAACCATTATGGTTCAAATAAACTAATGCTTCAAATTCACATCTATCTTTTGTTCCGCCATTCGCAGGTCCCGTTTGACACCAAGTCATTATTTTGTTTGCACAAGCAATCGGATCTTTATAATTGTCTTTTACAAAAGGACATAATTTCTGTATATTGTTTTCGTTATTATATGCCGCGCAATACAAAGCAGCAAATTCATTTGGTCGTAATGAGGCACCTTTTAAAAGATTGAACATGCGTTCTAATACAATTTTTCTAGTGTGAAATTCTTTTGTTTTAGGGTCTTGAGTAATTTTTCTATATCTTCCCCATCCGATAACTAATTGAAGCATTTCTTCATAAGAAACAGTTCTTGAACCAAATGTTTTTGGGTTGGTATATAAATGATACCATTTTGCGGTTGTATCACTATAGTTTTTGATATCAATTGGTGAATAAGTTGAACCAACACCAAATGTATTTTTTTTGCCCGCATATAATCCACCGTCATCGTATGCACGGGGCATAGGTACTTCTTCCAAAATTAATTCTGCGAAAATAATGTTCAAAGATTTATCAAACAATTTTTCCATGTCTTTCATGGTGTTTAACTTAACAGGTGAATAATCTGCCAGCAAAGCATTTGCAACAAATGTTTCTTTGTCAGATTTTTTATGTGGTTTAACCATCTCTGTTTTTTTGATTTCTGGCTGTTTTTCATCAGCAGCCTTAGGCTCTGTGCCATGTCCAAGCCCGAACATCAAAAGCAGTCCTGCAAGAATTTTCTTAGCTTTGGATGTTGCCAATTCAAATTCTAATTTCTTTTTCATTTTTTCTTCCTTTCAAATTCAGTATTCTTTTATTTACAGACATTTTAGCATGAAAATCGATTTTTTTTCAACCTAATAAATTTGGCGGGAAAATTTTCATAACTTGCGCTTGATTTAGGAAAATATTGAATATATCATTGCGTTGTAGGAAGAATATTTAAGGACTATTGTCATGAAACAAAAACAAGCTGCGGTTATGAATGCGCCGAAGACAGTACTGGGTTTTTATGTAAAATATGTCTGCCACGGTTTGTGGTGGCTGTTTGCAGCATTGGTTTTTTGCCGTTTTATCGTCAGTTTGGATAGTGTTTTTTGGCCAATGCTTCAGCGTTGGGTTGTCGGTATGTTGGAAAATGCGCCAGCTGGGGTGAATTTGATGAAATGGTGTATGCCTACGATTTTACTTATAACGGGTATCAGTTTAACAATGAGTACGTTTGCTGCATTACGCAATTGGGCTATGGATGCATTCAGACCAAGGGCAGAAAATAAAATTTCAGAATTTTTCACAGATTACGTACACAGTCAGTCTATGTCGTTCTGGACCCAGCGTATGGCGGGTCAAATACAGTCTCGAATAAATGATATTGCAAATGGTGTTGATGCAATTGTTTTTGATGTCGTAAATATTTTCTTGCGTTTCATCATGATAATTGTGAATTCATTGGCGTTATTAACAGTGAATAGATATATCGCGATAGTGTTTATTTGTGTATTTATTTTTCGTGCAGCATTTATGTGGAAATTACGCAATCCTATTAAAAATACTTCAAAAGCCACCGCTGATGCAAAATCGAAATTGGTCGGTAAATTAGTGGACAGTTTTTCTAATGCGACCAGTGTAAAATTATTCGCAGGTGCGCAACGTGAACATGATTATTTGGTCCCAATAAGGAAAGATTGGTTTAATAAAAAATTTCGTTCGCAGTTTATACAAAGAATTTCTATGGCGGTGCCTAATTTTGTGTGGGATGTGACGTTGGGTGTGACATTGGTGTTATGCGTATATATGTATTCACACTCTACAATGAGTTTGGCTGACATTGTTTATTCTGTATCAGTTTATACGATGGTAGTTGGTATGATAGGTGGCATGATGGATGCGATTCCGTCTATCATAGATCGTTTATCAGCTGCTTCAAAAGCATATGCCGATTTGATGGTTCCTATTTCTGTCCAAGATAAACCAGATGCGACAGATTTGATTGTTAAACATGGAAAAATAGAATTCAAAAATATATCGTTTAAATACAGACATAAATATATATTGCGTGATTTTTCTTTGACTGTAAAACCAGGTGAACGTGTGGGATTGGTTGGTGTTTCTGGTGCGGGTAAAAGTACTTTGGTACATTTGTTGATGCGTTTTTACGATGTGAATCATGGTGCTATTTTAATAGACGGCAAAGACATTCGCGATGTCACACAATCTTCTTTGCGTGAAAATATATCGTTTATTCCCCAAGAAGCCACGATGTTCAATCGTACAATTCGTGAAAATATCGCGTATGGCAATCCAGATGCAACAGATGCCCAGGTAAAACGTGCGGCGATACGTTCTTCTGCGCATGCTTTTATTATGGCAACAGACAAAAAATATGATTCTTTTGTTGGGGACAGGGGGATTAAATTGTCTGGTGGTCAACGTCAGCGTATCGCGATAGCCAGGGCATTTTTGAAACGCAGTCCGATTTTAGTTTTGGACGAAGCCACATCTGCATTGGACAGCGAAACCGAAGTAGCAATTCAAAAATCTTTCAGCGAATTATCGCAAAACCGCACTACCATAGCGATTGCGCATCGTTTGTCTACGTTGCGTAATATGGACAGAATAGTTGTTATGGAACACGGAAAAATTGTAGAATCTGGAACGCATAATTCGTTGTTAAGGAAAAAAGGCGTGTATGCTCGTCTTTGGAATATGCAGTCGGGCGGATTTTTACAGGAATAAAATTTAAATACTTAAAAAATTTTTGCAGATTTCCGGCAACTTAAAAAGATTTCTTAAAAATCAACTAAAATTTTTCACATTTTTTTCTTGTGCGGTTTGTTTTGAACCCGGTTTTGTGGTAAAATATGTCTTGAGAGAAGTTGTATCATGTGTCATAACCGCAGTTTTTTACTTGTGGCATTGTTGGCATCCCTTGGATTTGTTCCGGGGGCGTTTGCTGTGCCAGCAGTAAAAATGTTGGGACAAAAGAATACAGCCGCTGCGCCAGTTAGCACTCAGAAAGTCGGTTCAAATCAATTGTCCAGGACAGGAAGTGTCCGCAGCATAGGCAAAACGGCAAAACCAGTTAGTGTTTCAAAGACTGGAAAAAATAATACAACTGTCTTGAAAGCGCCCAGTGAACCACAGCGTCTGTCCATTGGAAAATATATTCATGGCACAGGTGTAAGCAGCGGTATAGTAAAACCTGCGAATACTGGTTCAAATTCAGCGCCTGCCGCGTCATCGAATGATTTAATCATTTTGAATGACCGTATCAAAAAATTGGAAGACGATATAGAAACCAAACAAGATGAATTAACGGCAGGAGACGGAATTGAAATCAAAAACAACACAATAAGTGTTGCAGAAGGTTTGCAAAACCAAATAAACAAACTGGCAACGGACAAGGTTGATGTAGCGAGTTTGGCAGAAAATTACTATGACAGGGGGCAAACACAGGAATTAATAGAAGAACAGGTTCAACAGATAGCTGGTCAAGATAATAAAACGATTTATGATTTTACCAGCGAACAAAGAAAAAAAGTTTACGTTGTTGACACGTTCGATGAAGGTTTTTTAGAAGAAGGTAATTAAAGAAAAAACAGGAGAGTAAGAAAATGAAAAAACTTATATTTTCTGGAATATTAACATCAATATTTGCGATATCGTCAGTAGCTTTCGCAGACCCAGAACCAGGCAGTACAGTTCTTGGTGTTGGCGAAAACGATACAACATTGACGACAAAAAAATATGTTGATGACGGATTGATATACGTTTATGACAAAGTAAAAACAGCAAAAAATACCGCTGATACCGCGAAAAATACCGCTGATGCTGCAATGGAAGCTATTGGTGATAATAATAGTGGTTTGACTAAACGGGTCAAAGATTTGGAAGACAACCCAGCGACATATACTGCTGGAACTGGTATTGATATTACCAATGGTAAAGTAAGCGTTGATGGTTTGGATGATACCAAGACTAACAATAATAAAGATAAGGTATATGTGTATAGAAACGGTGCGCTGGAAGAATTACCTGTCACAAATAATTGGAGTGCATCAGTACTGGGAGAAGAAGATTAAAAAAATTAAAAAACATGCATTATTTCATTTTTTTGACATCAAATTTATGATATAATGTAAAACGAATAAAACAAAAAACAAACTAAGGAGAGAAGAATGAAAAAACTTTTAAACATATCTGTAATCGCGGCTTTGGCAATATTGCCAATGGCGGCAAACGCAACAGATTATTCTGTGACAGATCCAACGGCTGCGGATCCGGCAACAGCAGCAACTACCGGTCCAGGTTGGGCATTAGCACAAACGGCAGCTACCGATAATACTAACCTTGCTACGGCTGGCTATGTTAAAGGTGCATATAACCAAGCGATGAAAGCAATTAATAAGGTTGCAGCAACAGCAGACACCGCAGTTCAGTCTGTGACAACAGGTGCAACAGCTGGTACAATCTCTGTTGATGGTACAGATGTAGCAGTTAATGGTGTTTTGACAGATGCAAGTGCCTTTGCAACAGCAGCACAAGGTGCTTTAGCAGATAGTGCAGTTCAGTCTGTGACAACAGGTGCAACAGCTGGTACAATCTCTGTTGATGGTACAGATGTAGCAGTTAATGGTGTTTTGACAGATGCAAGTGCCTTTGCAACAGCAGCACAAGGTGCTTTAGCAGATAGTGCAGTTCAATCTGTGACTGAAGGTTCTACAAATGGTACAATCAGTGTTGATGGTACGGATGTTGATGTTCACGGTTTGGGTTCGGCTGCGTTCGTAGATACTGATGACATCGCTGGTACGGCTGGTACATATGACGACACAAATTCTAGTTTAGGTGCGACAACAATTCAGGGCGCTATCGAAGCTTTGGATACAGCTGTTGATAGTATGAATACAGCGTCGGCTAATTATGCTAAAAAGATTGGTGTCACAAATACGATCAGTGCTTCAACAATTTCTGGAACTGTTCCTACTGTGACAGCATGGGGTGCAGATACACCAGGAACAGCAGTGGTCACTGCTAGCATCACGGGCGCTGCATATACTGAAACAGCACCAAGTAGCGGTGAATAATAATAAAATCTTAATTTTTGGTCTGGACAATTTTGTCGATATTTGATAAAATAATATATGATGAAATTTCCAGACCATTTTTTTTAAAACATGAAAAAAATATTTTGTATTTTTGCGATTTTGACTTTAATATCACCGGCTTTTGCCGAAGGTGAACAACAACAGCAACAACAAATAGACAAGGCGGCTGTTGCGGCGGCTGCATCTTATGTTGATGGTGCTTTTGATGCGTTGGATACGGCTAAGCAGGATAAATTAACATCAACCAATGTGACAACATCCGGAACGAATGGAACTGGTGCGGTGGTGACTGCGGTGACTGCGAATAATGGTGCGGTCACGGTCACTAAATCTAATGTGCAAATTCCTGTGGGTTCGGCATCTGCTACCACTTATGCGAATATATGGATACAATAATATGTTTTGATACAGATTAAATGTTGCGGTTATTGACCGCTTTTTTATTTTCCGCATTCTTTGGATACAAAGCATTAGAATGATACAAAATTAATACCGCATAAACATTATATGCAATAGCATAAGACTAAAAAAACGACCCAGATGGGTCGTTTTTCTTTATATATACATCACATTAGAACATATATTTAACACCACCACCAACGATATATGTCACATCAAATTCATAATGTGGACGTGTTGGCATCAATGCGCGAATGTTCGCAGACAATGTAAAATTCTTGGTCAATTCAAAATCCATTCCTGCTTTCAATTCTGGCGCAAAAGACCATTTTGTTTCTGAACTTGCAACAACTGGGTCAATGTGGTATGCCATTGTGCCAACACCAGCACCCAAAACCAAATCTATACGATTTTCCTTATCACCGCTGATGCGAATAAAATTGTCGTATGTCGCAGAAATATTAAATAAATCAGAGCTGGCTATGCGATGATCTGCATATTTTTCTTGTACAGAAGAATATGTTGATTTTGTTGCACTAAGGGTAATTCCGCCGTTATATATATCATTATAATCGCCAGCACGAACACCGGTTTCAATACCAAATGCAAAGAAATCAGTTGGTAAATCAATACGATTTGTGCGTTCCATTGTTTTTGCAGAACCAGAATAAAGCGCGCCTTCCAGTCCCATGGTTGCGCCAACAAAAGGTCTAAATTCCAAAGCATCTGCACCAGCCACAGACAACAACACAGCTGCAGCACTTGTTAAAACAAAATTTGTTTTCATGTGTTTTTCTCCTTTAAAGATATATATTGGACAAACATAATTATATTCATTTAAGCACAATAAAACAAGACTTTTATTCGCACAATTTTTGTGATAGAATAAATTCATATAAATAATCAAAGGATATAAAAAAATGGCTATGATTTTTTGTCGCGAATGTGGATATAAACATTCAGATAGGGCAAAGGCTTGCCCAAAATGTGGGTATGTTTACGAAGAAACTTTAACAAAAAAAGCAAATAAATTAGTAAATGGAAAATCAATAGTTGTTTATCTGATTTTTTGCTGGTTCTTGGGGATTTTGGGCGCGCATAGATTTTACGCAGGTAAAAACGGTTCTGGTTTAGCAATGTTATTAATGTCTACTGTTGGTTTTATATTGGTTGTACCAGTAATTATATCTGCAATTTGGACTTTGGTTGATTTAATTGTTGGTATATGTAATATCAATACCCCAGAAAAAATATTTGTGAAGAAATAAAAAAGTCGCATTTGCGACTTTTTTTATTCTTCTGATTTATTGTCTTCTTCGGTTGTTTTGAATTGCATATCATACAACATTTTGTACGCGCCACATTCAATTTTTAATAAATCATCATGTGTTCCAGATTCTACAATTTGTCCATCGTTTACAACTATGATTTTGCTGGCATTACGAATTGTAGATAATCTGTGCGCGATAACAAACACAGTTTTATCATGCATAAGGTTTTCAATAGCTTTTTGCACTACTGCTTCTGATTTATTATCTAATGCGCTGGTCGCTTCGTCCAATACCAATATAGGCGCATTTTTCAAGAAAGCACGCGCAATCGCAACACGTTGTTTTTGCCCGCCAGACAATAATATACCGCGTTCGCCAATTTGGGTGTCAATACCGTGTTGCAACGTGGCAACAAATTCGTCCAAATAAGCCAATTTAATAGCTTTTTGTAATTGTTCTTCGGTTGCATTTTCATCGCCCAACATGATGTTTTCGCGTATAGTTCCTTCGAATAAGAAGTTATCTTGGAACACAACTGCTATATTTTGACGCAAAGATTTTAATGTGAAATTACGAATGTCTACACCGTCTACTGTTAATGCACCACTATTAACATCATAAAAACGAGGCAACAAATTAACCAAAGTCGTTTTTCCACCACCAGAATTACCAACAATTGCCACCGTTTCGCCTTTGTTCACAGTCAAATTAATGTGTTTTAACACAGGAACATCAGGAATATAATTAAATGACACATCTTCAAATTTAATTTGTGCATGTGTTTTTGGCATCTCAATCGCCCCAGGTCTATCAACAATTTTCGGTTCCATATCCATAATATCAAAACAAGTTTCAATCGCCCAAAAAGACATAATCACAGAACCATACGTACTGCCGATACTTTTCATTGGCTGGTATAACATAATTAAAGCTGTTAAGAAAGATACAAATCCACCAGGAGTTAACTGTTTAGTTAAAATTAAATGAGAACCAAACCATAACGCCAAAGCAATCCCCACAGACAAAATAATATGCATAACAGGTGTTAACCAACGTGTCCGTTGGAATACTTTCATTTGTAAATTAAAGTTTTTATGCAATACATCCAAATATCTTTGTTCTTGATATTTTTCCAAATTATAAGAGATGATTGTCCTGTTCCCAGAATACGTTTCATTGTATTTTGTGGTTAGTTTAGACATTATCTCCATCGCGTTGTTTAACACAGGTGCAACACGCTTTTTTAACGAAGCCATCGGCAAAAACGCGAATAACAAAATAGCAGTCGTCACCAATGCCAGTTGCCAAGAATTTATAAACAAAACAACAGTTAATGATAATCCTGTAAAGAACTTTTGTACGAAAGATTTTAAATTGCTAAGTAGCCCTGCACATGCCGCATCTGCATTAGAATTAAATCTTATTAATATTTCACCAGAATTTTTTGAAGTGAAAAATTCAGTTTCAAACGTCAGCATTTTTTTAAATAAATCAGCTTTTAACCCATTGGTAATTTTTCCACCAACCCATGTATTAAGATAATTTAATGTATAAGACAAACCACCCTGGATAGCTGTAAAACCAATAATTAGAACAGGGATGTACCAACTGGCGCCCAAATTTTGTTCGACCATAACCGCATCTGTATACGGCTTAATAGCCCAAGCGATTAACGCATCCATTGAACCTACTGGAATCGCCAATAGCAATGTCATTACAGCACGAAACCATACAGGTTTAACATATGGCCACATACGCTTGTAATTTTTGACGAACATGTTTTCCAATACTTGCCTTTTCATTGCGGCAGATAATTTTTCCATTTTGTTTACCTTTTCAAACCAAACCACAGATTAGCTGATTTATATTGAAAAGTCAATACTTCTTAGAAAGTAAGGAATACACACCTAAGTCATACATATACGATTTTGTTCTTGATTTTATAGATATTTTCTATCAAAATACCCGCGGTTTAACAAATATATAAAGGAGAAACCATGGCAAATAAATGGGTATATACATTTGGAAATGGTGCTGCCGAAGGTCGCGCAGATATGCGTAATCTGTTGGGGGGCAAAGGCGCTAATTTGGCTGAAATGAATTTGGTTGGATTGCCGGTTCCTGCGGGCTTTACTGTCACGACAGAGGTTTGCACTTATTATTATGACAATGGACAAACATATCCTGCTGATTTAATGGACCAAGTAAAAGCTGGTATCGCACACATTGAATCTATTATGGGAAAGAAATTTGCGGATAACGAAAATCCATTATTGGTTTCTGTTCGTTCTGGCGCACGTGTTTCTATGCCAGGAATGATGGATACTGTTTTGAATTTAGGTTTGAATGATGAAACTGTAAAGGCTTTGGCACGTGCTGCAAACAATGAAAGATTTGCTTACGATTCATATCGTCGTTTCATTATGATGTTTTCTGACGTTGTGTTGGGCGCAGATATCGATTTGTTTGAACACACTTTGGAACGTATGAAAGAAGACAAAGGTTATAAAGTCGATACAGAATTAACAGCCGAAGATTTGAAAGAATTGGTCGAAAAATTCAAAGAAATTGGCGTTAAAATTGGTAAAGTTTTCCCACAAGATCCATGGGAACAGTTGAAATTGGGTATCGGCGCAGTATTTGGTTCTTGGATGTCTAAAAAAGCTATTACATATCGTAAATTGAACAACATCCCAGGCGATTGGGGTACTGCTGTGAATGTTCAAGCGATGGTGTTTGGAAATTCAGGTGATGATTCTGCAACAGGTGTGTGCTTTTCTCGTGACCCAGCAACTGGTGAAAACAGATTCTATGGTGAATATTTGATTAATGCCCAAGGTGAAGACGTTGTGGCTGGTATCAGAACACCTCAGCCTATGGCCAAAGATGATTCTGGTCGTCTGTCTTTGGAAGAAGCTATGCCAGAAGTTTACGCAGAATTGGTCGCAGTTCGCAATAAATTGGAAGAACACTATAAAGATATGCAAGATATGGAATTCACAATTGAACATAAAAAATTGTGGATGTTGCAATGCCGTAACGGTAAAAGAACTGCCGCTGCTGCTGTCCGTATGGCTGTAGAAATGGTTGAAGAAGGTCTGCTTACTAAAGAAGAAGCGATTTTGCGCGTTGGTGCCGACCAATTGAATCATTTGTTGCATCCAATGTTGGATCCAAAGGCTGAAAAGAATGTAATCGCGACTGGTTTGCCTGCTTCCCCAGGTGCTGCTGTGGGTCAGGCTGTATTTAATGCAGAAGATGCAGAAGCCTGGAAAAAAGAAGGTAAAAAGGTTATGTTAATCCGCGTTGAAACATCACCAGAAGATATTGCTGGTATGAACGCAGCCCAAGGTGTTATTACTGCACGTGGTGGTATGACTTCACACGCAGCTGTGGTTGCACGTGGTATGGGAACACCTTGTGTATCTGGTTCCCCAGACATTAAAATTGACTATGAAACAAAAACTATGAAAACGACATCTGGCGTGGTTATCCACGAAGGTGATTGGGTTTCTATTGATGGTGCCAAAGGACAAATTATCGAAGGTGCAGTTCCAACAGTATCTGTGGAATTGACTGGTAATTTTGGTACTTTGATGAAATGGGTTGATGAAATCAAAGATTTGACAGTAAAAGCAAACGCAGAAACACCAAAAGACGCAAAACAAGCACGTGATTTCGGTGCAGAAGGTATTGGTTTGGCTCGTACAGAACACATGTTCTTTGACCCAAGTCGTATCCAAGATATGCGTGAAATGATATTGGCAGATGACGAAGGTGGCAGACGTGCTGCATTGGATAAATTATTGCCTTATCAAAAAGCAGACTTTATCGAATTGTTCAAGATTATGGATGGTCTGCCTGTCACAATTCGTTTAATTGACCCACCTCTACATGAATTCTTGCCTCATACTGAAGCAGATATGGAAGAATTGGCAAAACATATCGGCAAAGACGTGGAATTTGTGAAAGCACGTGCAGAAGCTTTGAAAGAACAAAATCCTATGTTGGGACATCGTGGTTGCAGACTTGCAATTACATATCCTGAAATATGTGAAATGCAAACACGTGCTATATTGTCAGCTGCTTTGGAATGTAAAAAGATGGGTGTTCATGTTCATCCAGAAATCGAAGTTCCATTGGTTGGTTCAAAGAAAGAAGTTGACATCGTTAAATCTGTCATTGATGCGACTGCAACGGCTTTGTTTGCAGAAACAGGCGATTCGATTGAATATCATGTTGGTTCAATGATTGAATTGCCACGTGCTGCGTTGTTGGCAAATGAAATAGCAGAAAGCTGTGAATTCTTTGAATTCGGTACAAACGATTTGACACAAACGACATTGGGGATGAGCCGTGATGATACTGGTAAAATCTTGGATGAATACCGTATGCGCGGCGTATATGTTGCAGACCCATTTGCATCCGTAGACCAACTGGGTGTAGGTTTGTTGATTAAGGACGCAGTTGCAAAAGCGCGCGCGACCAAAGGCAACGAAATTCACCTTGGTGTATGCGGTGAACATGGTGGCGATCCCGAATCGATTGAATTTTTCCATAAATGTGGATTCGATTCGGTGTCTTGTTCACCTTTCCGTGTGCCAATTGCACGTCTGGCAGCTGCCCAAGCAGCGGTCAAACATCCGCGCAAAAAATAATATGCGCATCCTACAAAACCCCTGGAAATCAGGGGTTTTTCTTTATAAAAATATGTATTGACAATACGTTTTTGACAAATAAAAAATTTTGCATCTGAGATTTGGTGAAGGGGTTTTTGTGTGATATAATTACTAGTGAAAGGTGATAGGAGAGAGACCCCTTATGAAAAAGTTGTTTTTGTCATCTGGCATTGTATTATGTTTAGCGACCCCTGCGTTCGCAACTGGTATTAGTGTCGTGAATGGACAACTGGAAGAAGCAGATTGTGATTACGATACTTTGGGGGTTTATGAAGGTGATGCGTATTTGGAAGCAAAATGGGTTCCAAACGTCGGTACAATCACATTGGTCAGCAGTATTTATCCTGGAAATGATATAACTCAAACAGCTACTTATACACCACCTGCTGTGACAGCAGCCAGTCCGTCAACATTATATAGTGTTTATGGTGTTGGTTTATATTCAACGCAACCAACAGAACAAAATATTAGTAGTTTTACAACTGCTAACAGATTATCGAGCATAACTGTGCCGTCAAAGGCTGGTTATACATTTGATGGGTTTTACAAAAATGGTAATAATACTGCGTTGATAAACAGTTCTGGTGCAATTCAATATGATGCGGCAAGCACTCAGATTACAGCATCTGGTGGCAGCGAAACTTGGTATGCCCATTGGACAGCGCATACAGGTACACTTTCATATAATTGTGGTACACAGCCTGGAACAACATCGTTAGCAGCTAATGCTACGGCGCCTACGGGTGGAACTTTGACGTACGGTCAATCATTTGCGCTTGCAACAACTGCTGGTTCGTGTGCGTATGCGGGTTATACATTTGCTGGGTGGTCTTGTAATTATAACTTAGCCGAAGGCACTGCTAATAGTTTACAAAGTCCGGCAATTAATTATCCAGCGACCAATGGCACGATTGTGACTGGTCATACTGGGACATATGGTGTGACGGATAATTCCGTAAGCGTGGTATGTTCTGCCAGATGGACACCAAATCAAATCGGGCTTAGTTGGGATCTTGATGGTGGCACAGCAGGTGCGACATCTGGTGGAACATCGTGTTATTATGATGGTGACGTGGTATTGCCGGCGAATCCAACAAGAACAGGTTATACTTTTGCGGGATGGGAAGTGACATCTGTGACTCCTGCAACGCCGTAATTATGTAAGTTTTTGTATTTATAAAATATCCCTAATAAAGGGGTATTTTTTTATAAAACAGATTATTTTTTACTTTATTTATTAAATCGTTTTTTGTTATAATATAAAATATATTGAGTAAAAGGAAGGGGAACCTTAGATGAAGAAGCTGTTTTTGACTTCGGGTCTTGTCGTATGCATAGCATGCTCTGTCTTTGCTGCAACAGACATCCCAAGCGGTGTGAACAGCTCTCAATGTACTTATACCTATCTGGATTCTTATACTGGACCTGTTGCGTTTGAAGCTAAATGGCGTTCGGCGTATTCTGGTGCAATTACATTGAACAGCAATAAATATGCATCATCTGATGCGAATTCTGCTGTGCAATATTCCGTGACTACAGCAGTATCACCGTCAACTGTATACAGTAAATATGGTGATGCTTTGTATGCCAGTTGTGATTGTTCAAACAATACATGTTCAACCGCACAGGCTTCTGTGACAGAACCGACACTAACGGGTTATGATTTTGGCGGATTTTATACTGGCAAAGAAGGTACTGGAACCCAGGTCATAGACGATTCTGGTGATGTTTTATCAGCTGCTAATACACAAATTTCTACCAATTGTGATACTGCAACATGGTATGCTAAATGGACCCCACAAGAACACACGGTTTCATATTCTTGTGGTAGTGCGCCTGTGGGTGCTTCTGTATCAATGTCGGCTTATTGTGACGATACTAATGACGAAGATTGTTCTGATGATGTTGATTATGATGCCAGTTATACGGTAAAAACGACTCCTGGGGATTGTGTGTTATCTGGATATCATTTCGGCGGATGGCAATGTGATTATAATCTTTTTTCTGGTGCGCATACATCCACAACGTACAATTCGGCATTATCTAACGACGTCTACAGCGTGACTGCATCCGGCGCATTTAAAAGCGCGGCGAATGTAGATTGTGATGCAACATGGACAGCGAACACATACACAGTATCATACGCGATGGATGGCGGTACACATGGTGCGAGCCATCCTGAATCAGCGACCTATGATGCGACATTTAACGTATCTAATCCAACAAAAGACGGCTATACATTTAGTGGTTGGACAATAAGCGGCATGGATAGTGGTACCCATGAATACGGCGCAACGAACAGCTTGGGAACAACAACAACTAATACAACATTAACAACGGATGCGGAATACTTTAAGAATTTACGTTCTACTTCTGGTACGGTGACGTTTACGGCAGGTTGGGAAGCATGTACAGCATGCAATGCTGGAACTGGATGCAGTTGTGAATTAAGTGTAGTAAATAATACATGTACATATACAACAAGTGCGAACGCTGGTTATACATTAACATCTGGCAATGGCACAGCAACCCCAGTATGTACAGCAGTGACAACGGATATAACACTGTCATCAACAGAAGCTAGCAATCATGGAACAACAATAATCTATGGTAAATATGATACAGGGGCATATTTAGATTCTGCCAGAACGGCACAGTTAATGAGCACCAGTTCTAATGCGATAACGATACCGGAACGCAGCGGATATACATTTAATGGGTATTATGATAGTGCTAGCAACGGTACACAATACATAGGTTCTAATGGGAACATAACAACAGATGGTGATAACGCTGCAAAGGGCTATACAACGAATCAGACATGGTATGCACAATGGACACAATGTAGCGCATGCAATGCTGGAACTGGATGCAGTTGTGAATTAAGTGTGGTAAATAATACATGTACATATACAACTAGTGCGAACGCTGGTTATACATTAACATCTGGCAATGGCACAGCAACCCCAGTATGTACAGCGAACACATACACGGTATCATACACGATGGATGGCGGTACACATGGTGCGAGCCATCCTGAATCAGCGACCTATGATGCGACATTTAACGTATCTAATCCAACAAAAGACGGCTATACATTTAGTGGTTGGACAATAAGCGGCATGGATAGTGGTACCCATGAATACGGCGCAACGAACAGCTTGGGAACAACAACAACTAATACAACATTAACAACGGATGCGGAATACTTTAAGAATTTACGTTCTACTTCTGGTACGGTGACGTTTACGGCAGGTTGGGAAGCATGTACAGCATGCAATGCTGGAACTGGATGCAGTTGTGAATTAAGTGTGGTAAACAATACATGTACATATACAACTAGTGCGAACGCTGGTTATACATTAACATCAGGTAATGGCACAGCAACGCCAGTATGTACAGCGAACACATACACAGTATCATACACGATGGATGGCGGTACACATGGTGCAAGTCATCCTGAATCAGCAACCTATGATGCGACATTTAACGTATCTAACCCAACAAAAGACGGTTATACATTTAGTGGTTGGACAATAAGCGGCATGGATAGTGGCACCCATGAATACGGCGCAACAAACAGTCTGGGAACAACAACAACTAACACAACATTAACAACGGATGCAGAATACTTTAAAAACTTACGTTCCACATCAGGTACGGTGACGTTTACAGCGGGCTGGGAAGCATGTACAGCATGCAATGCTGGAACTGGATGCAGTTGTGAATTAAGTGTAGTAAATAATACATGTACATATACAACAAGTGCGAACGCTGGTTATACATTAACATCTGGTAATGGCACAGCAACACCAGTATGTACAGCAGTGACACCAGATATAACATTATCATCAACAGAAGCCAGCAATCATGGGACAACAACAATATACGCAAAATATAATGTTGGTGCATATCTGGATTCTGCCAGAACGACACAGTTAATGAGCACCAGTTCTAATGCGATAACGATACCAGAACGCAGTGGATATACATTTAATGGGTATTATGATAGTGCTAGCAACGGTACACAATACATAGGTTCTAATGGGAACATAACAACAGATGGTGATAACGCTGCAAAGGGCTATACAACGAATCAAACATGGTATGCACAATGGACACAATGTAGCGCATGCAATGCTGGCACAGGATGCAGTTGTGAATTAAGTGTGGTAAATAACACATGTACATATACAACCAGCGCGAACAACGGATATACATTAACATCTGGCAATGGCACAGCAACGCCAGTATGTACAGCGAACACATACACGGTATCATACACGATGGATGGCGGTACCCATGGTGCAAGTCATCCTGAATCAGCGACCTATGATGCGACATTTAACGTATCTAACCCAACAAAAGACGGTTATACATTTAGTGGCTGGACGATCAGCGGAATGGATAGTGGCACCCATGAATACGGTGCAACAAACAGTCTGGGAACAACAACAACCGGCACAACATTAACAACGAATGCGGAATACTTTAAGAATTTACGTTCTACCTCTGGCACGGTGACGTTTACGGCAGGTTGGGATGCTGATCTTATACCAGTGACATTTAAGTGTCTTTATCCAAATGGTCATGATGAATCATCTGCTGGGGCTTCTGGACCAACACCAGCTATTATGAAGATAAGAATGGATGGTTATGCAACATTGTCATCCGTGTGTACTTTGTCAGGTTATACATTCCAGGGGTGGAGTTGTTCTGGTCTTACAAATTCTAGTGGTGCGGCTTTGACCGGTACAATAACTAATGGAACAACAGTCTATCTGCATAATGCATCCGGTGCTTTGTGTGAAGGGGTTTGGTCTCCAAATGAAATTGATTTGACATGGTATTTAGATAGTGATGCAACAACTGGTCTGACGGTTCAATCAGCGGCTGATATGTGTCTGTATGATGATGATATTACTTTCCCAACCAATTCTATGATTAAAAATGGTTATAGTTTCAATGGTTGGAGACTTAGATAACGTATTTTTATGTTTGCGTTAAAAAAACACTCGTGATTGAGTGTTTTTTTGTTCGTTTGCAAAAGGATATCGTTCCTGCGGAAATATAACAAATATTGTTTTATAATGTGTTTGTCTTAAATGACTTAACCATTTATAACTACAGGAGAAAAAAATGGGCGCATTAACACACTATGTTTTAAAACCTTTGTCTTTGATTGGTGCATTAAACTGGGGACTGGTCGGATTTTTCAGTTTTGATCTGGTTGCATGGCTTTTTGGACCAATGACTATGTTGTCGCGATTTGTGTATGCTATTATAGGGCTAGCGGCTTTGATATGGTTGTTCATCTGGATTTTTAGTGACACACCAACATGTGAATATAATCACAGAAATCGTAATTAAAAAAACTTTCTTTTGTATCTTTGAAATGCCCATTTGGGCATTTCTTTTTTTTGCAAAAAAATTATTCTTATGATAAAATGACTTATGCGAAAGCAGAGAAGAGAGAATATACATGGGATGGTGGCTTTCGCAACGAATCAACGAATCGATATTTTTGTTTGGGTCGTCCCATCATCCCATTTTTTTTCTAGATTTTTTTTAATGCTGGTGTATAATATCTTTGAAATCATCATGGTGGTGATTTTAATGTGGATTTAACCTAACTTGTCCTGCATTAACGGACTAAATAAGGGAGTTTTAAATGAAAAAAACTGCAGAAGCGGTGTCCTTGGGACACCCAGATAAAACGGCTGATTATATTTCCTCTTATGTTTTAGATAGACTTATAGAACAAGATAAAGACATAAAGTATGCTGTTGAGGTTATGGTCAAAGATAACACAGTTATCTTAGGCGGAGAAATTAATACGATTGCGAATTCTGATGACATTGATATTTGGGTGCGAAATGCGTTGCGAGACATAGGTTATGATGAAGAATATTCTAAGCTATGGGGTGATTTTGCTATAAATATAAATAAATTGAAAATTTTGAATATGATTGGTAAACAATCGGCAGATATAAATCGTGGCGTTCAACAAAACGGTTGGGGTGACCAAGGTGTTTTTGTTGGCTATGCGTGTAGGGGGGGTGAGAATATAAACCAAGAGCTATATCTTGCACGTAAATTAAATTCTGCTATATATAATCTTGCAAAATCTGATGTAAATTTAGGACTGGGATTAGATATCAAAACACAAATTACTTTGAACAATAATGGCGATATAGAAATAGCGATTGTTGCAGTTCCTATGTTAAAAGATATATTTTTACATAAATTTGTTCAACAAACTTTAGGAAAATCAGTTGGGAATATAATCATAAATGGCACCGGCAGATATACTTTTCATTCATCAATTGCAGATTGCGGGATAACCGGACGAAAACTAGCATGTGATTTTTATTCAACTGCTGCACCGATTGGGGGCGGGTCTCCTTGGACAAAGGATGCCAGCAAAGCTGATTTGACATTGAATTTATATGCACGTAAACTAGCAGTTCAATATCTAGGCGATAATGACGAATGTTTTGTATATCTGTCTTCTTGTATTGGTCGTTCAGAATTGCCAAGTGCAACAGTTAGAACTATTAAAGACGGTTTGACAAAATATCAAGATATAGTGATTCGTAAAAAACCGCATGAAATCATATCAGAATTGGGTCTAAATCGCCCGATTTTTGCGCAGTTATGCAGAAAAAGTACTGGTCTGAATGAATAAAAATATTTTTATTTGAATAAATATGATAAAAAATCAATATCTTGATTCGAATCGATAAAAATTTATCTATATTTTGATTTTTTTATCGATTCCGAATCGTTTTTTTAGAGCATTTTTTGTAAAAACATATACAAAAACATGTTTGGTGTCCGAAAACCATACGAATCGGGGCTAAGAAAAGCATCCCAACACCGCACAAAACTCGACTTTTTAAAAAGCAAGTAAAAAAATAAAAAAAATTATCTTTTTTATAATGAGATTTATATATAAATACTGTATATTGTGTCAAAAGGGAGCGAAGAGACACAATATATAGTATTTTTTGTCAAATGAAGGGGATAAATATGGCTGTCGATACAAATGAAGTTAAAATTCAAGTTATATCCACACTAACGTGTGCGTTGACTTCTATTAAAAAACGCTCTGGGGAAATAGTACCTTTTGATGTTAAAAAGATTTTTGATGCTATCAAAGCTGCTGTGGCTGTCACAAACGAAATTTCAGATGCTGACATTGTAAAAATTACTCAGGATGTTTTGGTAAGATTGGATAAAAAATATGCTGATTCGATTCCTGATGTAGAAAACATTCAAGATGCGGTTGTTCAAACTTTGATGGATGCGCATGCTTATAAAACCGCAGAATCTTATATTATATATCGTCAAAAACGCGCTGAAACACGTGGTTCTTTGGTTGATGCAGTATCTGTTATTGGTGACTATGTATCCGAAGCAGATTGGCGTGTCAAAGAAAATGCAAACATTGGTTATTCTATCGGTGGTTTGATTTTGCGTTCATCAGAACGTATGACTGCTGAATATTGGCTAAGTATTTATCCAAAAGAAGTTGCCGAAGCACACAAAACAGCGGCATTTCATATTCACGATTTGGGCTGGTTGACTGGCTATTGCGCTGGTTGGTCTCTGCGTGAATTGTTATACGAAGGTTTCAACGGTGTTCCTGGTTATCTGCAATGTGAACCGGCAAAACACATGGCCACAGCCGTATCTCATATGGTAAATTTCTTGGGTACATTACAAAATGAATTTGCTGGGGCCCAGGCATTTTCTTCGGTCGATACATATTTGGCACCTTATGTAAGATTGGATAAATTATCTTATAGTGATGTTAAAAATGCGATGCAGACTTTGGTATTTAATTGTTCTGTACCATGTCGTTGGGGAACTCAGACACCATTTATTAACTTTACTTTCGATTGGACTTGTCCAAAAGATTTGCGCGAACAACGCCCATTTGTAGGTAAAAAGATGGTAGATTTCACATACGGTGATTTGCAACCAGAAATGGATATGATTAACAAAGCGTTTATCGAAGTTATGACCGAAGGTGATGCGTTGGGACGTCCATTTACTTTCCCAATCCCAACATATAATATCACAGACGATTTTCCTTGGGAACATCCAAATGTAAAGCCTTTGTTTGCATTGGCTGCAAAGTATGGAATTCCAAATTTCCAGAATTTCTTAAATTCTGATTTGAATCCGACAGATGTTCGTTCTATGTGTTGCAGATTGCGTCTTGACGTTCGCGAATTGTTAAAACGCGGCGGTGGTTTGTTCGGCAGTGCTGAAAAGACTGGTTCTATTGGTGTTGTCACAATCAATTTGGCACGCCTGGGATATAAACACAAGGGTGACCGCGAAGGTTTGTTGCGCGAATTGAAGACATTGTTGGATTTGGCACGTGATTCTTTGGAAATCAAACGTAAAATTATTTCCAAGAATTTGGAACGTGGCTTGTATCCATTTACGAAACGTTATCTGGGCAATTGGAATCATCACTTTTCAACTATTGGTGTGAATGGCGCGAATGAAATGGTTATGAACTTTACAAATGGTTCTGACAATATCGCGACAGTATTTGGTAAAAACTTAGTTTTAGAAGTAATGGATTTCATAAGAACTAATTTGGCAGACTTCCAAGAAAAAACAGGCAATCTGTATAATTTGGAAGCTACCCCAGCCGAAGGTTGTGCATATCGTTTTGCAAAAACAGATAAAAAGAATTTCCCTGATATTTTAACAGCGGGAACGGCAGATGCGCCTTATTATACTAATTCAACACAATTACCTGTGTATTTCACAGACGACCCATTTGTCGCTTTGGAACATCAGGAAGAATTACAACGCAAATATACAGGTGGCACGATGTTGCACCTTTATATGGGCGAACCAGTTTCATCTGGTGAAGCAGCCGAAAAAATCGTTCGGACAATCTTTGAAAATTACAAAGTGCCATATATGACATTGACACCTACATTTTCAATCTGTCCAAAGCACGGCTATTTACCAGGCCGCCACGATTTCTGTCCGAAATGTGATGCAGAAATCGTTGCAAACAGTAATGATTGTCAATGCAAGTGCGGTGAAAACAATCAATAAAACAAACAACAAAAAAAAGAGAAAGGAGAAAAACATGAACCCACAAACAAGAACACCATGCGAAACATTTTCACGCTCAATGGGATATATTAGACCGGTAAAAAACTTTAATATCGGTAAATACGCAGAATTTTGCGAAAGAAAAACTTTTACAGAATCTAATTCTTTGACTGCTGGTGCACGTCACAAAGAATTGTTGAAAATGGCTGCTTAATGTGGGTTTTGATGTTATGAAGCAGATACAAATCGGCGGCCTGGTTTCCTTTACCACGATAGATTATCCTGGGAAACTGGCCGCTGTATTATTTTTATGTGGATGTCCGTTTCATTGTGTATATTGTTCAAATGAACATCTTATACCAGTGGGTGAAGGCGAATATGACCCGGATAAAATCTTTGATTGGTTAAAAGCGCGTGTTGGTAAATTAGAAGGTGTTGTTTTTTCTGGGGGTGAAGCATTAATGCAGGCTGATGCGACAATTGAATATATGAAACGTGTCAAAGATTTAGGTTTTGCAATAGGTTTGCATACTAACGGCTTTTACCCAGATTTAATGAAAAAAATTGAAAATATCGTTGATTGGGTTGGTTTAGATTTTAAAACTACGCGCAGAAATTATAAAGAATTGGTTGGGCTGGATATCGCATACGACAGAATGATTGAATCATTAAAATATTGGGTGTCAACAGGACGTGGTCTAGAGGTTCGCACAACATGTGACCCACGTTTTGTATCAAAAGAAGATTTGTTAGAAATTGCAAAAATATCATCAGATTTGGGTGTTAAAAATTTTGCTGTGCAAAAATATACCCCATATCACGAAGACGAAAATGCACAAACGACACCTGCAGACCGTGAACAATTTTTCAACGATGAAGAATTGAAAAAGAAAATAGAAAGTTTATTTGAAACTGTGATATGGAGAAATAATTAGAAAAAAACGTCCCAAATGGGACGTTTTTTATATTAACGACTATAAACAACACCTAATAATTTTTTCACGTCTTTGTCGGGCGATTTATTTGCTTTGATATTATCACCGATATTGCTTAAAAAGTTAATCACAGATTGAAATTTTTGACGTTCTGGCAAATAAATATCTGATGTTTCACCATATCCAATCAGAATATTTTTTGCACCATCGCCGTAATAATAGTGCATATCACGTGATGGTTCAGCAAAATGGGCTGCGCCAAAATCTATCAAACCCGAAATTTGTTTTTTATCTTTATCAAACATCATATTGGCAAAATGCAAATCACCATGAACAAGCACTTTTTTGACAGGGTGATTAATTGATAAATCTTCGTATCTTTCGCGCATTTTTTTAATATCAATAATTTCTTGCTTTGAAAAACAAGCGCGCACAGATTCAGAAAAATAATCGTTATATACATTAACGGTATCAGTATATTCGGAAACAGATAAGACTTTTTCAGAATCATCAAATTCAGAATCATGTAATTCACGCATGATACGACCAATCTGTTGCAATATACCGTTTTTTGTTTGTTCGTCAAAAGAATCGTGTAATTCTTGGGTATAAGTTATACCACTAACCAAAGATTCTCCAAAAATGAAACGATTATCATATTCACGGATTCTGTACAGAATATGCGGAAAACCAAAAGACAACTTATCGCTTAGTTTTGATATGATATAGTCTTCGTGTTTTGCTTGTTTATAAAATTTTTCACCAATGTTTGAAATTTTAAAAACAATGTTTTTGTTTACCAGACAAGCGGTAGCAAATTTTCCATGACCCAAAACAGAAAAGTCATTGATTTGCAATTCTGGGAATGCATTTTTGATAATGTTAAAAAATTCGTGTTTATCCATGTTAAACAACCTTTGTAATTTTGTGAATATATTGAATTTATGTTTTTTTTGTTGGTGCGGCGCTGGCGGGGGTGAGCCTATGGCCCACATAAAATACCAAGTTTATATAAAAAAACATACACGCTTTTGGTGTATGTTTAGTTGTTTCTGGTGGCTCTGGTCGGAATGTTATACCCCATCTGCGTTTTCACTTGATGGGTCCCCATCGACTCGTAAGATTCAAACTTCGCTGACGCTTGTTTTCATCAACTATCGTCCCGAACCTTCGGTTCGCTTCCGACTCACAGCCCCTGACATAAACAAAAAACATACACGCTTTTGGTGTATGTTTAGTTGTTTCTGGTGGCTCTGGTCGGAATCGAACCGACACTCCTTTCGGAACTTGATTTTGAGTCAAGCGCGTCTACCAGTTCCACCACAGAGCCAGAACAATTTACAACTGCTATTATTTTGTTTTTTTTGCAGCTGCTTTCTTCGCTTCGACCTTTTTCACCAAACGAGCGCTGCGAGTTGGTTTATGAACCGGTTTTTTCGCAGGTGTTGCAGGTTTGCCGTTTTTCTTTTCAATGGCTTTTTTAATAGCAGCCATTTCAGGTGTTAAGCGAGAAATTGGTTTTGACATTACATAAGCATCCAATCCGCCATGTTTTGTCAATGTGCGCAACCCAGCAGTAGAAATACGAAGGCTGAAATCACGAGCCAAAACATCGCTGTGGAATGTTAATGTTTGCAAATTAGGCAAGAATGTACGCTTTGTACGACGATGAGAGTGCGATACATTCATACCGACCATAGTTTTTTTTCCAGTTACTTTACATACACGTGGCATTTTAAATCCTTTAATTACTGGGCAGTAATTTATAACAAAATTTGCAAAAAGTCAAGTAATGTTTTTATTTTTTGTTATATTATCACATAATTTGTGTTCAAATGCGGAAACTTTCAGGCAATAGATTATAATTTTTTACGAATCAAGCCGATATTTAGCAAAAAAAACTCTTGTGAATTTTTTAACAATATGCTACAACACTCGTGTCAGAAAGAGTTTTTCTGATGGGGTGTGACTACCCGTTTTGAAGTGCGTCTAAGAATGGACGTTAAATGTCTCCAACGTTGTGGTTGGAGGGATGCGAATAATGCAAAGCAAAATAAGCACACAATTTCACTTCAAATTGTAGTCAACCTCCAACCGCCCTGATTTTTCGGCGGTTATTTGTTTTAACGCAAAGGGGGAATTTAATGAGACATTTATTAACCAGATTTTTTGCATGTATGATTGTGTGTGTGGGATTGTTTATTAGTCATACCCACGATGCGTTGGCATTGTTAGAACCAGCAGAACCTGGGTCTGAAGAATGGTTTATGAATCATGTGGAGCTATGTGTAAGCAACAAAGAAATAAGATATTTTTGTGATACATATGACTATGAACAAGAAGATTATCAAGATTTTATAGAATTTGACTTTTGTTATGAAGATTATGTGACGTTGGAAGAAGTATGCCCATATTCCATAGTCGCACACAATGAAATTTGTTCAGAAATACCCGGACAAACGTTTTCTGGTTGGAAAGAGTTGAATACGGGTGTTATATACCAACCAGGCGAAACTGAATTACCGTCAAATGATTGTGGTTTTATATTTCTTGCGCAATATGAAATGGTGAATACTGTTTCTCTTACTTGGTATAATGGCGATACGCAATTAACGGTTCCAAGCAACGCACAATCTTGTGAATATGGTGGAACCATGACTTTACCACCAGAACCAACACCGCCCGCACCAGGGTTAATATTTGATGGATGGACGATAAAAGTAATGGCACAACCAGATTGTTCTTTATTAACTGGTTTAGAATGTCGTTCAACCCCCGGTTGTTTCAAGCTCACGGGTCCCATGTGTTATAATTTAGTTGAAAGTTGTGCAAGTGTCACGGACCAAGAAACCTGTAACAAAAGTGGTCAATTAGGTAGGATGAATTGTGCGTGTTATTGGCGTAATGGATCGTGCGTGACCGGTGGTTGTGAACCAGGCATGATGTAAGTTTTGGGTATATTCTTCTCTCTACCCAAAAACCCCGCTGAAAACTCAGCGGGTGTTTTTTACAGACACAAATTTATTTGTGTCATTCCGAGCGAAGCGTGGGAATCTAGGTCATATTATGTTTTTATCTTTTTTATAACAAGAAAAACTACCAAAATACACCTGAACTGCCGCTCTTTTGCAATAACACCAAGACCAAGGGTGTGGTAAATAAAAGGTATAAGGCTGGGTTTATTGTCCGATGGCTTGAATTTATAAAAAATGCGACTATATAAATGGCATAAGAAAACAAGAGGTAATTCAATGAATCCAGAAGATATTCAAGAAACACCACAGCAAGCAATTGAAAAATACACTACTGATTTTACTAAATTGGCTGCTGATGGAAAACTAGACCCAGTAATTGGGCGTGAAGATGAAGTTCGCAGAACTATTCAGGTTCTTTCGCGCAGAACGAAAAACAACCCTGTGTTAATTGGTAATCCAGGTGTTGGTAAAACAGCGATTGTTGAAGGTTTGGCACAACGCATAGTTTCTGGCGATATGCCTGAAAATCTGTTGAATAAAAAATTATTGTCGTTGGATATGGGTGCTTTGATGGCAGGCGCTATGTATCGCGGTCAATTCGAAGGAAGACTAAAAGCAATTTTAAAGGCTGTCAAAGATTCAAACGGACAAATTATTTTGTTTATTGATGAATTGCATACTATGGTTGGCGCAGGCAAGGGCGAAGGCTCTATGGATGCAGGCAATTTATTAAAGCCTATGTTGGCGCGTGGTGAATTGCATTGTGTTGGCGCAACTACTTTGGATGAATATCGTCAATATATTGAAAAAGATCCTGCACTGGCACGTCGTTTCCAACCGGTTTATGTTGATGAACCAACAGTAGACGATACGATTTCAATCTTGCGCGGATTAAAAGATAAATACGAAGGTCATCATGGTGTTCGTATTGCTGATGCTGCGCTGGTTGCTGCGGTGAAATTATCTAATCGTTATATTACTGACAGATTTTTGCCAGACAAAGCGATTGATTTGATTGATGAAGCTGCCGCAAGGGTGCGTATTGAAATTGCGTCTAAGCCTGAAAAGTTGGATGAATTGGACAGACATTTAATGCAACTTAAAATTGAACAGCAGGCATTAAAGAAAGAAAAAGATGAAGAATCTAAAAAGCGTTTGAAAGATTTGGAAAACTTAATCGAAAAAATGCAGGCTGAATCTGACAAAATGACTGCCGAATGGCATGATGAACAAAAAAAGATGAAAGGTTTATCAGATTCTATGGCGGCATTGGATGCTGCACGTGCAGAAGTTGCAATCGCTATGCGTAATGGCGATTATGAAAAAGCGTCAGCCCTGCAATATGGGAAAATTCCAGAATTAGAAGAAAAAATCAAAAAGCAAAACACAGAATCCAAAGAATATAAAACTGTGTTGCCAGAACATATCGCAGCGGTGGTTTCTAAATGGACAGGTGTTCCAGCAGACAGATTGTCTATGGAAGAACAGGCAAAATTATTAAACATCGAAGATGAATTGCGTAAACGCGTGGTCGGTCAAGATGAAGCATTGTCCGTTGTTGCGCGTGCTATACGTCGTTCGCGTGCGGGGTTATCTGACCCACGCAGACCTTCGGGTTCTTTCATGTTCCTTGGTCCAACTGGTGTTGGTAAAACCGAAGTTGCCAAGGCTTTGGCGGAATATCTGTTTAATGATGATACTGCGATGACGCGTATTGATATGAGTGAATATATGGAACCTCATTCAGTTGCGCGCTTAATCGGCGCACCTCCGGGATATGTGGGATATGAACAAGGTGGCGAATTAACAGAATCTGTGCGCCGCAGACCTTATCAAGTATTATTGTTTGATGAAATTGAAAAGGCGAATCCTGATGTGTTCAATGTATTCTTGCAAATACTTGATGACGGCAGATTGACAGACGGGCAGGGTCGCATAGTTAATTTTACAAATACTATCATAATTATGACGAGTAATTTGCCAAGTATGGATGCAGTTAAAAAGCAATTCAGACCTGAATTCATTAACCGTATTGATGAAATAGTATTCTTTAATGCGCTGGGCAAAGACGTAATGGCTGACATCGTTAAAATCCAAATTAAAATTTTGGAAAAGAGATTGGCAGAGCGTCAAATGTCTTTGCACATCACAGACAAAGCAATTCAATGGTTGGCTGATAATGGTTATGATGCTGTGTTTGGTGCGCGTCCATTGAAACGTCTTATTACAAATGCAGTCGAAGATAAAATCGCAGATTTGATTTTATCAGGTAAGGTTGGTGAAGGTTCTACCGTCACCGTAGATGTTCATGGCAAAGAATTGTTGATACAATAAAAAAAACCGCCCGAATGGGCGGTTTTTTACATGCCATATGTTCGTTTGATATAATTATTGCGTGCAACCCTATCTGTTTGCAGTTGTTTGATTAAACCCACAATATTATTTATTATCAGAGTTTTTTTCTCTTCTGAATCATTAGAGAAACGAGTCACTACGAAAGACATTTTTTCGCTGTATATCTTATACCATGAATATGATGCTTTATCAGTCTTTATTAAAAATGCAGAATCAGGCGCAACAGAATCTTTCATTGGTTTTCCATCTTGTCTGCGTGGCAAAGGTTTGAAAAATCTCTTTGAGGTATTAGATAAAAAGAAATCAAAGCCCATATCTTGGATGATTTTAAAAACTTCGGTTTCAACACATGATTGTTCTTTTTTTGCGTATCGTGGTTCATCTATCATTTTAGGTTTTGCAAACAAGGTCAATTGTGGTTCAAAAAAGATTGGTTTTTGGTTGGAATCTGGATTGGTCCAATCAAATTTTTTTGATTCGATTGTTGTTTGATCATAAATTGTGATTTCGTTTTTATTTGAATCACACACAACAAGACAATCATCAACTGACCGTGTTTTGAAACCTTTTATTGAATCATAATCAATATAAGGTCCAACACAAATATCAGAAAGCCGTGTAACACCTGGGTTTCCGCGCAGTCTTAATGATTTATAAGAATCACTTATGTCATAAATTGGATAATGACCAAATGATGCGTATCCACCTTGGTCTATCCTAACTTTTGGGATATAAACAGGTTCTATTTTTGACATTACAACGTCCTTTTTATAAATCTGCCTCTCTATTACTCCCAAAACTCTAAGTCGCACGATACCAATAATTGCATAAAAAAGCAAGGCAATAATTCTTGACACTTGGCACCAGCATAGTATACTGAGCCAGGTTAAAAAAGGATTTTAAATGGCTAAGAAAATACAAAATACAGATATGTCTCTGAACAAAGAAGAACACATTTTGCCAATTATTAGAAATGAACAAGGCTATTTGGTTGAAGCAGATGGGACTTTTATAGATGTCACTTCTGATAAACGTGTGTTGTACATTGGTTATAAACCAAAAACACCTGACAAAGGTGATACAATGAAGGGTATTATCGCGCAATACAAAAAAAATGAAATGATTTTAAAACTTGAAGAAGCTAAAGAAGTAAAAAACGAAAATAAAATTAAACGCACCAAGGAAATTCTTAAA
Source organism: uncultured Pseudomonadota bacterium (assembly GCA_947307295.1). Lineage (GTDB taxonomy): Bacteria > Pseudomonadota > Alphaproteobacteria > Rs-D84 > Rs-D84 > Enterousia. The sequence continues at coordinate 45,573 of CAMZIQ010000004.1, forward strand.
AATATAGAAGAATGTTTGATCAGGGAAAAAGACTATGTTTTTAAACATTTACACATTAATGTTGAAAATATAATTTCCGGTAAACAAAACTAAAAAATGCCCAACAAGGGCATTTTTTTCTCTTGCACTTAGATATATTTTTTTGTTAAATTTTGTGTTGAAAAACAAAAGGAAAAAATATGGAAATGACACTTGATTCTTTGGTTACCATGTTGGGGGAAGTTTTGGCGAGTTTTGGTATGAGATTAATCGCTGCGATTGCAATATGGGTTATTGGTTTTTGGATTGTTAAAAAGGTTGTCGCATCATTAAGTTTTGGTATGAAAAAGCATGATGTTGACCCTTCTTTGGCATCTTTTTCTCAATCTTTTTTAAGTATAACTTTAAAGGTTTTTGTAATAATTATAATATTGGCAACACTTGGTGTTCAAATGACGTCCATAGTGGCTGTACTTGGTGCTGCTTCGTTGGCAATTGGTATGGCGTTGTCAGGAACACTGCAAAACGTTGCTGGTGGTATGGTTATATTATTGTTTAAACCATTCAAAGTGGGTGACGCTATTGTGACTGCTGATGGTAAAATGGGTATTGTTAAAAAAATTATGATATTCACGACAGAATTACATACTTTTGATAATCAGGTTTTATTCTTGCCGAATGGCGCTTTGTCAAATGGTGTTATAACTAATTTATCTCAGGGTAAAAATCGCAGAACAGATTTAACAGTTGGTATATCGTATGGAGATGATGTTGAAAAAGCACGCAGTGTTGCAATGAAAATATTATCCAAAGATAAACGCGTATTAAAAAATCCAGCACCAGAAATTATATTGACTTCTCTGGATGATAGTGCGGTCACATTAATTGTTCGTTATTGGACTAAATATGAAGATTTGTTGCCAGCTCAGGCTGAAATTTTGGAAACAATATACAAAGAATTTCCAAAGAATAAATTGCATTTCCCATTCCCACAAATGGATGTTCATGTGAAAAAGAATTAAAAGAAAACGCCCATTTGGGCGTTTTTTTTATTGTTTTTGTCTTATAAACGATGTTCTTAGACGATTAAACAAATTCGGTTTTTGTTTTGCAATAAATAAATCTTCTTCTTTGGTATTTAAATCTTTGCACAAAGCATCGCAAAATTCATCAAGTGTCATAGCTATCATCAAAGGCGCATCGTTTTTTATAGAGACATTATATTTATATTCAAACTCTGTGATAATATTTATTCTATCAATTATATCAAATCCAAGGACTTTATTCATTTTTGCATCAGGTGTAATTTTGTCACTAGATATATATGTGAACATATCATATATAATACCTTTGACTTTATCAAAACAGTCTTGTTTTGTGTATGGCATAACAATTACCTTTTTTGTGTTTTTTGCAAAACAGTAATTTCTCTGTTTTTGGCGGTCAATGCATCAATAACAGATTTGTAAACATCGTTAACGGTTTGAAAATCACTAGCACGATTAAAATCAATCGAGATATCGTATTTGTGTTCTAATTCCATTACTGTTTGAACAATATCTAAACTATTTAAATTTAAGTCTTCGTGTATTTTAGAATCAATAGTTATAGTCATTTTGTCTACATTGTAATCTGGTAATTTGCGCAAAGCTCTTGTTAACACTTTTGTGCAAAAAATTTTTTCTGATGTTGTATAATTTTTCATTTTTTATCGTCCTTTTTTATTTTGAAAATTGCTTGGTTACCTTATTAAAATAATATTTTATATAAGATTTGTAATTTGTAAATTTGCTTGTTTGAATTACTTTGAAAATCTCACGTTGTTCCTGCCCAAAATTTTTTATTTCTGTTCTAGTAAGATTTTTTTCTGGGAATTTAGACATAATAATATCATGAGTGCTTTTTAAATAATCTGGACATTCTGCAAAATTAATAACGAAGCCATTATGAACCATAAAGATAGGTTTATATGGGGCAGTATCGGAATTGTCCATAACACATCCAATATTTACAGAAGATAGTACTTCGGGCAAGTTGTTTAATCCGCCTTTGTATCTGCGAATAATAACATCTGGGGGCACATCGTGACCACCTTGTTTAACACGTTCAGAAACGCGATAAATACTTACTGCTGGATCCAATACATAGGGATGTAAACTACAAACATTATAACCGTATAAATTTTTAGCTTTGTTTATCAAAGATAATGCCGTTCTACCAGCACCAGTAGTTTCAAATATCAAATTATCGCCATTAGAAAAAGCATCGTATATTTTGTTTAATACGATTTTCCCAGATTCATATTTAAATTTCAATTCCAATAATTCTAATTCTCGTTCGTATTCAGCGAGTTGTGACAAACCATTTTGTCCGGAATTTCCATCCTGTTCCATTTCGGCAATATAAAATTTTTTTGTTGTTTGGTCTATTAGGTGTGCATTTTCTGGTTTGTTGATTAGTTCTGCAAACTCAATATCTTGGTTGGCAAAAAAAGCTTGTTTAAAAAAAAGACTCTGTGTGGCAATTCGGTTGTAAAAAGTCGTTTTGCCAGCACCGTTTGGTCCAGAAATCAAGATAAACCAAGGTTTTTTATTGTTTTGCATTTTGTTATTATCTCTGTTGTTTGTTTTTAGATGTTTATTATAGACAAAGATTTGTTTATGTCAATTATTTTTTATAAAAATAAAAAACCGTCCATAAAAATGAACGGTTTATTCAATTTTGGTGGAGCTGATCAGACTCGAACTGACGAGACGGTGATGGTTGCCCAAGAAGGAGTCTCTGTTAAAAAAAAGAAAACCGCTCTTTACGAACGGCTTTATTTATTCTGGTGGAGCTGATCAGACTCGAACTGACGAGACGGTGATGGTTGCCCAAGAAGGAGTCTCTGTTAAAAAAAAGAAAACCGCTCTTTACGAACGGCTTTATTTATTCTGGTGGAGCTGATCAGACTCGAACTGACGACCCCCTGCTTGCAAAGCAGGTGCTCTACCAACTGAGCTACAACCCCAGAACTTTGCATTTAAGGATTGAACTCTTTTGACAGACCCGCTGCACTGTAAAGCAACTTACCTCTACCAACTGAGCTACAACCCCAGAACTTTGCGACTTTCTCATGAAAGCCAAGTCATTTTATTAGTTTATAAATCAAAAGTCAAGATTTTTCTTGTTTTTTCAAAAATTATAATATAAAATCACAACCAACATTAACAAATAAATACAAATTCGCCAAAGGGGGTGAATACATAATGGTTAAAGTTTTGGTCCGTGATAATAACGTTGAACAGGCTTTGCGCGTTGCAAAACGTAAATCTCAAAAAGAAGGCCTTTATCGCGAAATGAAAGAACGTCAACGTTACGAAAAACCAACTACTAAACGTAAACGTTTAAAAGAAGAAGCTGTACGTAACGAAAAGAAACGTCAATCAAAACAACGCATGGTATTCGGTTTCTAAGGAATACAGAATCTAAAACAGCATCTCGCTGTAGCAAAGCGAAAGCGGGTGGCCTTTGGATTTTAATGTTGTATTAAGATTAAAAAAAACCGCTGTTCAGGCGGTTTTTTATTTTACGTTTTGTGCAGATTTATATTTTTTCAGATTATTCATCAAATCTAACATCTTCTTTTCATGCATGTCTTCAATTTGTATTTCAGAATTTTCATTGATTCCTGTGCCGCCACGCATAACAACAGAATAATATATTTGTGCATTGTTTAAAATATCGCGCAACCCAGCCCCAGCTGCATAACCTGTATAAGCAAACCCGACAGCGTTGCCACCTTCTGGACGAATAAGATTAGTTTTAAAACTGTAAGTTTCGACATTTAAACTTTTGTCTAAATCGGTAAACATTTGTGCAATATCAGACAACGTTATTTTTTTCGGTGTTTGTTGAACAAAATCTTCTGATTGACTCATTTTTTAGCCTTTTTGTTTTTGGAATTCTAACACGCAAACCTAAAAAAACAAGGTTTTTTACTTGTTTTATTTTTATAAATGTTTTATTGTATCTCTGGAAAAAATGGGAAGAATTATGAAAAAATCTGAAAATACGGTTGAAAATATTTCTGGACAGCAATTATCAGATGCGCTGTCTGAACGTTATTTGTCTTATGCGGTAAGTACTATCGTGGCACGTGCTTTGCCTGATGTAAGGGATGGTTTAAAACCTGTGCACCGCCGTATTTTGTATTCTATGTTGCGTCAAAAGTTATCTCCGAATGCTGCTTTTCGTAAATGTGCAACGGTTGTAGGGGATGTTTTGGGACATTATCATCCACATGGTGATTCTTCGGTTTATGATGCGATGGTTCGTCTTGCCCAGGATTTTTCTGTTCGTTATCCATTGATTGATGGTCAGGGTAATTTTGGAAATATTGACGGCGATCCCCAGGCTGCATATCGTTATACAGAATCTAAAATGACCGAAGCAGCGATGCTGATAATGGAAGGTATCGACGAAGATAGTGTTGATATGATGCCGAATTTTGATGGAACAACGGTTGAACCAACTGTGATGCCGGGTGCGTTTCCAAATTTATTGGCTAATGGTGGTATGGGAATTGCGGTTGGTATGGCAACAAATATCCCAACGCATAATGTTTCAGAAATTATGGATGCGTTAAATTTGGTTGTTGATAAACCAGACGCAACAACACAACAAATTATGAAAAAGTTGATTGGACCTGATTTTCCAACTGGCGGTATTTTAATTGATGATTTTGATACGATTTGCAAAAATTATGATACAGGTCGTGGTGCATTTCGTATTCGCGCTAAATGGGATGTGGAAAAACTAGAACGTGGTATGGAACAGGTCGTTATCACAGAAATTCCATATGGTATAGTAAAATCTAAATTGGTGGAACAAATTGCTGATTTAATAGATGCTAAAAAATTGCCTTTGGTAGAAGATATTGTGGATGAATCTACAACTGATGTGCGTATTGTCATCACACCAAAAAATCGCAATATTCCAACAGATAAAATGATGGCGCATTTGTTTGCGATGACTGATTTAGAATACAAATTTAATATGAATTTCAATGTTGTAGATTCAAATGGGGCGCCACGTGTTATGCCGATTGGTGATGTGTTGCGTGAATTTATTGCACATCAAAAAAATGTTTTATTACGAAGAACCAAATGGCGTTTGAATAATATCGAAAGACGTCTTGAAATTTTGGGTGGATTGTTAATTGTCTATCTGAATTTGGACAGGGTTATTGAAATCATCAGAAACGAAGATGATCCAAAGGCTGTATTGATGGAAGAATTTCAATTAACTGAAATTCAGGTTGAATCAATATTAAATACTCGTCTTCGTTCTTTGCGTAAATTGGAAGAAATGGAAATAAGACGCGAAGATAAGGCTTTGCGCGAAGAACGCGATAAATTAAATGCTTTGTTGGTTGATGAAGAATTACAAAATGCGCAATTACATGCTTGGTTTGATGATATTAAAAAGCAATATGCAAAAAATACAGCGCTTGGTCGTCGTCGCACACAGTGGGCACCGGCCGGGGAAGAGATTGCTGTTAACGCAGACGATTTCATTGAAAAAGAACCGATTACAATTATATTATCAACAATGGGTTGGATACGTGCGGCAAAGGGACATCTTGATTTGAATAATTTGGATATAAAATTCAAAGAAGGTGATGAATTACAATTTGCTTTTCATGCACAAACTACGGATAAAATCAATTTATTTGCAGGTGGTGGAAAAATGTTTACATTATCGGCAAATGATTTGCCATCTGCACGTGGTTTTGGTGAATCGGTGCGTATGATGGTTGATATCAGCGCAGAAGAAAATATAGTAAAAGCATTTGTTTTGGATACTTCTGCAAAATATCTGGTGATTGGTCGTCATGGTACAGGCTTTATCGTTGCTGGCGAAAATTGCGTTGCGCAGACAAAAAGCGGAAAACAAATTATGAATGTTGATGAACGCAATCCTGCGGTGTTGTGTGTGCGTGTGGATGGTGATATGGTTGCGCTTTCTGGGTCTAATGATAAATTGTTGATGTTTGAAACAGAACAAATTCCAGAAATGTCGCGGGGCAAGGGTGTAATTTTGCAAAAATACAATGCCGAAAGAACATATACAATTGATGCGATGTTCTTTAATCGGGCGGATGGATTTGGATGGACTACGGGTCGTGGCACTACGAAATTGGATGATATTACACCATGGGTTGCTAAACGTGCATCTCAGGGGCATACTATACCTGTTGGTTTTCCACGTAGTGGTAAGTTTGGAAAATAAAATATAATTTTTTTGATTATATTACCAGGAACAAAAGAGGATGAAAATGCAATCGCAGACTTTTATAAAAACTTATGTTCCGAAAGAATTTGAAAAGCAGTTTTTAATAAAAAAAGCGCCGGATATCACCGTTAATGATACAGTATATATTGAAAATGGCATTGTTTGTGTAGATGTTTCTCATACTTCTGGTGTTGTTTATGATGACAAAGGTATTTTGTGTGAATCCAGCATAACTTACCGTTTTGATGGTTGCATGGCGATACCGTCTTTTAATGATAAATGTGATTTTATAGATGAACAGGTTATATTTATGGGTTGTGGTTATATATTTAATCATTTTGGTCATTTTTTATTAGAAGGTTTGTCGCGGTTATATCCTATGTTGGATAAAAAATACAAAAATAAAAAACTGGTGTTCGTTGTAAACAAAAACACAAAAAAATTACCTTCTTATGTATTAGATATTCTTGGTGGCTTGGGCGTAAAACAAGAAAATATAATTTTAATACATAAAACAACTCGTTTTGCTGGGGTTTATGTGCCACCGCAAGCATCAGTAATTACAAAATATATAAGCAATATTATGAATACCGTATTGGATGCTGTGGCAAAGAATCTGGAAAACAAAAATTTGAAAACATATAAAAAAATATATTTGTCGCGTTCAAAAATGAATGATGGTCGTACTTTTGGAGAATCTGTTATTGAAAAAATATTTGCGAATAATGGATATCAAATCGTATGGCCAGAAACTTTATCTTTGCAAGATCAAATTACTTTGGTTAAAAATAGCGAAATCATAGCAGGAATCGCAGGAACTGCATTACATTTGTCTTTGTTTATGAAGCCGGGCGGCACAGTCATTCAAATTAAAAGAAATACATTAAATAGTGATAATGCAGAAATACAAAATGATATTTGTAATTTTAAAAATCTAAATTTTGTTTATATTGCTGGCAGTATAGAAAAACGTCCAACTAAGCATTTTACAGATGTTCCACAACTGGTTGGTATAACAAAATTTATGAAACAATTTTTTGATGAAAATAAATTTAAATATACATCCCAAGATGTTGTTTGTGATAAATATATTTTGCGGCAATATAAAAAACAATTATGTAAATATAAAATAAAACGCACTTATACTAAATTTATAAGTGTTATTGCCAGGATTATTTCTTTATTTGGTATAACAAAATACGGAAGACAAAATATTCGTAAATCTATAATGAATTTTTTACATGTTTAATATTGAGATTCTCTGGTCCAATGAATATTCTTTTTTACAACAGTATTACCAACTATGACTGCATTTTCATCTTCAAATTTTTTAGTGACCACAGATTTTGTTCCAACAATACAATTATTTGGAATGTGACAGCCTTTTAATAGTAAAACGTCAGCCGTAATCCATACATGATTATCAATAATGATATTTTTGTTATTATTTATAACGTTTCCTGTATCGTTATCGTATATTGCATGACCATCGCCCAATTGAATAATGTCTTTATAAGCAAACATGCAATCAGAACCAATTATTATATCGCCAGGACCGCGCAATAAAGATATCTGCAAAACATCAGTTGTTGATAAATCTCGACCAAAAACAATTTTATTACCATCATTTTTAAAACCCGCTATAGATATTTTTCTTGGATAAGAACTGGGGAACAAAACGATTGAGGTATTATTACAAACATTTACATTCAACATAAGATTGTTGCAAGGCATATGAATTTCAATAGTATTATTATTTCCTGAAAATTTTATATGACTATGTTTTAAGCGGCGAACTTCATGACGAGTGCCATCAGGATTAACAACAAACACATGATTGTTTACACCATGGTTAGAAATAAAAGACCTTTTGAAATCGCGGAGTTTTTTAATAATTGACATATCTTAATATGAAAAAGCTTACGAACGTAAGCTTTTTAAATTTTAGGTTAATGAGGCATTTTTGCTTCAACAAATTTCGTATGTTTACGTAATTTCTTATCATATTTACGAAATTCTAATTTACCCTGAGTATTTTCAGATTTTGTGTTTTTAGTTGTTGTGTAATAAACACCAGTTTCTTTGTTAACCAGTTTTATTACTTCTTTACTACCTTTTTTAGATGCCATTTTTATCGCCTTTTTTAATTACTCCGTGCATTTTAGGGTATATTTACAAGAAAATCAAGTTTTTTTTATTTTTTATGAAAAAGCCCCCTTTTTTGCAAAAGGGGGACAATTTATTTGTCTTTTTTATTAGCAACCGCCAGTCGCGTCGCCAATGATTTTTGAAATAGATATGTTTTTATGGAATAAAAAATCATATTCACAATTTCCAGATTTATAAGAGCCTGTGCATGCAGCCAAAGTTAATACTGCAAATAACGCTAATAATGCTTTTTTCATTAATTTCTCCTTTGTTTGTTGATTTGCAAAACGATTAGATTATGAAATATTTCTTATCAGGGTTCAAGTTTTTTTATTTTTTCAATATGTCACCAGATTTTATATACTCGGGTGAACCTTTTTTAGACTTTTTTTGCGCTAATTTAGCGTATTTTTGCGCGTTTTTCTTATCGCCGTTCATATTATAGAATTCTGCCATCGCCCAATCTGATTCACCGTTTTCAGTCACGCGCGCCAATATCCAGTATGCCAATGGACTGGGTTCTGTTAATATGGTTCGTTTGCAAAGTTCAATTGCCCGCGTTTTGTCTTCTGGTTTGTTCCTTTCACTTAATACCAAAGCCAGAGCAGTTTCTATCTGTGGGGCATTTTTTGTCAGTTTAAGACTTTTTTCGTATGCAATAATACTGTCATCATATGCGCCATATTGATATTCTATGTCACCAAGCAACTCATAAAAATATGGATTTTTGGGATTTCTTTTTATCAAAGTCTGGGTTCCTGTTTTTGCAATATCTAAATTGCCACTTCGCATATTCGCAATCGCGCGAGCATATATGGCAGCATCAGATTTATCAGAATAAGGGTATTTTGTTATTACATTTTTATCTTTATCCAGATAACCAATTAATTTTGCACGCAATATTTCATAACTTTTATTTTCTTGTGTAATTTCAGATTGCGATACAGTCGGTATTTTTTGTAATTTTGAAATTTTTGTTTTTGTATTGTTAATACGTTCAGTTGTTAATGGATGGTTGATTCTATTGGGGTTTACGCGTGATTCAAATTCGCCATTCATATCACGCATTTGTTCAAAAACTTCAATTAAACCGTGTGGATTTTTCTTTGCTTTGACCATCAAATCAACAGCCATATCATCTGCCATTCTTTCTTCATCCCGAGAAAAAGACAACATTGATTGTTGTGCAATTCCTGTTGCACCAGCCATCACACCAGCACCAGCCGTGGGATTGCCACCTGCGACCATCAACCCAACACCCAAAGCTTGAATAATCATAGTTCGCAACATTTCGTCATGCATCCGTTCAGAAATTTGCACCATATGACCGCCGATTGTGTGTCCTAATTCGTGTGCCACCACGGCACGCAAAGCATTAGGGTTTTTAATTTGTTTAAGCAAACCTGTATAAACAAAAACATCTTCACCACCACGAACAAAAGCATTAAAAGAATCATCGTTTACGATATAAATTTTTAATCTGTTTTCCGGAATTTTTGCAGCATCTGCGATTGGTAAAATTATTTTTGTTATTTCTTTTTCAATTTCCGTATCATTAATCAGCGTAGCACAGTTCGCATTAAATGCGATAAATACGGAAAGTAAAATCATAAGTATTTTTTTCATTTATGCCCCCGCAATAGTTGAACAATCAAATATATTACGCAACTGTTTCGCCCAGTTGTTTTCAGCAATATTATTGTTCATAGATGCATTCTGAGCCAATTTGAATAAATCCCGATGTTCGCGATAGTTTACAAAATGATATTGTATCCATCCACTTTGTTTTGTTCCCAATAATTCGCCAACGCCGCGCATCATTAAATCTTGTTCAGCAATCACAAAACCGTCATCTGTTTCACATAATACATCTAGTCTTTTTAATCCATCTGGTGAAATATTATTTCCATACAACAAAATACAATAAGATTGTTGAGATCCACGACCAACACGACCACGTAATTGGTGTAGTGCTGCCAAACCAAATCTTTCTGCGTTTTCTATAACCATAATCGTAGCCGAAGGGACATCAATTCCAACTTCTATCACAGTAGTAGAAACCAATACGCGCATTTTTGAATTGGTGTCCGCGAATTCTGCCATAACTTTATCGCGCGTTTTTTTATCCATTTGACCGTGACAAAGACCTGTTCCATGAAAATATTTATTTAATTCTTCAAATCTTGATTGAGCCGCCATCATATCAGTCGTTTCAGATTCTTCAACCAGCGGGCAAACCCAAAACACTTTCGCACCGTTTTCTATTTGGGGTGCTATTCTTCCGAGTAATGCGCCAACGCGTTCAACAGGCAATTTAGTCGTTTTTATTGGCAATCTTCCCGCGGGTTTTTCATTAATAATCGAAATATCCATATCCCCATATACCGTCATAGATAAAGTTCGAGGAATAGGGGTAGCAGATAATGCCAACATATCAGGGTTATCACCTTTGCTTCGCATAGCTGTGCGTTGTGCTACGCCGAACCTGTGTTGTTCGTCTATCACCACCAATCCTAAATCTTTGTAAATTACATCTTCGCTAAATAACGCGTGCGTGCCAATTGCGATTTTTGTTCGACCAGACTTTAATGATATTAACTTTTCACGTCGAATTGCGCCTTTGTCACGACCTGTTAAAACATCGCAGACCAGACCTAATTTATCACACATAGGTTTTATTTTTGCAAAATGTTGTTGTGCCAAAGTATCAGTTGGTGCCAATAAAACACTTTGAGCGCCACTTTCAGCCATCTTTACCATAGCAGCCATCGCAACCATCGTTTTTCCAGAACCAACATCACCTTGGACCAGTCTCATCATCGGAACAGGGCGGTTGAAATCTGCAAATATTTCATCAATAGTCCTTTGCTGTGCATCAGTTAATCTGAACGGCAATAGCCCATAAAATTTATCAACTAAATCGTATTTTTTCGCGCGTACAGCACGTTTGTTGGTTTGAGCCTTGCGAATACTGCGATTAATAGCGATTGCGCTTTGGTGGGCAAATAATTCACAATAAGCCAATTTCATTATAAAAGTTCCATTTGGTGCCAAATCATCATTGGTTTCTGGAAAATGTACATGTTCCAACGCATCAACGAATTCCATCATGTTTGCGCTGGTGTTATCAGCATTTATACGTTCGTGAATTATCTTGAAAATTTGGTCGCGCACATTAGAAAAAGTTTTTTGGGTTAATCCTTCGCCAGACGGATATATTGCCTGATGAGTTGGTATTTTAAAAGCGTTTTCAGGTAATTCTATAAATTCAGGATGGTTTATAATTGCGCCATCACGATTTGAAAAATCCAGTTTCCCGCTGATAATTCGCCATTGCCCGATTGGTAATTTTTCAGTCCAATAATCTAAATAATTCACGTTAAAAAATTGTATCGTCACCGGCGCTGCAAATTTGTCAGCGCATATAATTTGCGTTGGGCGACGTCTGCCCTTAAATACACCGCCTTTTCTATGAGATTTGACCATTACGGAAATTGTGATTGTGTCGCCAACCTGGGCATTCATCACAGAATCAAGAATTTCGCGCGGACGCACATAAGACGGAATATGTAATAAGAAATCAAGCACGCGTCGTCCACCCAAAACATCATTAAACTTTGATGCCAATACGGGTCCGACCCCGTGAATAAATTGCAAATCAGTATTAAAAAAATCAAAAATTTCTTTGTCCATGCCATGAATGTAGCAAATTTTTAAAGGTTTATACAATAAAAAAAACTGACGCAATCGCGCCAGTTCTTTTATGTGTTTTCTTATCTTGATTTCGAAAACGAATAATCCATTTTCAAATGGTCTGGATTATAAGTCCCGTTCATGATTGCGATTGTATCTTCAACGATAACCAATTCTTCATTTGTCGCAATCATAAGTATTTTGACTTTGGAATCAGGTGTGCTGATAACAGCTTCGTCAACCCCTTTGCGAGCCAATGCTTTTTCGTTTGCTTCTTTGTCTAATTTGATACCCAATTCTTCCAAACCTTCGCAGAATTTTCCGCGTAAATAAGCATCGTTTTCACCGACACCAGCAGTAAATACAATTGCATCAGTATGTCCCAATTCTGCCATAAATGCACCGATGTATTTTTTTACATTATGTGTTTCGATATCAATCGCCAATTGACAATCAATGTTTGATTCACGATTTTCTTCTACATCACGACGGTCAGCAAAGCACTTAGTAATACCCATCAAACCAGAATCTTTGTTCAAATGTTTAGTCATTTGTTCTGGTGTTAAATTTAATTTTTCCATGACATAGAACATCGCAGCCGCATCAACATCCCCAGGTCTTGTTCCCATAACCAACCCAGCAGTTGGGGTCATACCCAATGTAGTATCAACTGCGCGACCTTTTTCAATTGCAACCCCCGATGCCCCAGAACCAATATGCATGGTGATTAAATTACATTGGTCGGCAGGTTTGCCCAACATTGCCGCTGCGCGTTTAGAAACATACAAATGTGATGTTCCGTGAAATCCATAACGGCGCACACCCAGATTTTTATACCATGATTCTGGAATCGCGTAACGATAAGAATGTTCAGGCATTGTTTGTAAAAACGCTGTATCAAACACGGCTACTTGTTTCGCATTAGGCAACATTTGACGTGCACTTTCAATACCCATCAATGAAGCCGGAATGTGCAACGGCATCAAATCTTTCCATTCTTCAATTGCGCGCATAACTTCATCATTGATTTCCACAGATGAAGCAAATTTAGAACCACCCATAACAACACGATGACCAACACCGCCGATTTCATTCATATCAATAGAAGCTTTGCGTAACATCAATAAAACTTCGTTCAATGCTTCGATATGGTTTTGCATAGATACTTCTTTTTTGTCTTTTGTACCGTCTGGATATTTTTGAGTAATAAAAGAATCTGGCAAACCGATTTTTTCAACATTTCCGCCAACAATAACTTTTTTAGTATCTGCATCAAAAACCTGATATTTAAGTGAAGAAGAACCACAATTCAAAGCAAGTATGTACATTTTTAATCCTTTTCATTGTTCCCCAACGCTTTAACAAAGGGGGATGATTAATTTTTTAATTTTCACACGAAAAAGAATAGCAAATGATTTTTACAGTTTCAATAATAAACTGATAAAAAATTAAGGTGGCATCACGCCACCTTAATCTATTCAGCAGAAAACAATTAATAACCAATTGTATTTCGGTATGCAGAAAAACGAGCGGCCATTTCCCCTGCGTCCATTCTGTCTTGCATTCTTTTAGTGCTGCAAAAAAGCATGGTTTTAGTTTGTCCTGTTTGCAAAAATCCCCAAAGCGCCATCAATTCAGCATAACCGTTTTTATTGTTTTCGTCCCATTTGCTTTCTTTTTCGGCACGCTTAGCCATCGCTTCTTCTGCGGCTTTGATTTGTTCTTTACCTTCAATATACAAAGCGATATTCATTTCTTGAGTATCAACCTTTTTTCTTGCGGTATCATAAGCTGTTTCAGCTGTTTCATAAACGGCTTTCTTGTTATTATATTCAGTTTCCGCACTCTTGCGTTCAGCTTCTGCATTGTCGCGCGCCGTTTTTGCTGCTTTCAAATCTGGGTTTGTTGGTATTTTGGCAACCCATTGTCTTTTACCAGAGGTTGTCTTTTTGGTTAACTCTGGATTTTCTTTAGCAATTTGATTAAGTTCTTCTTTTGTCTTTTTTATTTCGTCTTTACAGCGCTTTCTTTCTTCTTTAAGTTCTTCTATGTCTGCGGCTATTTTTTGATTTTTAAAATCTTTAATGCCCCGCAATTTCTTGTCAATTTGTGCAACTTTGATGCGCAAAGCCTCCTGTTTCTTTACCAAGGCTTTCGCTTTTTTAAGGGTTTCTTGCTTTTCTTTTTGTTTCTGCTTTTCTTGTTCATATTGTTGATTAGCTTGTTCATAAGCTTGATTTTTCTGTTGATATTCTGCGTCTGCTTTGTCAAAATCTTCTTTGGGTTTCTTTAATGCATTTTCGGCATTTGTCAGATCTTCTTTTTTACTGTGTAAGTCATTCTTTGCCGCCTGTAAATCGGTTATGCCAGATGTGCTTATCAAAGCTTTACCAGCATCTATCAAATCTTTATCATTTTGATCCTGTGCGTCTTTTTCATCTCTAAACAGATCTCTTTTTTGAACCAGATTAGCTCTTTCTTTGTTCATCGCATCTTTCAATTTTTGGGAATTTTCCAAAACATGACTTTGCGAACGAACACCCTTGTTCCACATCGCCGTCAATGCGTACCCAAATAATTGACCGCCTTTTTTCAATGTCCAATCCAATGCTTTTAAGACACCTTTGATGTATGGGTTTTTGTTGAACGATAAATTAGGATCGCTAAGCAATGTTGGATCCATACCATTTAACGCATTCATGGCACGAGAATTAAACATACCATATTGCATAATTGATAAAACTTCCAATGCTGTTTTTGCGTGTTCCACTTTGCCTTCTTCAACAGCATCAAAAATCAATTGTTCAACAATATGTTCCAATTGACGACGATTGTGCAAAGCGGCTTTGATAGCTTTGCCCATACCATTATCTTTGTAATTCTTTAATTTGGATATTAACCATTCAAAATGTTCCGAAGCAGCGAATGGTTCTTTGCCTTTTAATTTTCCGACAATACCTTCGGATTTTTCGATAATTGCTTCTAATCCATCGGTTGGTTTAATCTTTTCTTTTTCTAACGTTTTGATTATTTCACCAGAAGTTTTATGCATAACCAATCTATCACGATGCAAAGTTAAAAACTTTTTCAAAACATCAGAATAAACATCTTCTTTAAGGTGTTTTTCTATTTTTTGCCCCAGGTTTAATTGGTCTTCGTATTTTGGTTTAACCAAATTTTCTGGTTTTATTTTTCCTGTATAATCAGTTTCAGATAAAGCCTCATCAATTTGTTCAGAAATTATTTTGTTCCCGGATTCATATTTCTTAAATGCTTCATAAGTTTTCTTTTTCTTGTAAAGCGTTTTGAAAATCTTAGGAACGTCTTCTCTTAATTTGTCAATGTCGTTAGGTTCTGGCTGGATTGTTTCAAACGTTGTATCAGCGATACTTTCAATAGCTTCCAGATCCAGCGCATTTAATGCTTGTGCACCAGCGTTATTACTCAATTCATAACCGCTGAGTTCATAGCGTCTAAATTGTCCGATAGCATTAGAAATTGCACGTTTTACCAACGGGTCGTTCAGTTTATTTGGATTGTTTTGTGCGGCAAATAATATACTCTTGTCTTCGCCATTTACCAATCCTAATTTTCGGACATCTGGGTTGTTAAACAGCAGATTTAAGAAAGCTTTGATTTGATCTTCTTCCGCTGTCGACATTTTCGGCATATGAAATGTCTTACTTGCACCGAAATAAGTATTCAAGAAATCTTTGGTATCATCGTCCAATTTGTTCGTGTGAAGCGACATATTATAGAACGTTTCCAACAGTATTCTGTATAAACTGTCCAAATCCATCGTTTCATATTTTTCAGGCAACGGATCCAAAGACGGAACATCTTCCCACTTGCCAGACGCATCCAAAAAGTTTTTCCAAGATTTGACTTCTTTGTTTGGAAAATCTTTGTTTTTTACCATTTTATCATAGCGAGCTTTTACAGCTTCCGGCATATTTTGCAGATTCAATCTGGTAAAATAATCTTTAACGAAAATTTCTAACTGTTCCATAACGTCACCTCTTGGTTGCGCCCATCTACATCCTCACCCTGTATATTATAGCATTTTTTAGGTGTGTTTTCAAGGGGAACAGAAAGTTTTTATGGATTTGATTCCTGTATCAAATTTGTGAAATCAAAATTATAATTACCAATATGCGAATTATGAATTTTGTTTTAAAATCAATTCCTTATGTTTTGTCCATAGCTGGCGGGGTTTTTGTCTTTGATTTTTCGCAGAAATATCTGCATGACCCAGGCTGGATAGATTTGATGAATAATGTAGCAGCATCCCTTTTAGCAATACCATTGGTGTTTTTATTTTACGATTATTCTAATTATCTGGTGACACGGCGCGTACACAGGCATTTGCACAACAGTTTAATAACTACTTTGGATTCGCATTTATTCAAGATATTATCTCAGATGAAAAACATTATTGGGCTTAATCGTATCGAAGTCCCCATGCAGGATATAAATTTGAACTATAAAAAAATGAATTTGGATGTAAAATATTTACGTTCAATCCGTAAACAGTTAAAGCAATTAGAAGATTTGCTTTATAAATCTGATAAAATAGAGGTTTTAGACCCGCAACATACGCAAATATTGTCGTTCATTGCTCAAGAATTAAATCAAATATTGAATGAATTTAAATATCATAATTCACCACGTGAAATCGCCAGATATATTGAAACAACTTTGTCCATGATAGACGATTGGTTTTATGCAACAGGCTATACCAGCCGCAGACAGTTAAAATCCAATCCAAATTAAAAACGATATGTTGTCGTTCTCATCTCTGCGCACAAAAAAATAAAACGACCATTCGGTCGCTTAAATTGATAAAGTCCGCCTTCGCCATTTGTGAAATACCAACAATACAACCAAGAATTATTTGGGCTACGGCGCGACACTAAATTTTCTTAAATAAAAAAAAGCGCCTTGTGGCGATTTTTTATTAACGAAAATTTGTGGTGGAGGCACAGAGATTCACTCGGCATAAATGCCTGCGTGGCAACCGTGACGATTTTGCCACGTTAAACTTGCAAAATCTACTTGTTGTCGAACTCTGTCGTTCTCATCTCTGCGCACAAAAAAATAAAACGACCATTCGGTCGCTTAATTTTTTTGGTGGAGGCACAGAGATTCGAACTCTGGACCCAATGATTAAAAGTCATTTGCTCTACCAACTGAGCTATGCCTCCAAACTGAACTTTTTCAGACGTTCGGGGATAATTCTGACACAAAAAAATAAAAAAGCAAGAAAAAATTACATTTTTTTATAAATTTATGAATCCGGATATCAAATCATGGTTTGAATTGGAAAACAAAATGTTGTTGTTGATCATGATACCCAGATTCATACAAAAATTATGTGTAAAAAACCTTTATCTAACAATCAGTATGAATGCCTAGGATTAAAATCGGTTTTGCCTTGAATTTTGGCTTTGTTTTGTGGTACAATCGCCATATAAGAAAGGAAAGAAAATATGACAAAATCAATGTTTGACATAATAAAAAAACAAAACGGGGAAACGTTTGCAAAGGCTATCCGTAATTATGATAATGGCATTTTTGATATCCCGAATTTGGATAAGATTGTAAAATATGCTGGACGTACGGCAGAACCAATATTGGCCTATCTTGTTTCGTTGAAAGAAATACATATTGAAGAAATGTCTGTTCATCAAGATCCAATAGATTTGTTGGATAAGGCGGGATACAAGGCATGGTATGTAAAAAATGCCGAAGAACAAAATGCAATTGCTGGATATTTTCGTGACCAAAGATGTGTTGAACATGGTATGACTGGCGGGCAACCGCGTTCAGACAAGGGTGAAGTCATATGTACAATATATACCAATTGGGGTTATGGCGCAAAAAGGTTCAATGAGTATTACATTATAAATGCTGTCAAAAAAGAAGTGATTGGGGATGATAAATTACCAGAAAGCGAATGGCATATAAAACCTGCAAATGCCGGTGAAGAAAAACGTGAAGACGAATATGGAACTTCGGTTATATCTATTCAGGTTTTGAAATCTGGTGGCTTTATTAGTATAAAAAACCGTTACAATCATACTGTGCAAAATCCGGATAATACATTTAATTCTGATCCAGATAGCATAATCAGGGGACTTAGTGATGCGATTAAACATCGTTTTAATGTGGATTTTTCATCGCAAATGACCAAGATACCAAATCAATATACTTTAATTGGTGATCAGATTTTCAAGTATGTTGCAGAAAGCGAAGGTATTTATTTCGGTGTAGATTCTGCATATGCAAAGGATGGGAAAATTTACAACCTTGATAAAAATTCAGAATTATTAATCCCAGAAATAGAATCGATATTAAATATCTCGCAACATAAACTTATTCCTTTAACTGACGATGCCGCCAAAAGATATGCTGAAGATTCAGAAGATTCAGAAGCTAAAAAAATCTATGAATGTTTCAATGATAAAAAAATTCAAATTGTCGCCAACAAACAAGACAATACCAAAGATATCTTTGTGGATGGCGATTTAAGATTAAGATTGCGTGATCGTGATAATAAAGTTTGTTATTTTTATTTAAAAGATTGTGGTTTGCTCGCAAGAGATATCAAACTCAAAGGGGATTTTGAAAGTTTTGATAACATGCGTTTAATAAATGTTGATATATCTGATGCCAACATAGTATTTAAAAAAGATGCGGAATATTTTGAGTTAGAAAGAGTAACAGGTTTGTCTGGATATTTAGATTTTGGTAATGTACAAACTTTGAACCTCTGGGTGTCTGATAAGGACCTTAGTAACGTCAAAGGGATAAATTTTCCCAAGCAGTATCTTGAATATCATGATCATGCTATTGATGCTGATGATATAACACCAAAAAAAATGTTGGCATTACAGAAAAACTTTGATTTACACCACTCTATTAAAAATTTAAAATCTGAAATTAAAAACGAAAAGGATGCACAATATGAAACAACAGCGAATACAAATACAGTTGAAGGACGGTAATGTAATAATTGAACCTTTGCCACAAATTGCACCTAGACATGTTGCACGAATTTGTGAACTGGTTCAGAACGGTTTTTACGATGGATTAGCTTTTCATCGTGTAATTAGTGGTTTCATGGCGCAATCAGGATGTCCAAATGGCGATGGAACCGGACGAACTGGTATTACGATACCAGCTGAATTTTCTAATGAAAAATTTTCACGTGGTGCCGTAGGAATGGCTCGTACACATGAACCTGATTCTGCTGATTCACAGTTTTTTATATGTTTGGCAGATTGTGACTTTTTAAATGGTCATTATACTCTTTGGGGACGTGTTGTTTCTGGAATGGAATATGTTGATAAAATAAAAAAAGGTGACGATTTATGCGATGGGCATGTTGATGAACCTGACCATATAATCAAAGCAAGTCTTGTTTAGCGATGTAAATATTTTATTTGTTAAAAAAAACACTTCCTTAACAATCAGTATGAATACCTAAGGTTTTTATGGACAAGAGTTATTTTTTATGTTTCACTATTGGATGAAAAAAATGAGAAAAAATGACAACAAAAACGATTATTTGTGGAATTGTAGCGATTGGACCAGATAACGTAATCGGGCAAAACAACGCTATGCCTTGGTATTCACGTCAAGATTTTTTTCATTTTAAAACTATGACAATACCGTATCCTTGCGTGTTTGGTAAAAATACTTTTGATGGTCTGCCACGGCGTCCATTGCCGAATCGTTTGAATATAGTATGCAGCTCTGGAAATAGCAATGAATTCAAAGACGGTGTTTTTTACGCTACATCCCTAGATTCCGCGATTGAATACTGCAAAGATTTTGATTATATGTTCATTTGTGGTGGACGACAAATTTACGATTATGCTCTGCGTAACGATTTAATAGATATTATGTATGTGACAAAAATATATGACAAAAATTTAAAAGAAAATATTAACTCTTGCCAATTTGAATATACGAGATTCCCAATAAATGCAGATGTATTTTTTAATTCTGATGAATGGGTTGCAAAACGAATGTTTTATAATCAAGATGTTTTACCAACTGAAACTACAGACACAATATCTAAATTTTTCAAATGTATCCGTGTTCGGTAAAATACTTATTTTACCCGTTCGATTTCTATACCAACTACAGAATTTTTTGCAAATTCTTCTTTTGAAATAAATTTAAATACTGTTTCTTCTAATTCTGGGATACTTTTAAAACCAGAACGTGTAATATCTATTTTTGTAAACAAAGTCTGAAAATCAGGTGCAATATGCATGTTTAAAATTTTACAAATGATATAATTATCCGGATTTTCCGCATCATAAAGTAAAAATTTGTCACCAGTTTTCATTTTCTTGCGTTTTTCGTCAAAGGCGCGTAATTCTATGTCTTTTTCACCAGATTTTATCATTTCAAAATACTTGTTTCGTACACTCATTGAAAATCGACAATCAAATTGAGGTAAAAGCAATTCATAATAATTTTTGTCTTTAATCATTTTTTACCCTTATTTATTTCAAAAAAATCAAAGAAATTGAACCATTGTTTTGGATAAATTAAAACTAATTTTTCCAAAAATTTTGCATATTCTGTAATCATTTCATGAACATTTGCAGATTTTATTTGTTTAACATAAATGCCATATTTTTCATGCCCTAAATTCATGACACAAATTGAAAATATGGGACAAGATTGTGATTTTGCGAATTTAAAAGTCCCAATTGGAAATTTACAATCAACCCCCAAAAATGACACAGTTTCATATTTTGTTGGGCTGTTTGGTGAAGTCCTGTCGCCCGCCATCATAACTAAATCACCTTTTTGTAAATTATCATACATTTCCCCAGCAATATTTAACCCGATGTTTTCTGTCGGGTATATAGTTGTATTAGTTGTAATATTGTGGCGCATCATAAATTGATGAAAAGTGCTGTTTTGCGAAACCTGCATAAATGCGTGCATTTTTTTGTTGCTGCTATCAGGAAACGCCGATAGCGCTTCAATGTTGCCAAGATGCGAACAAATTAAAAACATCCCTGTATTTTGTTCAATATGTTTTTGGAATTGTTCCCAATCTGCGTTTTTATTTATTGTGAATTTTATCGGTTTTCTTTTGTCGCAAGATGCAGCCATTTTGTCCATGGCACTACATGCAAAAGCATAAATGTGTGAAAAACTGGAAAATTTTGTTTTCTTTTGCCCGATTTTACATTGATGTTCATTTAATATTATTTGGTATTTCCTGGATGCGTTTCGAGCTGGCTTTGCAAAAGGTACTATGAATAAACACACAAACCATAAAACAATCTTTAAAAATTTAATACCGAATATCTTATATGCAATCCAAAGTGTTTCCAGACGTATTTTGCCAGCACTTTGTTCGCGTATATTATACCATTTTGTCATACATTTGCCTTTTGATATTTTTCCTTTATAATTTATATCATGAAAATATATATGTCAAATATCGAAAGCATAAAGAATAGGGCTGATTTAGAAACAAAATTATCTGAATCAGAATTATTGCAATATCGTAATTTTTCAAATAATACTCGTAAATTACAATATTTATTGGCACATACATTGGTCAAAGATGTGTGTGGTGAAAATGTCACAGTCTCTGAAAATGGCGTGCCAACAATAAAATCAGGATTTATATCAATTGCACACAAGGATAATTGGGTTGTTGTTGCTGTATCTGATAGTTTGGTTGGCATAGATATAGAAAATACGAATATAATTCGTGATTTTACCGGACAATCTGAATTATTAAATTTGCCGAAAACAAATGATAAAAAGGTTTTTTATAGAAATTTTGTTGAATATGAATCCAGATTCAAATATGGCAAAGATTCAGCCAAAGCCTATATGTATTTTTATGAATTTGATAATTATTTAATTGGAATTTGTACCGCAGAACAATACAAAGATATCCAATTTATTTTATCTTGATTTAAATAAGAACAGCGATATTAAATAAGACAATCCCAATCCCAATCCCAAAGTGATTCCCATAGATTTAATTAAAAAGAAACTGGTAAAAGCCAACAGACCAAAACCAACAAAACTGGTTAAAAATGAAAACATAACAGGGCGCATTTCTTTGCTGTTATCCGTGTTCAAATTAAATATAGTATAATCCAGACCAAGACCTGTCACTATGAAGAAACTTAACATATGGAAAAAAGTAATTGGTTGACCAAACCATGTCAAAACACACATTGATAATAATATTGCCAATACAGATGGAATCAAATAAATAACAGCACGTTTTTTGTAAAACAAAGAAAGTAAAGCGATTAAACATACTGCACATATAGCCAATAAACGATATGTTTCATGACTGTATTTTTCAATATGTTGGGTTAATGTTTCAGATATAGAAACAACGCGCGCTTTGTCTGTTGTAATTTCTATATCTGGTGAAATTTGTGCCAATGAATATATATATTCACCATCAGAAACAATCAATTTATTAACCCAATTATTCAAAAAGGTTGATTTGATATCGTTTGGTGTTAAATATTCTGTTTCTTCAAACGCAGGTGTGTTTATCAGTTCTAGTTTTTGTTTTAAGTATTTTGATTGAGATTTATACAATTGTTTGATTAATTCTTTGTTTTCCGATTGCAACTTTATTGAAGGTATCATACTGGACACGGAAAAAAATTGATTTCCATTAATCTTTATGCTTTCTTCAGTTTCTAAAACATCTTGAATGTCTTTACCCCGAACCATTAAAACAGCTGATTCTGACGAATTATTTAATTTTTGAACAACAGATTCTTGAAAAGCGATATTTGAATCTGGACGGTAAAGTTGATTTATGTTGTTTTCCATTCTGATAAAAGGCAAAGTTGCTATGATAGCCAATCCAATCAAAGATAAAACAATAATTTTGTTTTTACGAGATAATGTAAAGTTTATTTTCACAGGTTCGGTTTCTAAATTCAATTTATTCGGCATAAATAAATTCAATCCGATATAAATAGTTGTTAACCCGACAATTGTGAAAACCGATATTTGTTGTAATAAAGATACACCAGAAAACAACAAAGGCGCAAAACACACCAATGTTGTCAGGAAAGAATTTCTCATGTTTTTGCGGATTTTGGTTTGTTTTTTCAAAGTTGCCTTGGTTAATGTATGAAAAGAATAATCTATACCCAAACCAATTAATGTTGTACCAAAAACAAATGTTAAAATATGTGGTGTATTAAAACATAAAAACAGTGCGATTGCCCCACATAAAAATCCCATACATAAACTTATCACCACAGTTGCGATTGTGAATATCTTTCTGAACAATAAATAACTGAATAATACAGCCATTATGCAAGCCAACAAAGATAATACCCCAATCTGAATTTGACTTTTTTGAACCATGACCGCGGTGTGTAAAGGTATCCCGCTAAGATAAACATTAAAATCTTTGTGATTTTGATTTGATAATTTTTGATACAATAAATTTATTTGCTTTGTTGCCAGATTCATATCTTTTGTATCTACATCCACAGGAATCATAAAATAGTGTTTATCATCTTTGTATTGCCAAAGTAGATTATTATGCAAAGTCCACGTTGTTCCTGTACTGTTCATATTCAGTAAATAATCAGACAGTAATAAAAAAGGATCTTCGCGAATTGGAACCAAAGGCGGCATTATAGATTCAGAAATTTGTTTTATTGCATCATCTGCAATTTGTCTTGATTTATTTTCTTGTAAAAACGCCCTGTGTTTTGCACTTAAAAGACCGTTTTTATATGGGGTTAAATCTTTGGTTATATCTTTCAAAGAAAATTTACTGGATTGTATGTTCAAAGTATCAAAATCCGCAGAATCTAATAATTTTATAATTTTATTTGCCCCATAAAGAGCTTTTTTTTCATCTTCTGATTCAGTCACAATATTTATAACAGAAGAAAATTTATTAGATATTTTATCTGTGGGCCATTGTTCTTGCGTGTCAGTCGTTTCAATCAAAGACATTAAATCTGTTTGAGTTTTTAATGGTGTTCTGAAAAATAGTGTTGCAATAACACCGATAATAACAACACTACAAAATAAACATTTTTTAACAAACGATTTCATCAGCAAAATCTTTCTTTGAACGATTAAATTCTAAAATCACAACAGTTCCATCATAATAGGTCATAATGACTTTTGTTAAATCTGTTGTTGTTCCATACATAGTTAGGTTTTGAATCATTTCAGCAATATTGGTAAATTTTGGTGTCGCAACCAAAGTCCATGTGTTTTTATATTCTGTATAATCAACATTGAACACAAACAAGAAATCGTCCATGTTTCCATTTAATATGTTGTCTATCATAGATTGAACACGATGAAAATACGGCAATTCATTTAATTCTTTGACTTCGCCATTTACACAATATTTTGTTAATGTTGATGTAAAAATATCTTCTGTTGGTTTTTGTTGGTGCCATGTAAACCCGACATTTTTAACAAATTTAACATATCCGTTTGAAATAAAACGTTTTGTTGATTCTGGTAATATTTTAGTTTGTTTGAAATTCGCAGAAACAGATTCCAGGTTATCTGTAAAAGTTTGTAATTTTTCTGGCATCTTATCTGTCACCGGATATGCAAAAGAATTCGCGGATAAAAAACACAATAAAACCAAGATAAATCTATTTATTATTTTCATGTTTACGTCCCCCCTTGATTAACCACAATGGTATTAAACAACATAAATATGTATGAAGCAAGCTGATATAAAAATTATCCCGAAACCCATTAAAATGAGAAACTCCATCTTTTGGATAGATAACCTTTGTTGGCAAAGATATAATGTCGATACCAGACCTGTATGCCTTTACAATTATTTCAATATCAAACCCCATGCGTTTAAATTTGATAGTTTTTAATACAGGCGCTATCAAGCCCAAAGGGTATATCCGAAAACCGCACATGGTATCAGGCATTCTTTTGTTAAACGTTTCGACCATGACCCAAAAATTAGTTATTTTGCGCCCTATAAGCCTTGCCTTTGGTGCTGATTCATCATAGATTGGGTTGCCAATAATTAAATCATCCGGGTGTGATTTTGCAATTTTTAAAAACAAAGGTATATCACGAATATCATGCTGTCCATCTGCATCAACTTGCAAAGCGTGTGTAAAACCTTTTTCAATAGCAAATTGAAAACCTGTCAGCATAGCTGCGCCTTTGCCACCATTTTTATCACGTTTTACGTATGAAAACTTATGAGAAGAACAAATCGCTTTGATTTTTTTTGATTGTTGAATATTGCTGCCATCATCTATGACAATAACAGGTGTTTCAAATTTTTGAATTTTATCTGCGACTGGCGCAAAAGCGTCTGCGTGATTAAAACAAGGAATTATAATAACCGGTTTCATCATTTTTCTCAGGCCTTTATAGATATTTTAGCATTAGAATATTTTTTATCATTATCACTATAATTAAACGTAAAATCATTTGCACCAGTACGTTCTAATTCCAAATGTACAGGGGTGTCAGGTAAAATCAAATTTGAAAATTTTAGCCGCAATATATGATAATCATTTATATCAATATTGAAATATTGTTTTATAAGCAATAAAACGAAATGAATTTGTATAACACCTGGTAAAATAGGGTGTTCTGGGAAATGACCATGAAAATATGAAGAATCTTTTAAAAATGTTAAATCAGCAGAAAATTTAGTATCAGTTTTTATAATGTTTTGCATAATTGGTTCAGCCACATTTGATTCAAACATAGCAGTAATGTCTGATTTAATATATTTGCCTTGGCTGTTTACAGGAATTGTATTCACAATACGTATTTTCCTTGGCAGCACAACATTTGGAAAATAATTTAACAAATGCTGTTTTAATTCTTTTATAAATTGATGACGACCATTTTTGATAATGCTTTCTTTGCCCAAATTATTTAATGTGATTGCAGCACAAACGATGTTTCTATCCTGAGAGTTCAAAGCCAAAACATAACTTTTATCTATGTATTTGTATTCGCATAATTTTTCTTCCATTTCTGGCAAAGATACGCGTTCTTCTGCGATTTTTACCATACGGTCACCGCGACCTTTTAGCAGAAAGGTGTTATCACTAGTTTTTTGGACGACATCAGACATTAAATAAGGATTGCTACAAGAAAAATCAGATTCAATCAATAATTCATTGTTTTCTGTTAATTTAACATCTACTGGTGGAAATATAGTCCATTCCTGACCATCTTTTTGTTGACGACCAGCAACGCCACCGGTTTCAGTACTTCCGAATATTTCAAACGGTGAAGCACCAAACATTTGATAAGCATCCATGGATGTTTTTGTTTGTAATAAACTGCCCGAAGAATAAATCCCAATACAATTATTTTTAAAAGTGTATTGATTTTGATATCTGGTTATTCCATCCAAGAACGAAGGTGTAGTAGCAAATAAAATTTTATCATACGTCTTTTGTTTGTGCTGTAATTCTTCCGGGGTAAAGATAATGTCCAGGTCAGAAGCAAGCCCATTTGACAATGGAAACAAAAATCTCCAAAGCAGACCATACATATGATAAGACGCTACAGATGAAACCATAACCGGATTTTGTTCTATTAAATGATGTTGATTTTTGGAATGAAAAGTGACTTCTGCAGTCAGCATTTTAAATTGTTTCTTTATGCGTTTCGGTGTGCCTGTGGACCCAGAAGTAAAGAAATATAAAAAACTTTCATTTATATCTTTGAAATCCCAATTTGTATTATCTTCTGGGTTTAAATCAATAATATCAAAGTCACCAAAAGAATCAAATTTGTCAGTTATCAAAGAATTAGTGGTTTCTAGTAAAGGTTTAGCATTTTGTTCAGTAAACACAGCTGGCAAAATAATATCCTTATTCGCTTGAAGTGCCGCCATAAAACAGACATAAAAAAGATATAAATTATCAGGTATATATATAACGACGCTATCGTTTCGTATTTTAGTAAAATGATTAGCATATTTTGCTACATCTTTCATATATGTTGAAAAATATACAGGTTTTTCATCACGATAAAAAACAATTCTATCGTTTTTTTGATTGTCAATAAAAATACGATTTATAGAACAGAACATTTTTCTTTGCCTTTGCGAATAATATATTCTGATAACATCATTGTTCCGATTAGTATGTATGATATAAAACCGTTGTATATCGCCCAAATTTCATCTGATAAAAATACGGTTATCAAAGAAGCGACAGTATTCATAAACATAAAAATCGCCCATGCTTTTGTTGCTTTTCTGGTATAAATTAATTTTTCTTGGTTCAGCGGTTCTTTCTGCATCTTTTGTGCGAATTGAGTTATAAGGGGTGTCTTTTTCAAAGATAAAGTAAAAATTGTGCATACGGCCGTATTCATCAGTACAGGATAGAATTTAAGAAAAATTTCTTGATTAAATAAAATTATTAAAAAACACAAAAACAATCCAGATATCAACATATACTTGTTTTTATTGCGCATAAAAGAAAATATAACAACCATCAACAAAACAAGACCGATAAATCTAATCGCTACATTTTGTTGCAACGCATAAAAAACCATAAATGGATACGCAATAACAAAAATACCTATCAAAACTTTAGTGATTTGCGTTAACAATTTTTTCAACTGCATCGACGACATCCTGTAATGTGCGAATTTGTTTAAAATCTTCAGGATCTACCTTTTGATTGATTTTGCTTTGTAATTTGACGACCAAATCAACCGCATCAATGCTGTCCAAATCTAAGTCTTCGACTAACCTAGCATCTTGTTTAACCTTGGATTCTTCGCAACCAAAATCGTCAATTAAAATTTCTTTGATAGTATTAAAAATTTCTTCTTTTGTATGCATGTGTTTACTCCAATGTAATGTTTTTAGATTCAGCGATATATTTTGCCAAAGATTCTACAGATTTGAAATATTCCTTGTTTTCTTCTTTGTCAGATTTGAAATTGACACCGTATTTTTTCTTTAATGCCATGCCTAATTCCAACGCATCAATAGAATCCAATCCCAAACCCTTATTAAACAAAGGTGCTTTGGAATCAATATCAGAAACCGTAATATCTTCCAAATCCAAAGCAGAAATAATAAGCTCTTTGATTTCTTGTTCCAATATTTCTTGTTTCATATTTTGCCCTTATGTGAAGTCTTGACAAATACTAGGAAAAGAAACCGGGGTTGTCAAGCGTTCTATGCAGAAAATAAAGATTCTTTTGCCTTTTCGGTGATAGAAATGGCACTTTGGCGGTTTGAAACGGTGAATTTTTTATTAAAGACGATTTTTGGTAATATTTTTAATGTATAAACAGAAGTTTTTTTGCCGACATCATACCATGGACTGCCTTTGCCCAATATACTGGGTTTGTTTTCTATAAGAATTGGCTGTATATCGTGTCCAGAATGTATTTGAAGATAAGCGAACCCACGATGTAAATGTATTGATTCGTGTTTCTGGGTTCGTGTCCCTTCTGGAAAAATGATAATATTATATCCCATTTGTAAATCTTCAGAAGCCTGTTTTATAAAAACTTCTGGTGATACAGAATTTGAAAGATATACACGGCGAATTAAAGATTTTACAAAAATATTTTTAAACAAACTATCTTTTACAACACATATAGAACGTGGAATTTTGGAAACCAATATAACAACATCTATTAATGAAGGATGGTTGGCTATTACTATATTTCCACGTAGTTGTTGTAATTCTTTTTCATTTTTTATTTTAATATCTATTAGTTTTAATATGCACATTAACCCAACAAAAGCTTTCCATAAATAATGAACAGTCCCAGATAATACCCGTTTCTGAGTATCCCTGGAACAAAACAGCAAAACCAATGGGACAAAAATTAAACCTATGATTAATCCACCGATTCCGAATATGGAAAAGCAAAAACCACTTAAAAAAGAACGCAAAAATTTCTTCATTACTTTTTTAATAATTTCCAATTAGATGTTTCGATGTCAGACCCATTTTGCAAAGATTTTTGTAAATTTTCAAAAGATAAAGGTGGCAGATTTTCATTGTTTGATGTTAATTCATATTTGTTTGAACCGTTTTTATCAATATATATTGCGCACCCATGTGATATCACAGGTTCTTTTATTGCTTTATCGTATTCTTCTGGATTTCTTTCTTCGGCATAAATAAATAACACAGGCTTTTCGTTAAGCAGCGAATCTAACAAGGCATTTTCAATAGTTCTTTCGCCCGCTGAAATAGAATTATAAGAATTTTTATTACTTGTTAATAACGACAGATGTCCCACAGATGCATTATGTACAGAATTACTAAAACCCGCAGGTGACATTTCTTTGTCTTCATAAAATTGGCGAATTAATTTGATTGTTTGATTCCATTCTCCAAAACGCGAAGCAAACACAACACGATAATCCGCAGATTCTGGTGCAACCTTAGACGCCAAAGATACCGCGATTTTTTCCACTATACTCATTCTGCGGCGCAACATAGGCGGAATAAATGATACATCAGGAATCTTTTCTGTATCTGTTTCTGCCCAAAATATAAATCTATCAATATATAATGTGTTGTTCATACTTGAAAAATCGATTTTTTTATAGAATACTTAGGCATTATATAAAAAAATTCCTATTTTGCAAGTTGGATTTAGATAATGGAATATGTGTTAAAAAATCTTGGATTCGTGTGCGCGCTGGGTGCAAACAACGAAGATATAGTAAAAAATGCCAAAGCTGGCAATACCAGCGCTATGTTTTCAGGCAATATCACAGTCAATGGTAAAAATGTACCATTTGGATGCGCCCCGATTGAAACAAAACAAGACTTACGCATGTATGATTTAATAGATTGTGCATTAGAACAAATCAAAGGTGATATTGAATTATTGAAACAAAATTACGCTTTGAACCGTGTCGGGATAATTATCGGGTCTTCAAACACCGGTGTGCACGAAGCACAAAAACTAATAGAAGCTGCATATAAAAATAATCGTGAAATTGATAATCGTGTGATGCCGGACCTGGAATTAGGTACACCTGCGAAATATATCAGCATGAAAACAGGTTTTGTTGGACCTGTTTTTACTATATCAACCGCCTGTTCGTCCAGTTTAAAGGTATTTCAATCTGCGCGTCAATTAATTGAAAATAATATTTGTGATGCTGTTTTGGTTGGTGGTGTTGATGCCCGATGTGATTTTGCGCTAAATGGTTTTAATGCGCTGGGTGCTTTAAGTGAAAAACATACAAATCCGATGTCTGAAAACAGGATTGGGATAAATTTAGGTGAAGGTGCCGCGTTATTTATATTAGAAAAAGGTTGTTGCGGTATAAAACTTCTAGGCATAGGGGAAAGTTCTGATGCGTATCATTTAACCAGTCCTGATCCAAGTGGTGCTGGGGCGATAGAGTCTATGCGAAAAGCATTAACAGATGCACATCTTGAACCGAATGATATAGATTTTGTAAATATGCACGGCACGGGAACTATCGCAAATGACGCTATGGAATCTTTGGCTGTGAATACTGTATTTGGTGAAAATGTATTGTGTGCTTCAACTAAACCTCTAACAGGACACACTTTGGGTGCGGCTGGTGCGATAAGTATGGGGCTGTCTTGGTTAATGCTTAAATATAATTTCATAATCCCACATGTTTTTGATGGGAATTTTGCCAGAGATTGTTCAAAAATTTGCTTGTCAACCAAGGATGAAAACAAAGAAATAAATCGTATTTTATGTAATGCATTTGCCTTTGGCGGAAGTAATGCCAGCTTAATAATGGGAAAATAAAATGAAGTTTGAACCAATTGATTTATTACCACAAAAAGAACCTATGGCATTTATAACCGCAATAGAAAGTGTTGATTTTGATGCGCAAAAAATGATTACTCGTATAGATGTCAAAGATACAGATTTGCTGTTTCAAAAGAATATAAATGGTGTCCCGTCCGAAGCAGCACTTGAATACATGGCACAATCAATCGCGTGTTATATTGGTGCGCAAGATATCCATAATACTGGCGAAACGAAGGCTGTGGCTGGTTTTATAATGGGATCGCGCGATTTACATTTTGCACTTTCTAAATTTAATGTTAACGAAAGTTATTATGTTCATGTTAAATCTTTGTTTTGTGATAATAATATTGCTTCTTTTGAATGTGAGATATATGATTCCAAAGATAAAATGGTTGCAAATGGAAATCTTAATGCTTTTAGACCTGATGATTTAAACAATTTTATGGAGAACGGAAATGAATAAAACTATTTTGATTACTGGGGCATCACGCGGTATAGGGCGCGCCATAGCAC
This sequence comes from uncultured Pseudomonadota bacterium, assembly GCA_947307295.1. GTDB lineage: Bacteria > Pseudomonadota > Alphaproteobacteria > Rs-D84 > Rs-D84 > Enterousia. The sequence goes on from CAMZIQ010000004.1 coordinate 76,974, forward strand.
TTTATTTGGCGCCAAAGGGTTATGATTTGGTGTTGCACTATAATTCTAATAAAGTAGCCGCAGAACAGGTTTTAAAAGAAGTTGAATCTGTGGGTGGACGCGGTCGTATTTTATCTTTTGATATTTCAAATCGCGAAGAAACAGACAAAGTATTAACAAACGATATAAATGAATATGGTGCTTATTATGGGGTTATATGTAATGCAGGAATTAACGCAGATAATCCTTTTCCAATGATTGATGGAGAATCTTGGGACAAAGTATTACATACAAATCTTGATGGGCTTTATAATGTTTTGCATCCTTGTGTTATGCCTATGATATCAGCACGTCACGGTGGGCGTATTATCGCTATGTCTTCAATTTCTGGCGTTATGGGTAATCGTGGTCAGGTTAACTATGCTGCATCCAAAGCAGGCATAATTGGCGCTGTGAAATCTTTGGCAGTAGAACTGGCAAAACGTAATATAACTGTTAATGCGATTGCGCCAGGTGTGATTGAAACAGATATGACGGCAGAATTACCAATAGAAGAAATTCAAAAAATGATACCTATGCATCGTATGGGAAAACCAAGCGAAATTGCATCGTTGGTTGCTTATTTATTAAGCGATGATGCTGCATATATCACGCGTCAGGTTATATCAGTAAATGGGGGAATGATTTAATGAAACGGGTTGTTGTCACAGGAATGGGATTGGTAAGCGCGCTGGGAAACGATTTGAACAGTGCGTATAATCGTTTGCATGTATATAAGAACGCAGTTGAAGAAAGCGAAGATTTAAAACAAATTCGCGGTCTTAATGCTCATATTGTTGCACCTGTGAAAAATTTTACAATACCCGAACATTATAATCGCAAGGTTTTACGCACAATGGGACCAGTGTCAATAATGGCGGTTTATACTGCTGAACAGGCATTAATTGATGCAGGTTTATTAAATGATGAAATTATAACATCGGGCAGAACAGGTGTTGCCTATGGTTCGTCTTTTGGTTCGGCTGGACCTGTTCTAGATTTTTATTCTATGGTAAAAACGCACGAAGTTGGGCCAATAAATTCATCTTCATATATAAAAATTATGCCACAAACCACAGCGGTTAATATATCTTTGTATTTTAAAACAACTGGTCGTTTGATACCAAGTGGTACGGCATGTACTTCGGGCAGTTTGGCTATTGGTTATGCGTACGAAGCAATTAAATCAGGCGCCCAAGATATCATGATTGCTGGTGGTGCAGAAGAATTAGATTCAACCCAGGTTGCGGTGTTCGATACACTTTATGCGACCAGTATTAAAAACAATACCCCAGACAAAACACCATCGCCATTTGATGTAAATCGTGATGGGCTTGTTATTGGCGAAGGTGCCGCCACTTTGATATTGGAAGAATATGAACATGCGCTGGCGCGTGGTGCAAAAATTTATGCTGAAATTGTTGGTTTTGGAACAAACACAGACGGCACACATATAACCCAGCCCAATAAAGATATGATGGCGAAATGTATGCAGTTGTCTTTGGAATGTGCAGATTTGAAACCTGAATCTATCGGCTATGTAGATATGCACGGTACAGGAACCAAACACGGAGATATGGCGGAATCTTTGGCCACAGAATCTGTATTTGGAAACAATACACCATGCAGTACTCAAAAGGGTTATGTCGGACATACACTTGGTGCGTGTGGTGCTTTGGAATCTATTTGGGCAATACAAATGATGAATGAAGGCTGGTTTGCACCGACTTTGAATTTGCAAAACCCAGACCCAGAATGTGGGAAATTAGATTATATAATCGGTCAGGGACGTGAAATACAAACAGCCTATGTCATGAATAATAACTTTGCATTTGGTGGTATAAATACATCACTTATATTCAAAAAAATGTAAACAAATCAAGCCTGGTTTTTACCTAGGCTTTTTTAATTTTTTTGTAATGCTTTTTTTAAATCATCATGCAACCCCACATATGTCATTTCTTCTACTACGTGTTTTTCTGGGTTGCTTGATATGGTTTTAGTATGTCCACTATGTGCAACACCCGTAAAACGACATGAATTATCATCACAAAATGTGTCTGATACCAGATTGTTTTTCGCTTGTTGATTGTTTGTCGTTTGATAAATACCACCGCCACTATCGCCACAAAAAGCTTTACAAGAGGTATTCATAATGTTGTTGAAACTAACTCCGACACTATCGCATACAGATGCTTTTAAATTGTTTATATCCCAAAATATATCCTTTACCGTAAAACCATACTTTGAAAAATAAGCATCTGCTTTTAACAGGGTTTTTAATGATTCTATTTTGACAGTTTGATTATTGTCTGTCATCTCATTGTCAGATAAAAAGCTGCCACGTAGTTCTTCGGCATGTTCTTTTAAATATTCCATATAAGCTTTTTTGAAAGATTCAATTTCTTTATCACTAAGTATTTTTAATTGTGCACATCCAGCAGAAATAAAAGAACCATCAGTCCAATAATCACCAACATCAAATGAAGCGGTATCATTTATGCTGTTGTTAATTACAAATTCTGAATCTTCTGGAATCGGGGTCAAAACAGCCCAGTCTTCATAGTCATTATAACGAAAATCACCGGTCCCCATAACATAATCATTATTTTTTACAGATATTTTTTTGCCATCAAATGCGATAAATTCTATATCTGATACTTGATCGTTTTCCAAACAATGTTTTGCTGTGACAATTTTACCCGAAACCATATTAGCTGCACAAAATACACGATCTCTGGATTTAGAATACATTTTTAAAACGTACTTATATGGCGCCTTTTTCCACATGTTATCATCCACATAACAACGCTTTTCTATTTTGTATTCATCTGGTTTAGTGCAGGCGTCATCCAATGCGGAACATATCACAGGGTAAAACAAAAGTAAAAATATTAAAAATCGTCTCATTTTAATACTGCAAATATAATATCAGATATTATATCACAACCAAGCATGCTGAACAACTGAAAAGTGGCAAAGTTAAAACGTGTTTTTCAAGCGTATATAAGGAAAAAAAGAAAAAATTACAGATATAAACATATTTTTTGCGAATTTAAGCCGAATTAATCGAATTTTTGGTTGACATTCCCAGTTGTTATGCTAGTCTCTTTCATACGTTTGTCTAGGCGGACTGTTTCCGTAAAACAAACCAAAGATAATCGCATAAATTTGTTTGAATATTCAACATCAGACAGGGATGGGTATATGAAATACAACCAAACCGATTTAATTAGTGTCATAATCCCGGTATATAATTCGGAAAATACTGTGACCAGATGTATTGAAGCTGTTTGTGCTCAGACATATAAAAATCTGGAAATAATCGTTGTTTATAAACCAGGTTCTGATAACTCTTTGAAAAAAATTAAAAAAATAAAAGATTCTCGTATAAAAATCATAGAACAAATTACAAATACAGGGCCTGGCGGGGCACGAAATATTGGTATTGATAATGCAAACGGAAATTATCTGGGATTTGTCGAAGCTGACGATTATATCGCACCAGATTTTTATGAAAAATTAATTAATGCAGCAAAACAAAGTCAATGCGATATCGCTTTGGGGTCAATCACAACATATAAAAATGTTAAATCTGGGGTGGTTTATTCTAATTATTCCGATAAATTGCGCATATTACAAAATGGCGCTAGCTTTGATAAATTATACAAAACTTCACTTATAAAGTCTCATAATATACGATTTTTAGAAAATGTTCGATGGGAAGACAATTTGTTTGTATTAAAAGCATTGTATTATGGTGATATGGTGACCGTCAAAGATGCTTATTATTCTTATGAATTTTCTGGATGGAGTGATGAATATAAGCAAAAATTAAAAAACGACGTTTTACCTGTATGCAGGGAAATTTTGAAATTTGCTAAATCTGAAAAAATAAGCTGTTTTGATAAATGGTTAATACAGCAGAAAATAGTTGATTGGATAGCAATTTCTTTTATTGATGATGAACATATCTATCAAGAACTGATGAATTTGATGGGTAATCCGTTATTTTTATGGATTAAGCATCTTAAAATAATTTTAAAACAACAACACAACAAAAAAAGGACAAAAAATGACTAAAAAAGCTTTGATTACTGGAATCACAGGTATGGTGGGTTCACATCTTTGTGATTACTTGTTGGAAAACACAGATTGGGATATCCATGGTGTTTGCAGATGGCGCAGCCCTATGGATAATGTATCTCATTTATTGGAACGTGCTAATAAAAAAGATAGAATATTCTTTGATTACGCTGATTTAAACGATCAAACATCATTGATTAGAACAGTTCAAAACACAAAACCAGATTTCGTTTTCCATCTTGCAGCGCAAAGCTATCCTCAAACAAGTTTTACTGCGCCAATTGATACTTTGAACACAAATATCTTGGGAACGGCTCGTTTGCTGGAAAGTATTCATTTAGTCATGAACGGTGATAAAAATTATAAACCTGTTATTCATGTATGTGCATCCAGCGAAGTATTTGGAAAAATACCTGCTGCAAAGAAACCAGAAACAGGTATCCACGAAGAATGTCCTTTCCATCCTGCATCACCATATGCAATTTCTAAGGTTGGAACAGATTTGTTGGGTCGTTATTATGCCGAAGCATACAATATGCCAGTTATGACAACCAGAATGTTCACACATACTGGTCCACGCCGTGGTGATGTATTCCATGAATCTACATTTGCAAAACAAATTGCTATGATAGAAGCAGGCATGATTCCACCAGTTGTCAAAGTTGGTAATTTGAAATCTTTACGTACCTATGCTGATGTTCGTGATGCGGTGCGTGCTTACTATATGTTGGTCACAATGAACCCAATTCCAGGTGAATACTATAACATTGGTGGCTCTTATACATGTGAAGTTGGCGACACATTAAATACTCTGATTTCATTCTCTCCAATGAAAGATAAAATCAAAGTTGAAACAGACCCAGAAAGATTGCGTCCAATTGATGCAGATTTGCAAGTTCCAGATTGCCGTAAGTTTAAGGCTCATACTGGATGGGAACCACAGATTCCTTATGAAAAGACAATGAAAGATTTGTTGGATTATTGGCGTGAACGTATCAGCCATGGTGAAAAATTTTTGCAAAGATAAAGAAAGGGGATTTTAAATGACACAGTATAATGCAAAATACGTATTGGAGACTGAGAATGCATTTGATGTGATTGCAAATAATTTTTTGATGTTGAAAAAACAACACTCAGAAACAATTGTTAAAATCGCTAAGCTTTGGATAGATGCGTTAAACAAAGGAAACAAAGTTATCTTTTGTGGAAATGGTGGTTCTGCGGCAGATTCTCAACACTTGGCGGCAGAATTGATGGGACGCTATAAAATTGATAGAAATCCGATGCCAGCTTTAAGTTTGACAACAGATACATCTGCGTTGACTGCGATTGGTAATGATTACGGATACGAACACGTGTTTTCTCGTCCTTTGCGCGGTATCGGCAACACAGGTGATGTATTGGTTGGTATTTCAACATCTGGTAATTCTAAAAATATTATAAACGCTTTTGGTGTTGCCAAAGAAAAAGGTATTGCAACTATTGCTTTCACCGGGGAAAAGGGCGGTGAAATGAAAAAAATCGCAGATGTGGCATTAAATGTTCCATCCAACATTACAAACAATATTCAAGAAATGCACATAGCATGTGGTCATATGATATGTGGTATCGTTGAAAATTATTTCTTTGGAAACTCTAAGTAATAAAAGGTATAATAATGATTATTACAAGAACTCCTTATCGTATATCATTTTTTGGTGGTGGCACAGATTATCATACTTGGTACGAAGTAAACGGTGGTGATATATTATCCACATCAATTAATCATTATAATTACATTTCTTGCAGATATTTACCTCCTTTCCATACAGAATATCGTAATCGTATTGCATGGAAAATTATGGAATATCCACAAACAGTTGATCAAATCCAACATAATGCAATTCGTGCTGCGTTAAAACATTATGATGTGACCAGGGGTGTGGAAATCAGCAATCAATGTGATTTGCCAGCTCGTTCAGGATTAGGGTCTTCGTCATCTTTCTGTGCTGGGTTAATAGCAGCCATTTATGCATTAAAAGGTGAACCAATAACCAAATATGGTTTGGCAAAAGAAACAATTAAATTGGAACGCGAAATATTGGCAGAAAACGGCGGAATCCAAGACCAAATTGCTGCTGTGTATGGCGGATTAAATCATATACATATCAACAATAACGGTTCTTTTTCTGTTAATCCAGTAGTCGTTAGTGAATCAAGAAAAACAGAATTGAATGACAATTTAATGTTGTTTTTCACGGGTGTTGTCCGTACTTCATCTGAAATTGCTGTGAAACAGGAACAATCGACAAAGGATAAAACTGCGCAATTGACCAGAATGCAACAAATGGTTGGCGAAGCAGAAAAAATTTTGACAGATAAAAGCGAAGATTTAAATGATTTCGGTCGTATGTTGCATGAAACATGGATGTTAAAACGTTCTTTGACAGATAAAATCAGTACATCTTTGATTGATAAAATCTATCAGACAGCCATGGATAATGGCGCATTGGGTGGCAAGATTTTGGGTGCAGGCGGTGGCGGATTTATTTTGTTCTATGCCAAACCTGAACATCAAAAGGCTATTAAAAAAGCATTGCGTAATCTGATTTATGTGCCATTTAAATTTGATGACCAAGGTTCTCAGATTATATATTATGCACCAAAGGACTATGATGCGTCAGTTTATGAAAAACGTGACTTTATCCACATGTTGAATGGAAATAGTGATGTTGTCATGTTGAATGGGAATACTAATATCGGTCGCGGACAAAGAGAATAAACGATGAACATAGTAATCTTGGCTGGTGGTTTTGGAACACGTTTGCAATCTGTGGTAAAAGATGTTCCAAAACCGATGGCAGATATTAACGGAACGCCTTTTTTGGAATTGTTGATGCAAGAATTAAGTTTCTTGGATCCGGAACGTTTTGTGCTTTGCGTGTCATATTTGAAAGACAGCATAAAAAATCATTTTCATGATAATTTTATGGGAATTCCTGTGGTGTATTCCGAAGAAGATATACCGCTTGGCACAGGTGGCGCTATAAAGCAGGCATTTGATTTGTTTAATTTAAAAGATGCGCTGGTTTTAAATGGCGACAGTTATATCGCTGCGGATTATTCTAAATTTATTCAACAAAACAAAGATGCAAGATTGGCGGTTATGTTAAAGGCTGTTGATGATGCAAATCGTTATGGTCGGGTAGAAGTTAAAGACGGCCGCATAATCGCTTTTCGTGAAAAAGAAGATATTATCCAGCCTGGATTGATTAACGCAGGAATTTATAAAATCAATCGGAATTTATTTTCAAATGATTTGCCTGAAAAGTTTTCATTTGAAAAAGATGTTTTGGAACCAATGATTCCGCAATTAAAACCAACGTATATGTTGGCAGAAGACTATTTCATAGACATTGGCATCCCAGAAAGTTATGCAAAGGCGCAACGTGAATTAAAATCTGTAATTTACGGTGACGCAAAAAATCGTGCGCTGTTTCTAGACAGGGATGGTGTAATAAACGAAGACATTGGCTATTTGCATAAGAAAGAAGATTGTAAATTTATGTCGGGAATTTTTGATTTCTGTCGTAAATATAAAAACAATGGATATGAATTAATAGTCATCACAAATCAGGCTGGCATAGCAAAGGGTAAATATACTGAACAAGACTATGAATTGTTAAAAGAATACATTCATTCTGAATTTAAAAAGCAAGATTGTGAAATTACAGCAGAATATTATTGTCCATATCACATTGATGGAATTGCGCCATACAACAGGAATTCTTTTTATCGCAAACCGAATCCTGGGATGATTTTGCGTGGTGCCAAAGAATACAATATAAATTTGGCAAAATCAGTATTGATTGGTGATAATGAAAATGATATACTGGCGGGCAAAACAGCAGGATTGGGGACTACAATTCGTTTAATCAATGAACAGAATATGCGTGGTTCATGGCAAACTGTGGCTGACAAGATTATAAAAATAAATAACCAAAAAACGATAGGCGGGTAAAAAATGAAGAAATTGAAATTGTTTTTGAAATGTTATTTTTACTACTTGATATATCTGCTGTTCCGTTCTAAAAGAATGAGAAACAAATACTGTAAATATAAATACAAAATTTATAAAAATTTCAGTCGTGAAGGTTGTAAAAATCATATTTTCAAAGTATCATTCTTTTCGAAAAATAAAAAGCACTATCTTATAGTTGGAAGAATTTTGCATTGGGATTCTTTGGCAAAACACACTTTTTTCTTTTTGAACGAGATAGATTTTAATACAGATGAAGTGTATGTGTATGATGAAAATGCTCATGCACTTCTTTTGTATTCCGCCAAAAATAAGTTCGAAACAATTATAGAATGCCCGATTTCATCATTGGATGCTTCAAATTTTGACATGATGATTTATACTTCGCCGTTAACACATAATAATTTAGGACAGTGTGATTGGTCAGCTACTGAATATGATATTAATGTATTACCTAACAAAAGAGCGGTATTAAATTTTGCTTATCTGGTTTGGGATGGTACAGTTGCGCATCCAAAATGGGTAGAGATGATTAATAATTATTTTGATGCGGTTTTTACACCCCAAGAACATTTAAAACAGGCGTTTATTCAATCTGGTGTAAAGAAACCTGTATTTTGTTTGTTGAATTCTTTTTCATACGATGTTTTTAGAGATGAAAAAAGACACCCTTTAAACCAACCTTTTGTATTTGGGTGGAATGGTACTTTTGAAACGAGAAAAAATCTTTGGAAATTAACACGGGCTTTTATAAAAGCTTTTGCTGGAAATTCTCATGTTTTATTACATTTACATATGAGATATTTATCGGGTTCTGCTGATTCTGCTGAATACCAAGATTTTATTAAATTGATTTCTAAACACAAGAATATAATTTTTGAAGTGAAACAACTTAGTGTCGAAGATAATATCAATTTGATGAAAAGTTATGATGCATATGTTTTTCCATCTATGGCAGAGGGTTATTCTGTCACACCACGTGAAGCATTGGCTTGTGGACATGCTCTTATAATTTCTGATATAAAAACGCATCAATCAATCACAAATTTAAGTGAGCAGGATGGTGTGTTTTGGATACATGCAGCGAAACCTATTGTAATTCATCAATTAGATATGGATTTAGGTGTTCAATATGATTGTGAAGAAGAAGATATTGTTATCGCGATGAAAAAACTTTATGATAACAGAAACGATTTATATAGTGATGCCAAAATTGAAACACGTAAAAATAATTCTTTGAAATACGATGCATTAAATGTTTCAAAATATTTTTGGACAGTTTTACATTCTGAAAAAATAGAATTATCAAACAAAAATGAAATTTGCAGAGATTCGATTGTCACCCAAGACAAAATTTTACAAAACAAATGGGGGAAAAAATGAAAATAGGATATATTGAACGCTGTGACTGTCCACCAGAACGAGAGGCTTTCTTAAGATTTAAAAGAGCATTTGAAGCCCAAGGCGATAGTTTTTATTTCTTGAATTTGCATGGGTATAGTTTAGAACCAACAAAATGCTATGCAGACGATCTAAATTTAGATTTTTGTATTGTGACAGATTATACAGATTTATGGCAACGTCAGTTGCCAGATTGCCCATGTTTGTTTTTAAAATGGGTGCCTTCGGGATATTTGCCTTTTTGGTATAATAAAGGATTTTTTTATAAAATTATTAATTTTGATTTTTGTTTATCAAATTGCACCACAGATGACACAAAAAAGATTTTACATGTATGTGGTGACCCTAAAATTTTCTTTTATCCAAAACACTATTTGGTTGCTAGCCCATCAGAAAAAGATTGTTTAGAGCCTTTGCCAAATATAGACCGTAAATTATTTTACGTGGGTATAAATACAGAAAAAAGATTTTCTGATTTATTGTATAAACTAGATATAACCAATAATATAGAACTTTATGGCCCGAAATCATCTTGGGAGGGGTATGTAAATTATAAAGGCGAAATTCCAACTGATGGTTTGTCTTTGTTAAAACAAATTAATAAAACTGGTATTTGTTTGGCATTGATAAGTAAAGAACATTATCGCACTGGGCATATTACTTCACGCCTTTGGGAAGGTTTAGCTGCAGGTTCGGTATGTATAACTCCAGATATGGAAGAAATAAAAAAAGATTTTGGGGATACTCTTTATTATATAGATATTAACTTACCAGAAAAAGAATTAACCAAAAAAATTGCGGACATTGTGAAAGAAATAAACGCAGATAAACATGAAAGTTATTTAAAAGCTGTTAAAGCGCAAAAAATCTTTAAAGAAAAATATTCTGCTGAAAGAATGGTCGAACATTTTAAGGAAGCCTTTGAGTCTTTTAAGCATGATTTAGAGAAAGAAGGTAAAGATCGTATAGATATAATTGCTTATGTGAATTCAAAACAAGCTTTTACAAATATAGTTAAAAATATACAGAAACAGGCATATAACAATAAATTTATTCATTTTATAACAGATAAAAAAGAGTTTATTAATGAAGATAATTTAAAAGGTCTATCATATCAAATATATGAATTTGATACCAGCAATCGAGGAGAAGCGTTCAATAACATTCAAGACAATATCTTTGGAAAAGCTTTTGTTTTTATTGATGAAAACACTTATTGGCAATTTCGTTTTTTATATAAAATGAAAAGAATTTTAGATGAAAGAAAATTAGATTTTGTGTATAGTGGAACTTTTTATAAACAATATAATAAAAAAGGTCAGATTGAAGATTTTCATTATCTTTTAACAGAAAATACAGAAAAACAAGAACTATTAGCGCCTTTGCAGAGTAAATATTTTCAAGAAAACGATTATTTGGAACTTGAAGAAAAATTTGCTTTGGGAAGCGTGATGTTTTCAAGTGAAACTTTAAAGGCGTATGACCCTGTTCGTTTGTCGTTCTTTTATAATTCACCGCATTTTTATTTCGCTATCAAATCACTTTTGCGTGATATGTCTTCGGGCGATTTCTCACGTATATATTGTAGCGGTTATGAATGTAGGTATAATGATAATGCAAGAAAGGCGAAACACGGTGATGAATTTTATATTCAATCTGGTCGTCCTGGACAAATAACATCCGCGGCTGTTCTTTACGCATTTGTTTTTGCTTTAACTTTAAAAGATAATATTAATATTGAACACAATTTTAATGTTAAATTGATAGAAAATGATATTGGTTATTTAAAACAAGTAAATAGCTTAATGAAAAATTATCTTAAATCTAAAATATTTCTTTTAAAAATTAAGAGAGGTTTGCATGTAAGAAAGTCGAAAAGGAAAAAATACAAGGAAAGAATCAAGGAGTTAAGAGGAGTATTAAATTTATTAAAAATAATGGGGTAAAAATGTATTTAATTATCGGTGCAAGTGGTTTTCTGGGACGTTATTGCATAAAAAATGTTCTGGAAAAAACAAATGAAAATATTATTGCTACTTATTCAAATTCGTTGCCAGAAAGCGCTTTGAATTCGCGCATACAATGGCAGCCTTTGGATATAACAGATATTCAAAAGGTAAATGATTTTGCAAAACAAGTAGACAATGATACAAAAATAATTTATCTGGCCGCTTTCCACCATCCTGACAAAGTAGAAGAGTTTCCAGAAACAGCGTGGAATATAAACATTGTTGCTTTGGCAAATGCAGTAAATGCTTTCCATAATGCAAAGTGTTTATATTATTCTTCGACAGACACGGTATATGGCGAAGGCAACAAAGATAAAAAATTTGTTGAAACTGATAAATGTGCCCCGGTTAATTTATACGGCAAAAATAAAGTATTGGCTGAACAAATCACGTTAGCCAAGGGTTTTAATGTTGTTCGTTTTCCATTTATTTTCGGACCATCTTTGGTTCCAAATCGTCCGCACTTTTTTGATAAAATAAAGGCTGATATGGAAAACGGAAAACCTGTTGAAATGTTTAATGATTCTTATCGTTCGACATTAAGTTTTAATCAATGTGCAAATTTCTTAGTTGATGTAATAGAAAAATTTGGCGCATGTGACGAAAAAATAATAAATATTGCTGCTGATGATGGTATATCTAAATATGATGCAGCGATTGCTTTGGCGCACAAATATAATCTGGATACAAAACTGGTAAAACCAATATCTGTAAAATCATCAAATGGGATATTCAAAGCCAAACGCGCAGAAACTGCTGTTTTGGATAATACCAGATTAAAAACATTGTTAAAATTAAAAACTATTCAATTGGAGTTATAAAATGTTAATAGAATTTATAAAAACAGATTTTGATTTCAAAGATGAACGTGGGTCTTTGACTCAACTGGTACATGGTGGTTGGAATCAGGTTAATTATATCACTTCTGTCAAGGGTGCTTTTCGTGGTGACCATTATCATGTATATAACAAAGAAGCCTTTTATGTTATTTCTGGTGGTTTTAAGTTGTCTTTGCGTCATAATAAAACGAACGAATCTGCAGAATATAATATCAAAGCTGGTGATTTCTTTGTTATTCATCCAAATGTAATGCACAGCTTTTTATATACAGAAGATACAGCATTAATATCAATGTATAATCGTGGCGTAGAATTAAAAAATGGTACAAAAGATATTCAAAGATAAGTTAAGCCCGTCATGCGACGGGCATTTTTTTATTCAATCGGTGTTATATAACCACAAACGCGCCAATCTATTGTAGATTGTATATAGGAACCATCATACGAAGATTGAATTATAAATCCTGTCCCTGTTTTATTTCTCCATTGTACACGACAATATCTCGCATCATCAGGAGAAGCGCTGTCATACATACCAAGAACAATATTATAATTTGTATTATTAAAAGCTTTCGGTAATGTCACTGTTCCGTCGGAAGTTGTTATTTGTCCGCCTTGTTCAACCCATCCAGATTTGTATTTGCGATACCATGTGTAATTATTATCTGCAGCAGGCGCTTGTACTTCAATTACATAATCTAAAAGACCGCTTGTTCTGGTATCTAATGTCCCAATGCTTGTTGTATGATTACCACTTGTTGTTGTTAAATTTGATACAGATTGTTGTAATGATGAAATATTACTTGTGATTGTTGAAATGTCTCCCAAAGCAATAATTTGAGCGCTAACAGCGACGATTTCATCATGTATTGCAGCAATTTTTGTTAATAATATTGCAGTTGAATCTTTGTCAACTATATCTGCATATTGTGCAGAAAAACCATCTAGTTCATCTTGTAAGTCTTTCAAAACTTCCATCATATAATTCAAATCTTGATTTAATGTGGTTGGTTCTATTTTTGCAGTAGGTTGATAGTCTGCAACGCGTGACATTGGTAAATTGCGCGATATTGTTATGTTATCTATGGATGATGGCGCAGTTTCAAATACAACTTTGCCACCAGTATATGGAATATCTGCATCCACACCAGCAGAAGTTCCAACCACAGAATATCCAGTTGCCGTTGTACCATTTTTAGTCACAACTATATTTGTATTTTCAAAATATGGGAAATTAAAAGTAAATTCAGTTGTTGAACCATCCCCCACATATGATACTTTTTGCATTTTTACTCCTTTTGTTATAACAAAAAAAGCCTGCGAAAATCGCAGGCATAAAAAAAAACAGCCGACAAAACAGTCCGCTGATACGCAAACAATTATATCATAAAACGTATGAAAAATCAATAGTTATTATTGAATGTTTTAAAAACCACGCATAGATTTTAAGCGTTTTATACGGTTTTCAACCGATGGATGCGTATCACCGATTCCAGCAAACATACGTTTTTTACCCAAAGGATTAGCAATACAAACATTTCCCATTAATTTGCAATTGTCCAATGATTCAACCCTGGAATCGACACTTATTTTTTGTAAAGCAGAAATTAGTGCGGACGGATTTCTGGTAATATGCGCAGATGCGGCGTCTGCGGCATATTCACGAGTTCGTGACAAAGAAAAATATATAATTGGTGCCAGCAATAAATTAAAAATTATCAAAGACAACCAAACCACCAGTAATACCGCCTGAGCATTGTTTTGATTATTATTATTGGAACTTTTTCTGTGGTCAGAATACACAAATGTTCGGGCAATTAAATCTGCCAACAATGTCAACGCACCCAAACAAGTAATGATAATAACGTCCAGCCTTACATCACGGTTTTTGATGTGACCCATTTCGTGAGCGATGACGGCTTCTAATTCCAGCGGAGTTAATTTTTTTATGATTCCACTAGTCAGCGCAATAGACGCATTTTTTGGCGAAGTCCCTGTTGCAAAAGCATTCAGACTATCGTCATGTATAACATATACTCGTGGGCAGGGCATACCAGCAGCCAAAGCAACGTTTTCAACACATTTAAAAACTTTTTTGTTTTCTGTATCTTTATCGTTTAATTCTCGTGCGCCAGCAAACCCCAGCATCATATCGCTGCCACATGAATAAGAAATAATTGTCCATATAAGACACACACACGCTATGACAGGGAACGCAGCGTATAATAAATTCAAAGCTTCATTCACAGACATAAAAACGCAAGATAAAACAAACATTATCAGTGCTAAAATAATTGGAAACAACAAAACCAACAAGATTGTTTTTATGTTGTTGCGTTTTATATGTTGGTAAACATCATTGGTCATAAAATAATTCCTAGAATTTTACACTTGGAGCATGTTTTACTGCTTCACGTTCTGCTTCATCCAGTTCAAAATATTTTTCTTCATTGAAATGAAACATAGCCGCAACAATATTTGAAGGGAAAGATTTCACCTTTATATTCATGCTTTGAACAACAGTATTATAAAACTGTCTTGCAGCTTGAATTTTTGTTTCTGTATCAGACAATTCTTGTTGCAATTCTAAAAAGTTTGTGTTTGCTTTTAAATCAGGATAGCTTTCAGACAAAGCAAACAAAGACTTTAATGCACCGGATAAAGCGCCTTCTTCTGCATTTTTGCCATCGACACCTTTGGCAGACATAGCGGCAGAACGAGCAGCCACCACAGCAGACAAAGTTTCACGTTCATGTTTTGCATAACCTTTGACAACTTCTACCAAATTTGGAATCAAATCATATCTGCGTTTCAATTGAGTATTAACAGTTGCCCATGCTTCTTTAACGTTCTGACGTCCAGAAACCAAGGAATTGTAAGTTAAGATAAAAAATAAAACCAAACAAACCAATATGACTATTGTTACTACCATGATGAATCCCCTTTGTTATGTAGTTGCACACGTAGTTATGTTATATCAATGTGAGTATGTTTACAAGAAAAAAATCTGTTTGAACAGGGTTTATGAAATATTTATAAAGATTGTTTTGTTGCAGAAATATGAAAATTTTGGTATAATACACCCAAAGGCAGAAGAGCTGAGCTGTCGTACTAATTAAAACAAAATTTTAAAAATATTAAAAAAGGTGGTTTTTATGTTTACAAAAAAAGAAGATGCTTTTTATAAAAGATATTATTTAGGCAATAAATGTGTTTGGAAAAAACAAAAATCAGCCAAAGAAATGGTTATGTTTATAATGAGCCAAATGGAAGGTCATTGCGCAGATATGCAGGCGACACTCAGAAAAAATACTAAAAAGATTTTGGCTTATGTCGATGAACATTATCAGGCCAAAAAAGTAACACCTAAAAAACGTAAAAAATAAATTGTTAGTTAATGCTTTGTGCGTGAGGCACGTGTTGCGCCATTGGTAGTAGGTGTCTGGAAGTATTTTTTGATTTCCTAAATATTGGGAGGATGGGCAAAATATGCCAAAAATACAAAAAATTTATAGCGAATATGGGTTGGATTTTGATAATAATCGATACGGTTTTGGGCATAGTACAGAAATAGAATATGATGATGGTTCGGAAAAACGCAATCATGAACATATTAAAATAAAAAATATTCAAGCGAGATATGTGCGTATTTGGGTTGGTAAAATAGTTTTTATTATTGATTCAGATAAACCACATTTTTCATTACGTAAAAAGAAACGTTGGAATTTTAAAATAGTGTATGGAATCAGCGGTTTATAAATAGAAAAACATATTCAAAATAAGAAAAGGTTAGAATTCTAACCTTTTTTATTAAATAGTTCGATAATGCTTAAAAAATGACGATTTTTGAAATCGGATTATCGAACCGTGAAAAAACTTAGATTTCCAAAGAAAAACCGCTCCTTTTAGGAACGGTGTTAACTGTGGCTCGACATAACTCGCGCATATCGAGTTGAAAATCCTGACGATTTTACTAGTCTGGGTAGAATATGCAAGCTGTTTCTAAACAATTGGAATATTGTTTGATACTACTTTATTCTGTATAATTCATCCAAAGTTTTTCCGGATTTGTTTTTCCATTCTGTCCAACCGTTTGCTCTTCTTGCTAATACAATTTGAGCAGCAGAAGATACAGAAGAGAACAAACAATCCTCTGTTAATATGAAATAACCGTCTTTTTCTTTTAATATTCCCTTTTTAATTAATTCATCACGTTTAAGTAAGCTTTTTGTACCTTTGTGCATTTCTATTCTACATTTTGCACCTTTTAATAATAAAAGACCAGAATTAGCATTGTAACGTCCTTGCCCAAAACTGCCGTACTTATCTTGGCATGTGAATAGATTGTCCTTTGGTTCGTATTGAAAACATGTTAAGCCCAACGTTGATAAAAGTAGTTCGATTGCATCAATATAAAAGTGCAGGTCATCCAATTCTGCTTGGGATAATTTTGGTGACGCTGGGATCTGTTTATTTTCTTCAGAATTTATATTATCAAATTCTTTAGCTTTTTTTATGAAATAATACTCAAGATAGGAAATATCTGTATCACTAAAACCGTTGCTACTGTCAAGTTTAACTGCAAATACTGTATTCCAGAAGCTTTTCTTTTTTATATGTTGTTGAATTCTGTGTTTTACTTTGCCTTTACCAACATATATTTGTGGTTTTTCTGTAGTTACACTATCAACTAAGATATAGATACCATTAAAATCTAATGTGTCAATGTTGTCGCCAGCTTCTGTAAGAGGTATCTGAAATACAATTGGTTTTTCTCTAGTAATACAAGCTTCCTTGAGTCCGTTAGGTTTGCCATCTTTTAAATGAATTTGAATAGTTTTTCCTGCCATAATAAATTCCTATTGTTGCGAGTAATATGCTAATATAAAAAATCTAAAGTTTCAAATAAAATCACACGACGTACCGTATGGTGCAACAATTTTTTTGATTTTTGCATATAATGTTTTTATACTTGTTTTTAAAGGTAATTTATATATGGAAGAGGCGATATAATGGTATGGTGGCAATGGTTGGTTTCTTTGGTGTTCGGACTTATTGGAACGGCAATTGGTGGTTATATATCTTATAAAACAATGTTAGCACAGTTAAAAAATCAACATGATATCGAGCAAGAGCAACATATCAGACAAAAACGTGAAGAATTATATATTAAGGTATGTCATGTGTTGATGGAGCACGAGAAGTGGTGTCGCTATCATACTAAAGAGCAATATTGTAAAGATATTTTTAATGAGTTGCAGGCACAGATGTTGATTTATGCTTCTAAAGAAATTTATCACAAATATTATGAATTAGATTCAGAAATATGGGGGGCTTATGCTGAAATACATACAAGAAACAAAATAAAAAGTATTTCAGACAAAATAGCAGATAAAATAGAAGCTTTTGCAGCAGATATGCGCCAAGAATTAGGAATAAAAGAAGCATAATTCTTATGAAAATCAAATCGTATCTTATTGATAATAAAGAACTCATATCTGAATGGGACTATGGGGACAACGTTGGTTTAGACCCTACAAAAATAACCCATGGTAGCCATACTCATGCTTGGTGGAAGTGTGCAAAATGTGGTCATAAATGGAAAGCTGAAATAAAAAGTCGGGTAAATGGTAGAGGTTGCCCAGCTTGTTCTGGAAAGATATTGGTTGTCGGAAAAAATGATCTGTTGACAGTGAGCCCAGACATCGCAGCTCAGTGGCATCCAACTAAAAACGGAAGTTTAAGGCCGCAAGATGTCACATATGGATGGGGTAAAAAAGTATGGTGGCAATGTCGGAAATGTGGGTACGACTGGCAAGTGTCCCCAAATAGTCGAACAAATAAAAAATATAATTGCACTTGTCCTTGTTGTGCAAACAAAGTGGTTGTTCCAGGGAAAAATGATTTAGCAACTACTTATCCCGAGATATCAAAAGAATGGCATCCTACCAAAAATGGCGAATTAACCCCTAAAGATGTAACGGGAGGTTCCCATGAAAAAGTGTGGTGGAAATGTCCTCATGGGCATGAGTATATGACGGCAGTTTTGTATAGAACCCGAGGTACAAATTGTCCGATATGTAATGTGGGGAGAAAAACTTCTTTTTCAGAACAAGCTTTTTATTATTACGTAAAACAAGCTTTCCCTGATGCTATTAATCAATATAAGGCAGATTTTCTAGGAAAAATGGAATTAGATATTTACGTCCCGTCAATAAGCTGTGCTATTGAGTATGATGGTAAACCATGGCATGGAAAGGGTTTTAAAGGTAAATACGAAAAGGAAAAAAGAAAATATAAAATTTGCACAGATAACAATATAGAATTAATAAGAATCAGAGAAGGAAACACAGATGATATTGATATAGCAGATCACCAATATAAAATTACAGTTCGAAACAAAAAAAATTATATGGATAACACGATTAAAGATATACTAAAACATCTTTGTGCGAAATCTAAATCTACAATAAATTATGTTAATATAGATACCGAAAGAGATAGATTTAAAATCCTTGGTATGATGAATGTTGTAAAAAAAGACAACTGTCTAGCAGAAAAATATCCAGAAATAGCCAAAGAATGGCATCCTATAAAAAACGGCAATCTTACCCCGTATATGTTTATGCCTGGTTCAAAAGTAAAAGTATGGTGGATCTGTCAAAAATGTGGAAGAGAATATGAAATGACAATAGGGTCTAGAACAGCTAGACAAACCGGATGTCAAAAATGCGGTATAGAAAAAGTGGCTCAAGCCCAAAGAAGAAAAGTAAATATGATTGATCCAGAAACGAATAAAGCCATAAAAACATTTAATTCAGTTTCTGAAGCTTCCGATGCAACTGGAATAAGCAGAGGAAGTATTTCGAATGCGTGTACTGGTATCAGGAAAACTGCAGGTGGATATATTTGGCGGTATATTGATGGTAAGACTGATCGGAGAAGAAAAACAGCAAAAACGGTATACATGATAAGTATGTCTACAAACAAAGTATTAAGACAATTTGCCTCGGTTAGAGATGCTGCTAAAGAAATGGGGTTTTATGAGGGGACTATAAGAAAAACTTGTATGGGAATAAGAAAATCTGCCTACGGTTATATTTGGCGATATGCTGATGAAATGGAATCTGAAAAATATAAAAAATATAACAGACAATTAAAGTTTGATTTTGAATAGAATCACCCATGTTAAAAATAGGGGCAAAATAGACTCGAATGGATAAAAAGGTTAGATTTCTAACCTTTTTTATTAAAGAGTTCGATGATGCCAAAAAAATGACGATTTTTGAAATGGAATTATCGAATTGTCCGAAAGCCAAGAAATCCAAAGAAAAACTGCCCAAAAAGGCAGTCTTGTAAATTGTGGCTCCCAGCCTTAAAATCGATTCAAAAAGAATGTTATGAAGAGGTACTATCTTTAACCTCTGACCTAAATAAGATAAACCTACCAAAAATCGATAAACAATAGAGGTATCTGGGATTTTTTACTATTTTGGTACTTTATAGACCTCGAAAGACGGATTAACAGTCATCGAGTCACAAAATAATTATTGATAAATAATTTCACAAAACACTTGATTTCCTACGGGTTATAGCGTATCATGCCAAATATAGAAAGTCAATAGAAATGAGTAGGAAACGGTAGGAAAATGAGCCATTAGTAGGAAATAGGTAGGAAATAAAACGTGTTTTAGGAGTGTAAAAATGCAGACCAGACGTATTAATTTTACAGAGAAGGCAATAGCCGCCATTGAAGCGCCATCGCAACAGGAAAACAAAATAACGTATTATGACGAAGGGTCAAAAGACGGGTTAATGTTGGTGGTCACGTATGGTGGCGCAAAGACGTATTATTTCTATATGAAATTCAAGGGGCGTCCAATTCAAAAGAAGATTGGCCGTGCATGTGATATGAAGGTGGTAGAAGCCCGCGCCAAAGCGCACGAATTACGTGAAATGGCCAACCAAGGCGACAACCCAACCGGCGGCGGTAAGGAAGATTATTTAAAAATGACGTTGAAAGAGTTTTATGAGACACAATACAAGCCACGTCATTCGTTGGTACATAAACAGCCGAAATCCATACAAAAAGACGATTGTATGATGCGTAATAATTTAAAACAGTACCATTTAACCAAAATGGCAGACATTACCAGAGCAGAAGTGGAAAGATTGCATGCCGATACCGTAAAAAAGACCAGTTTGTATACGGCAAATCGCGTTATTACATTACTCAAACATATGTATAGGTTAGCATGTGAATGGGGCGATAGAAAACCGTATTATAACCCTGTTGATGGCGTTAAAAAACTCAAAGAAAAAAGCAGAGAACGTTTTTTACAGCCGGAAGAATTACAAAGATTTTTCACGGCATTAAGAGAAGAGCCAAACGAACAATTCCGTAATTTCGTATTATTGGCGTTATTTTTGGGGCAAAGACGTAGCAACATATTGTCCATGCGCTGGGAAAACGTTATGTTGACAGACAAAGAGAACGCAAATGTTTACTTTCCAATAACCAAAAACGGTGAATCACAGCGTATTCCATTGTCAGAACAAGCATATGAATTATTAAAACATATGCAGGAACAAAGCGAAGGTGCCACCAAGGGGTGGGTGTTTCCAAGCGCGACATATTCCGATAAACGCAAGAGCAAAAGCGGCCATGTGGAAGATTTTCACCGGCCGTGGTACGCATTGTTAAAACGTGCCGATATAGAAGATTTACGTATTCATGATTTGCGTAGAACATTTGGTAGTTATCAAGCCATGTTAGGCGTTGGTGATTTTATATTGGGCAAGGCATTAGGTGATAAAACGTTTGCGGCCGTGAAAGTATATGCGCGTTTGAATATGGACCCGGTGCGCGATTCAATACAACGTGCAACAGATAAAATGATGGGATTTTTTTCAGAAAAATAATTTTTAGGATTTTATACCCATTTATAACCCGTGACGATAATAAACAAGTACATTCAATAAGATGGTAGCGTTGTGCGCTGGACGTGTTTACGCGCGTCGCATAGGTTGACCGCGCATATGTGGCCCGGGTTGCCGGGCGTGCGCCACTAAAAACGCCGAATTTGAACGGCGCGCAAAGGGGGCGGGTAGTTAAAGTTAAGTTATGTTGTTTGGTGTTCCCAACCCACTTTTCAATACGCGCAAAAAAAAATCGGCCCGGAACAAACGATTTTTACTTACAAATATTACAAATATGAATATAATCTGTTATAATATAATAAATTTCAAGTGGGTAAACGTATGGAACAGACGACCAGAGACCAACTTTTTTTGTATTTGTATGAAGCATGCAACATTTTGCACGGCCCGATAAATGCGGACGAATACAAGAGTTATGTTATTCCAATTTTGTTTTTCAAACGTATTTCGGACGTGTACGACGAAGAAACACAAATTGCGATGGAAGAATCCGGAAATGACGCCGAATATGCAGCGTTGCCGGACAACCACCGTTTTATAATCCCGGATGGGTGCCATTGGAACGACGTTCGTGAACAGACAACAAATATTGGTTTGGCAATAGTTAACGCCATGACCGGAATAGAACGCGCCAATCCAGATACGTTGTCGGGCGTGTTTTCCAGTTTTGACGACGCCAATTGGACCGACAAAAGTAAATTATCAGACGAAAGGTTGAAAGATTTAGTCGAGCATATGTCGTCGAGAAAGGTTGGTAATAAAAATTATCCGAATGACGTTATGGGTGACAGTTATGAATATTTATTAAAGAAATTCGCAGATTTGGCGAAAAAGAATGCCGGCGAATTTTACACCCCGCGTTCCATTGTTAAGTTATTGGTCCGTATTTTGGCGCCAAAGGCGGGTGAAACAGTATACGACCCCGCATGCGGTACCGGTGGTATGTTAATAGAAGCCATTCACCATATAAACAATGATACGTCGACATACGGTAAAATTTATGGACAGGAAAATAATTTAGCGACGTCGGCAATTGCACGTATGAATTTATTCCTACATGGTGGTCGTGATTTTAAGATTGTCCAAGGCGACACATTACGTTCGCCGCGTTTTTTGTACCGTGGCGAATTACAAACGTTTGATTGTGTAATTGCCAACCCGCCGTTTTCGTTAGAGAATTGGGGCGCAGACGCGTTTTTGACCGATATTTATGGTCGTAATATGTTCGGTTGCCCGACGGATTCTAATGGTGATTTTGCGTGGTTGCAACACATGATAAAATCGATGGACCCAAAGAACGGTCGTTGCGCGGTTATTTTATCGCAGGGGGTTTTATTCCGTGGTGGCAAAGAAGCAGAAATGCGTCGTAAATTGGTTGAAACCGACAAATTGGAAGCCATCATAAATTTGGCAAGTGGTGTATTTTACAGAACTGGTGTTAATGCGTGTGCATTGATATTGAATAACAATAAACCAGAATCCCACCGCGGCAAGATTGTATTGGTTGACGCGTCCAACATTTATACCGCGAAACGTGCACAAAATGTTATGGAAGACAAAGACATAGACGCCGTGTACGAATTGTATAAAAACTATACAGACGTCCCAGAAAAATCAAAGGTTGTGACAATCCAAGATATAGCGGACCACGATTGGACATTGGCGGTAAATAATTACATTGAACATAAAGCCGTTGAAAGTGTTTCGCCAGCGGTGGTAAAACAGGAATTTTTGCAAACATTAAATGAAGTCAAATTATCAGAACAAAAATTCAAACAATTGTTAGTGGACGGGGGGTATATCAATGAGTAATCGCATAACATTGGATGAATTGAAATCGTATTTGTGGAATTCCGCGGTTTTATTGCGTACGCACATTGACGCAGGAACGTATAAACAATACATTTTCCCGTTGCTATTCTTTAAACGTATTTGTGACGTATATGACGAAGAAAGTGCAAAAGTGTTGGCCGAAAATGACGGCAATGTGGAAGCGTTAGAATGGCCAGAATCGCACAGTTTTGTTATTCCAAAGGGGGCGCATTGGAATGACGTTCGGGTTGTGTCCGAAAATGTTGGTTTAGAGATAAAGAACGCGTTTTTGGCGATAGAGAATGCGAACCCACAAAAATTAACCGGTGTGTTTGGTGACGCCGCATGGACCAACAAAAAGCGTTTGTCGGACCGTTTGTTGAAAGATTTGGTAGAACATTTTAGTGGCAAGACATTGTCATTGGCGAATTGCCCCGAAGACGAATTGGGCCAAGGTTATGAGTATTTGATTAAAAAGTTTGCGGACGACGCCGGACATACAGCACAGGAGTTTTATACCAATCGTACGGTTGTGCATTTAATGACAGAAATGTTGAAACCACAACCGGGTGAATCAATTTATGACCCAACATGCGGAACGGCGGGTATGTTAATATCGGCAATCGCATATTTGAAAAAAACAGGCCAAGAATGGCGTAATGTAAAAATTTATGGTCAAGAATTTGTACAATTAACGTCCGCAATCAGTAAAATGAATTTATTCCTACACGGGATTGAAGATTTTCATATTGCCAATGATGATACTTTGAAAAATCCGTGTTTTATTGAACGTGGTGAATTAAAGACGTTTAATTTAGTGTTGGCCAATCCACCATATTCAATTAAGAATTGGGACCGTGAAGCGTTTAGCCATGACAAGTGGGGACGTAATTTTTTGGGAACCCCGCCACAGGGGCGCGCCGATTATGCGTTTTTCCAACATATTTTGAAAAGCATGGACCCAAAGACGGGGCGTTGCGCGATATTGTTTCCACATGGTGTTTTGTTCCGTGACGAAGAAAACGAAATGCGTAAGAATTTGGTCAAAGCAGATTTGGTTGAATGTGTTATTGGGTTGGGACCGAATTTGTTCTTTAATTCGCCAATGGAAGCGTGCATTATTATTTGTCGCAGTAAAAAGTCAGCCGAACATCGCGGTAAAGTATTATTTATCAACGCCAAAGAAGAAGTGACTCGCAAAAACGCAGAAAGTTATTTGGAAGATAAACATATTCAGAAAATAGCAAATGCGTACGCGGAATACAAAGACATTGATAATTTCGCACGTGTTGTGACCAACAAGGAAATAGAAAGTAATAATTGTTCATTGAATATCAGTTTGTATGCACAGATTTGTTCAACCACAGAATGTGTTATTGAAAAAACAGTGGAACAGTTATCAACGGAATGGTCATACAAATCAAACACGTTAAACAAACATATAACCGCATTGGAAAAAGCGTTAAAGGCAGGTGATTAAAATGGCATTGTATAAATTTGGTGAAATTGCTTTTAACAGCACAGAAAAAAAGAAACCCGTAGAAAGCGACAAATCTGTTTATATCGGTTTGGAACATTTAGATAGCAAAGATTTACGTGTTAATCGTTGGGGAAGCGACGTTGCACCAATTGGTGATAAATTGATAATGAAGAAAGGCGATGTTTTGTTTGGGAAACGACGTGCATATCAAAAGAAAGTCGCGATAGCACCATTTGACGGTATTTTTTCGGCGCACGGTTTGGTTTTACGTCCAAAAACAGACGTTGTCGATAAGGATTTTTTTCCGTTTTTTATCGCTTCGGATTACTTTTTGGACGCCGCAATAAAGATATCGGTAGGGTCGTTGTCGCCGACAATAAATTGGGGTGATTTGAAAGAATTAGAATTTGATTTGCCATCGATGGAAGAGCAAAAACGGTTGGCAAAGATATTAATGGCTGCCGAAGAAACCCGCCAAGCGTATAAGAAATTAATAAAACAAACAGACGATTTAATTAAAATAATATACAATGAAATGATTATGAATAAATCGTACGATTTTATGTCAATTTCGGATGTTTGTAAAATATTAAACGGTTATGCTTTTCAAAGTAAGTTATACACGAATAGTGGTATACGAGTTATTCGTATAACAAATGTTCAGAAAGGGAAAATTGTTGATGATAATCCGGAATTTTACCCAATAAGTAAGCAATCGGAAATTCAAGGGTATATGTTGAAGGAAAACGATTTGTTGGTATCATTAACAGGAAATGTTGGTAGAGTCGGTTTGGTGTCAAAAGATTTGTTGCCGGCGGGGTTAAATCAGCGTGTGGCATGTTTAAGACCAAATACAAATAAGATTTTGACCGATTATTTATTTTATGTATTAAATCAAGACAAATTTGAACAAGATTGTATCGATTCTTCAAACGGAATAGCGCAAAAAAATTTAAGTACAATATGGTTGTCAAATTATCAAGTGCCCGTTCCATCAGAAAACATTCAGAAGGAATTTGTTGGCCGTGTTCAACAAGCAGAGCAAACAAAAATGGCAACGCAACAATCATTAGACGCGTTGAATGAAACCGTGCGTGCGCTGGTTAACAGGAATTTTAATTAAAGGAATATCGTATGTTTAATGAAGATAATACCACAGAACAAATGATAATAAGTACGTTAAAGGCCAACGGTTGGAAATACGTACCCGCAGAAGAATTACCACGGCAGTATAACGATGTGTTGGTTGAACCAATGGTACGTGACGCGTTAATTCGTTTGAACCCGGAAATCGCCGAGGAACCATCACGTGCGGACGACGTTATTTACAAATTGCGTTCTTTGATATTATCAACCCAAGCGCATGATATTGTGACACGTAATGAACAGTTTAAGAAATTGATATTTGAAGAAAATTCGTTTCCGTTTGGCGAAAATGGACGCATGATACCAATTCGCTTTTTCGGTACATTAACCCCGGACGAATTACAAAAGAATGAATACATTGTGACCAACCAATGGGTTTACCCAATGCAAGAAGGCGGTAAACGTTTGGACATTGTATTACTTATCAACGGTTTTCCAATTGCAATTGGTGAATTAAAGACACCAGTACGCGAAGCGATAACATGGTTGGATGGCGCGGGCGACATTTCCGCATACGAAAAGAGCATTCCACAAATGTTTGTTCCAAACGTGTTTAATTTCGCCACCGAAGGTAAATGTTTCCGCTATGGGTCAGTATGTATGCCGATTAATTTATGGGGGCCATGGCATACACCAACACATAAAACCGAAGGTACTTTGAAAGACGTTCAAATAAGCGTTGCCGATATGATAACCCCAGAAAAGATTATGGACATATTCCAATTCTTTACGATATTCGCAACCGATAAAAAACACCGTAAATACAAAATTATTTGCCGTTATCAGCAGTACGAAGGTGCGAATATGATTGTTGACCGTGTGAAGGCCGGTAAAACCAAGAAAGGTTTGATTTGGCATTTCCAAGGGTCAGGTAAGTCATTGTTGATGGTATTTGCCGCACAAAAATTACGTATGACGCCGGAATTAAAGAACCCGACGGTGGTTATTGTAGATGACCGTTTGGATTTGGAAACCCAGATAACCGCGACGTTCAATGCGTCCGATATTCCAAATTTGGACAAAGCAACCACCAAAGAAGAGTTAATGTCGTTCTTTAAAAACGATACCCGTAAGATTTTGATTACAACCATATTCAGATTTGGTGACGTGGATACGGTATTGAACGAACGCGACAATATTATTGTTATGGTTGACGAAGCCCACAGAACCCAAGAAGGTAATTTGGGTGAAAAAATGCGGTTGGCGTTGCCAAATGCGTTCTTCTTTGGATTAACCGGTACACCAATTAACCGCGTTGATAAAAACACTTTCAAAACATTTGGTGCAGAAGAAGACGCCAGTGGTTATATGAGCAAGTATTCGTTTTCGGATTCCATCCGTGACGGGGCCACTTTACCATTACATTTTGAAGCGGTACCGGTTGAATTGCACGTTGATAAAGAAAAATTGAACGCAGAATTTGACGCGTTAACCGAAGGTTTATCAGAAGCAGATAAAGCGCAATTGTCCAAACGGGTCAATATGAAAGCGATTATGTATGACCGCAAGCGTATCAAGAAAGTTTGCGAACATATCGCCAATCATTATCAAACAAAAATTGAACCAAACGGTTATAAAGGACAGGTTGTTTGTTATGACCGTGAATGTTGTTTAATGTATAAAGAAGAATTAGACAAATTGTTAGGTGAAGACGCCACGACAATTGTTATGGACACTAACAACGACAAAGAAGATAAATATAAAGCATATCGCCGTAGTCGTGATGAAGAAGCCAAGGTTTTGGATTATTTCCGTGACCCGAATTCACCATTGAAATTGGTTATTGTCACAGCGAAATTATTAACCGGATTTGACGCGCCAATTTTACAGGTAATGTATTTGGACAAGCCAATGAAAGACCATACATTGTTGCAGGCCATATGCAGAACTAATCGTGTTTATGATAGCGATAAGACCCACGGGTTAATCGTTGATTATGTTGGTATATTTGACGACGTTGCCAAGGCATTAAACTTTGACGAACAAACAATGAAACAGGTTATTACCAATATTGCGTCCGTTAAAGATAAATTGCCAGCACTCATGAAGAAATGTTTGGATTATTTCGGTGATTTGGACCGTAATGTTGACGGTTGGGAAGGTTTGATGGCCGCCCAAGAGAAATTGCCGACCAACGATATCAAAGATAAGTTTGGCGCGGATTATCGTGTGTTAAACCGCGCGTGGGACGCATTGTCGCCGGACCCATTTTTAAAGCAATACAGAAAAGATTACGCATGGTTGACTCGTGTGTATGAATCCGTAAAACCAACCGACGGCCGTGGTGGGTTAATTTGGGCCGCATTGGGCGTCAAAACAATGGAAATCGTTCACGAGAATTTAACCGTGGGTGAAACCAAAGACGACATGGACATTATCGCCATGGACCCGGATTTGATAGATAATTTCATTGAAAAACATAAAGACATAAACAAAGTGACAAAACATATTGAAATAAATTTGGTTGCCAAAATACGTAAATACAGCAACGACCCGAAATTTATTGAATTGGGGCAGAAATTGGAACAATTGCGTGACAAACATGCACAGGGGTTAATAACCAGTATTGAATTTTTGAAACTGTTGTTGGATTTGGCCAAGACCGCCGCAGGTGCAGAGAAAGACGTTGTGCCGGAAGCCGATATTGATAAAGGTAAGGCCGCATTAACCGATTTGTTCAATAGTGTTCGTAATGAGAAGACACCGATTATCGTTGAACGTATCGTGAATGACATAGACGATATCGTGAAGGTTGTTCGTTTTGATGGATGGCAGGCCACAACCGAAGGTAAACGCATTATTAAACAGGAATTACGTAAGGTGGTTTGGGTAAAGTACAAGATAAAAGACCAAGAAGTGTTTGATAAAGCGTACAATTACATAGAACAGTATTATTAATATGGGGTTGTCATATGATATTTACAAATAATATGCCAACGTCGGCTTTACAATTATCGGAAATCGCCAAACAACAAAAAGAAGAAGAGCGTAAGCAACAGGAAAAAGAAGCGCGTCAGAGAGAATTTGAAGCGAAGCAGATACAGTTAAACCAAGACACGTTAAACGAGACCAAGAAAAGTAATGAATTAGCGCAACAAAGTGTTAGTATTGCGCGTGACAGTAAGTATTTAGCAAAAGTCGCCATTGGAATATCGGTGGTTGCCGTTTTGGTTAGCGTAATATTGCATTTCTGTTAATGATGGGGGTAAAACATGAATAAAGTAGAGCCAAGAGAAGCAGTATTTATAAAAAAAGGTTGGTTTATATTCTGGTGTTTTGCGTGTATGCCAATAGCCATTTTGTATGTTTTGTTTGCCGACCGCATAGAAATATAAAATTATGTTATTGTTGGTTCGCCGTGTATTTCCATATATTCCCGCGGGCAAGCATACATATGGTCAATTACACCGGGGTATGCGCCACCAAACATTTCTTTATATAATTGTTGCGTTTGTTGGAGTCGTTTCATTTGTTTTTGACTAGCATTAAACCAGAATTTATGTTGTTCGGGCGATGTCACCATTTTAAAGCCGGCCAAAAGCATAGCAAAAATAAACTCATTAAAGAATACGTTTCCGCAAGGCATATCATCGTGTAAAATTTCTTGACCGATTACATAGTATATTTTTTCGTGGTCCGTTTTATAATTAATTGATTTTATCGGGGTTAATAACTCTCTAATTTTTTTAGACATTTTACATATGCGTTCGTATTGATACGGTTCGGTGATATTGTTTACCCAAAAAGAATGCCATTCATTCCATTTTTTTAGTGTCCATTCCGGTGCGTCATTTTTACCAAAATACCCTTCGTCATATATGTCCGGATGAGATAAAACCAGTTTGATAAAGTGTTTGTGTTCCGGTGAAGCCCGCAACAATTCTTCCCAAGAATTAAAATGACACAATTGCGCAACACCGTTTTTTGCGAAAGTTAAGGTTAGGTTTTCCATACCAACCCGGTCACGAAAGTTTTGATATTCGGGTAGGGTTTTCCATTCACGCAACATGTTTTTGGCATAATTTTTTATGTATCTAATATCTTTCATGTTCTCTCCATTAATTATATGGTATTATTATACCGTAAAATATATCAAAAGTCAAGTAAAATCAAATAGTTATGATAATTTTTTTGCGTTTTTGTGACATTTTATGCGGTTATTTATCATATGTGATAATTATGAGACACAAAACAATCGTTAATAGGTGTTATTAGTACTTTTTGACCCATCAAAACGCCACTTGCTAGCATTAACAACAAGTTTTTATAGAGCGCGTTTTTTGTATAAACTGTTAAACTGTAAAAATGTAGGGGGTATATGTGTTGTTCATAAGTTTTTTATGGTGTATACCCCCGACATTTGAACAGTTTTACAATTTTAACACGTGGTCCATATGCTCAACGTACGTTATGTTATCTTTTACATACAGTTTCACACAATTTAAACCAATCAAATCCGTCAATAATCCATTTCGTTCTTTGTGTGGTATTTTACGGAATTTACTACCAAACATAGACATTGTTATGGGACCATCAAGAGATTTTAATTTTTCTTCCATGTCGTCAAGTTTCTTTTCATAACCCGTTTTATCGATTTCTTCCAATAGTACTTTCATACGCTCAATAGAAAACGAAACAACGGCGTATGCCCAATTAACACTTTTTTCGGTGATTGTTGGTAAATATGTTATTGGGTTTATTTCAGCGGCGACCATAGACAGTTTTTCAAGATTCTCATAAGCACGAGTGTATAAACATGCTACTTCCGCTCCATTTTTTATATTTGAAATACGAGCGTCATTGAATTCTTTTTTATATTTTTTTAACAATTCGTTTGCTTTTACCGTTGTTGGAACAACGTATGGTTCACCATTGTTTCTTCTTTTGTCGAGCGCGGTGGTTATTGTGTTGATATCAGCAATTAATTTAAAAATACTAGATTGTTCAACGCGTACACGTTCTTCATTATCTTTCGGGTCAATATCAGTCGTTTCTAGTATAAACCATCGGGTCATAAAACCGTCCAGAATATCAGATTTGGTTATTGCGTCATAAACCGCCGATGGAACACTTAAACCAAGCACACAAACACAAGGTTGTTCTGTGTCCGTACGTTGTTTTGCGTCTTTACCATGTTGGCTGTATTCGCGGCCCAAATATTTCATGTCGGCATTACTGTATAATTGTGTGAATGTGGACATAATTTCTTTGGAATACGATTGAGACGTTTTACCATTAATACCGTCAAGGTAATGTCCAATTTCGTCAATCACCGTCAAATATTTCCCATTTGCGGCATAAATCGCGTCCACAAGACCAGCACGGGACACAGGGGCACCACGTAGGGCTTTGCGTAAACTAGGACGTAATTCTTCTCGTTCAAATAACTTCTGTATTGCTCTTTTGGGGTCATTTTTTCCCGTTCCGGTTTCCGCTATGCCGAAACAGTATATGTTAGAACGTAATTCAGATGGTGTTTGAGCGCGTTGGGCGTATACCGTTCCGGCAACAACTATTCCACCGGCCAAAGCCAAAATGGGTTGCTGTTTTACGGAAATTTCCTGTATGTATTTGGTTATTTGGCCAACTAATCCCGGTGGTGCCGTAATCATATCTTTTTTTAATGCTTCAAGGTGTTTAACGTGTCGCGTTTGTTTTATATTGCATTCTTCTCGTTCTTTTTTTACTTGTACGAATTCCGCGTCAGTCATATAAGCGTATTGTTTTGCCAGCGCAAACAACGTGTTGATGGTTATTCCGTCGCCAACAGAGTAAGAAACCCATTTTTTTAATGGTTCGCGTTCTTTATATTTGCTTCCATGTTGTGACCAAGAATCAAACAATTCCAATCCCCATTGAGCACCGCCGGAATAGTCATGTAATGCCATTCCTATTTTTAACCAATCATTGTATTCAATGTCGGCAGGTATACAATCCAATGCTTTTTTGATATCTTCTATGTTTGCGATGGGTTTTGTGACGTTAATTAGTGCGCTGGTATTTTGTGTTTCCGGGGTCAACAAATCAAACAACTGTTTTAATGTATCGCCAGAAATTTCAGGGATATTTTCCGTTGGACATGTTAATAATGTTTCGTTGGTAAGCCATTTATATTCCATCCCGGCCGGGTGTACAGATGGTGGTAATACTGTTTGTCGTCCGGTTGATAGGAAATCAATCCCATCGCCGTTTTCGGTCTTCACGGATTTACTAGGCAATCCATTGTATTTATAGAACGCGGTATAACCTTTGGCACCACGTTTTTTTAGTGGTGATTCCGGTAAGATACGTTCTATTTTTTCCAATAGTGTTGGGTCATCCGTATCAATATCAACAGCACAAAGACCGCTAGCCGGTCCCAAAACCAAGCCGATATTATGTGCATTAGCGAAAAATATTTGCGCTTCTTTAATGGGCATTATTTGGTCACAATATTTGGACCATCCCGACAAAATAGGGTTTTTGTTCCCATAAGCCAATGGTATTACGGAAAATCCTTTGTTCAGGTAATCCAGCGCAACGTTTTTATATGGATTTGTTGTTGTGTTAGTCATGGTTAATTCCTTCTTTATGATTGTTAATGTAGTTTTCAATGTCGGTTTGTAGGTATTTAACGCGATTTCCAAAGCGCACGCATGGCAGGTCCTTTAATTTACCCGCATAACGCATACTATTGAGTGTTGATACCGTTGTGCCGAGAATGTTGGCGACTTGTTTTTGGTCCAATAGTTTTGGGCCGGTAAATTGTTCAATCATTCTTTTATCTCCTGTTTTTTGTTAATGTTTTGTCGTTTTGACACAGGAAATATAAGGTGAAAAACACAATAAAAATCCCGAGA
>CAMZIQ010000005.1 GCA_947307295.1 uncultured Pseudomonadota bacterium
TGTGTGTGTGTGTGTGTGTGTGTGTGTGTGTAGGTTTCTGCGGGTTTCAGCCGATTCATATTTTTTTCCTTGTATTTTTTCTTTTCCTTTACGGGAATATTATACCATATAATCGGGAAAAATGCATATATTTTTATCTTATACACTTTTGAGCGAAATCAATAATTGAGCCGTAAAGAACTGCAAAAAAGAAACAAACACTTCCCCCGATTACAAACAAATGCCAAAGCGCATGCGCAAATTTCAATCTTCGCCACAAATAAAAGATTACACCAATCGAATAAGACAATCCACCAGCCAAAACAAACCACATTCCGCGTGCAGATATAGTTTCTATCATCGCAGGCAAAATCCAAATCAACGCCCAACCCATAATCAAATACAACACAACCAACCATTTAGGCTGCTTATGCGGATTTATTAACTTCATTACGGCGCCAAATATAACAATCGCCCAAAGTATTCCAAACATCGTCCATCCCAATGCAGTATGCCCACACCGATTCAAATTAACCAATAAAAATGGCGTATAAGTTCCCGCTATTAACGCATAAATTGCAATTGAATCCCATACTTCAAAAAAACATTCGCACTTATCACCTATGGTCGCATGACACATCGTAGAACCAAAATACAAAGTAAACATTGTCACACCGAATATAGAACACGCAACCATTGCCCAAACGTTATGATAATAAACAGCCCAACCAACCATCAAACAAAGTGCCGCCATAGCAAGCCCGATACCGATACCATGGGTTAATATGTTTATAACTTCTTCCGCTTTGGTAGATGGACGTTCCCAACGGAACAAACCAGTAGCCTGTAAAACTTTTAACAAACCATATGCGTGTTTATCTTTTTTTACAGCACGTAATTTCTGCTTTACAACTTTTTTATTTTTTACCATTTTCCTTTCCTTTGATAAACCAAATTACAGAATAAAATTTACTCTTTCTCTAACGCGTTCACCACCTAACACTTGCATCAAAGAATACAAATCAGGTGTATTGGTCCGCCCAGTCATAGCAACACGCAAATTCATTGCAATTTCCCCAGGCTTTAACCCCAGTTTTTCCGCCGTATACACGATTTTTTGCCACCAAGTATCTTTATCATCTTTTGCATCATATGTTGCCAAAAATTCACGTAAAGCGTTGATGTTATATTCATATTCGCGATTCGGCGTAAACAAGAAATCCCAGAAATAAGAAACCTCTTTCAAAGTTTGTTGCCACGTAATGAAATCTTTACGAATACGTTTTGGATTATCGCGTTCAATAGACAATACTGATGTTAAATAATTAATATCTGAAACTTGTTTTTTATTATCTTCATTACCATATTCGTTTGCCCAATCAACAACAGATTTCACCAAATCAGGAACTGACAATGTCGCAATATATTCTTTGGCCCACCATTCTAATTTTTTCATATCAAACAGCGAACCTGATGCGGGTATTTTCTTTGGTTTCAATTCATAATCCCAAAAAGATTTAACCTGACCCTTTAATTTTGCTTCTTCATAACCAGGCGCCAAAATATTTCCTAAATATTCTATGACTGCACCCGCAGGCCATCCTTGTTCCATAAAAAACGCGACATTATTTTCAGGATCTTTACGCTTAGACATTTTACGTTGTTTTCCGGTTTCTTCATCGATTTTATCCAATGTAGCGGTATGTATATAATTTGGTAATTGCCATCCCATCATACGAAACATTTGAATATGCAACGCAAGTGTTCCGAAATATTCTTCACCACGAACAACATGAGTAATCCGCATAAAATGGTCATCACACAAATGCGCAAAATGATACGTGGGCAATCTGTCTGTAGATTTTATTATAACAATATCTTCATTATTTTCTGGGATAGATATCGACCCACGTACAAAATCTTTAAAATAAATTCTGTTTTCCGGATTTCCATTTGAATACAAACGAATCGATGGTGTTTCCCCGTTATCAAGATGTTTTATTATTTCTTCTTCACTTATATCCCTGTCGCGTGCAAATTCACCATAAATACCGGTCGCCAAACCAGCAAGACTTTGTTTTTCTCGGATTTCATCCATTTCTTCTTGGGTTAAAAAGCAAGGATACGCCAAACCACGTTCCAATAAATATGCCGCCACAGAATGATAAACGTCTTTGCGTTGCGATTGATAAAACGGACCATAATCAGAAGAGATATCATTATTATTCCTTATTCCAAATTTAGCCAAAGCGTTTATAACAATATCAACTGCTTCTTTGATTTCACGTTTGGTATCAGTATCTTCTATACGCAATAGAAACAAACCATTGGACTGGGTAGCCAACTTATAACTAATCAACGCACTATATAAATTTCCCAAATGCATATAACCAGTTGGACTGGGAGCAAAACGCGTCACCAATGCACCCTCTTCTAATTGACGCAGTGGATATTTTTTTTCCAATTCTTCCAACGTATATTTTGGTGCCGCGCCCAATACACGAGCAATTAAATCTTTAGATAATCCGTTACGCATTTTATTTCACCCTTGTTTTTTGACTAATTAATTCTATACTAAATATATGGAAAAACAAGAATTAAAACATTTTGAAAATCAAAATATCAGAACATTCGGTCGCAGACATGGTAAAAAATTGTCTTTGCGCAAACAATGGCTTATGGAAAATTTATTACCAAAAATCATGCCAAAATCTGCGGAATCGGGCGCAATTTTGGAAATTGGATTTGGAAACGGCGAACATCTTCGTGATTTAGCCATTCAACACCCTGACACAACTGTTATCGGCGCAGAACCGTTTGCTAACGGTGTAGCAGCCCTGCTTTCAGCCATAACAAACGAATCGAACAATGTTGTATTAAACGAATACAAAAACATCCATGTTTTCCCAGATGATGTTCGCTTGATACTAGAAAAATTAAAAGATGTTCAATTTTCTGAAATTTGGATTTTACATCCAGACCCTTGGCCAAAGGCAAAGCATGAAAAACGCAGATTATTAAATCACGATTTCTTAAATTTATTATCAAAATATATCGGAAAAAACGGCAAAATTATAATTGGTACAGACCATTGGGAATATTACGATTGGATAATAAATGAATTAAAACAAACAAAACTTGAAATAAAATCTACTGACCTAGATACAATAAAAACCCGGTATCAGATAAAAAACAAAGCTGGTACAACTAATCCAAAATACCTTATTCTTGGCAATCAATAATCAAGAAAAAAACGTAATTTATCAGACAATTCAGGTTTTTCGCTTTCCACCAAACGAATGACTTGGTCTATGCGGTCAAAATTGTTATTCAACATAAAATGCAATTCACCGTCCATATCCCAATTTTGCAAAAGTCCATAAACCCGCCCCACAAAATCAGAACGATTTTTCATATCATCATTCAAAGTAAAAGCCAATGCCTTTACATGAACATCGCGTAATTTTTGAAATATCATAGGCAGTTGATGTATATCCAAATCTTCTATATCCATAACCAAACACAAATCGTGTTCAAAGAACAAATCATCACGAACAACAGAAATTTTTTCTATAAAACTTTCAAAATCACGCATTTTAATAAAAATCTGAACACCATCAGCACCTTTTTTACAAATATTAGTTATTTTTGATGCCAATTCGTACATATCAGAATCTATATTTTTTTGTTTTGGTGCAAAAACAAATCTGGTCAAAATTTTAACATCTGATTTTTCCAAATACGCCCATAACAACGGCACTATATCCACAGGCGCAGATATCAAATGTATATTGCCTTTGATAATATCATCAGCCATACCTGCCAAATCATTAGTGTCAATTACGTCATCACACAACAAAGCAAGCCGTTTATCCGAATCAGAAAAAACTTCATTTATTTCTATCATTTGTTTACAGTTTATCATAAAATATGATACAATGAAAACAAAATGAAGAATAAAATTGAAAGACTTTTGATATCATTATTGCTCGGCATATCTGTTTTGCTGGGGCTGACATTCTGGTTAAACACTATTTTTGGTTTCAATTTATTTTTCAAAGAACATTGGGATACCTTGGCTAAACTACAAACAGAACACATAGCAATAAGCTCGGGCTTTTATATTTCTATCGGTGTTGCGATATTTATATTTGTATTCGGATTGTGTTTTATTTATGTACCAGTTATAAAAAGCGCCTACAAAAAAGCAGCGACTAAAACACCATCAGTACCGACACAACCCGCTATACCGACACAAAACGCGTCTGCACCAGTTTCTCAACAAACAATATCCAAACAACCGGATTCTAATGCTGACATACAAACAACCGAACAAATACCAATTCCGATACCACAAAACACAAACATTCCGGCTTCACGTCCACCCAGATTAAATTTACCTTCAAACATGGCCCAAATTGTTGCACAACAAGCAGCCTCTCAGAATCAACCAGAATCTATGAGCCCCAAAGATTTACACAAACAATTTGATCCGGTTTTGGCGCAAATGTTTGCCGAAGGCGGATACGTAGTAAAACCAAATCCCATTATCGCTGGCTTTACACCTAATTTGTTCGCGATTGCGCCGAATGAAATTGTTTGGATGGGTGCAATTAATGCAGACATTAATAAACTGCAAATGGCAATTGATAAATTACAATCTGTTTTCCGAGAAACGCTGGAAAGTATCCCTATACACGTTAACACATTTTTATTAGACACAACAAACCAACAAACATCTTCAGATTCTATTCATGTTGTTCATTCTATGGATGAATTAAAGGCATTCGTTTCTGAATTACCACCTGCTTGGCCAAAAGATGCGGACGAAGACACAAAAGATAATTTTGATTCTTATTCAGAATATATTGATACAATGATACAATACATTAAAACAATGAGATAAAAGCGATGCAATTAAACAAAAATCTTGCTCTTGATAAACTTTCTGCATTACAAATGGACGATATGCCTGTAATGGAATATACACCGACTCATTGTACATTAGATGCAGATTGGTTTAAAAAATATTCTGCTTTGCGACGTGAATTTTTATCATCGTTAAGCGATTCTTTGGAAGAAATAGCTTTTATGAATTTATCTCAAAACGATTTTATAAATCTTGTTATGGGACGTGCATTGCCAGAAAATATGTCAATTCGATTTCGCATACCAT
Organism: uncultured Pseudomonadota bacterium; assembly: GCA_947307295.1. Classification (GTDB taxonomy): domain Bacteria; phylum Pseudomonadota; class Alphaproteobacteria; order Rs-D84; family Rs-D84; genus Enterousia. The sequence goes on from CAMZIQ010000005.1 coordinate 5,156, forward strand.
TGGTTTGGGGTGGTGAATTAAAAATTGATAATATGTTTTTGTGTCTCACATTTCCACATTCGCATAATCTGGATAAATTCATCATCGATCAAAGCGATGCAAGAACGGTATTTTTACCAAATCCTGAAAAAAAAGTATACGTCACAACTCACACAGGCGGTGGCGGTGATGGCGGAAATGCAACATCAGACAGATTAAGCCAAAGCGCATTCAACGCTATGTCCGGACGGGAGGGTTAACATCCATGACAACAAATGAATTTTTATCTTTTATGCAATCTCGCGGGGCGACTATATTTCCTGCAAATTCCCAGGTAGATATAAGCATGATTAATACAAATTTACAAAACATGCGTGTTGTGATGTTGCCACCTTTCCTTATAGATTTATATAAACACTGTCATGGTATTACATTGGGTTCAGCATGCATTTTCGGACCAATAGAAATTCCTCGTGGCATAAGATACCCTTTACCTGCTATCACCGATATAAATCACAACTTGCCCAGCAATAAAAATTTATTTGGAAAAACAATTTTTGGTCGCAACGATTTGTTTTGGTTTGCATTTGATGCAACAGGTTCTTGCTTTATGTTGGATAATTTAACATTATCTGTTTTGCGTAAATACGATGACCCTTATCGTGCGATGATTGATTGTTTAGTTGTCGGAAAAATATAAAAATGTATAAAATATCTGTATCTTTATCAGGACATCAAACCAGTATATCTCTGGAACCCGAATTCGTTGATGTTTTAAAAACACTTGCCAAAGAACAAGGCTGTTCCGTTGCTGCACTTATTCAGCATATAGATTCAGAAAGAAACCCTGAATCTAATCTTTCTTCTGAAATACGGATATGGATATTGAAACAATTATTGAAAACATCAAAATAAATATCATCCATAAATTGCATCCAATTGCCCTGTACGGTGTATTGTGTGCGCCCCAGACAAAACCATCTAATGAACCATTTTGACCGACAGGTAATGCAGATACTATATTTCCATCTGATGCGACAAACGCACTAATTCCAGAATAGTTTGCACGAACCACAGGCACGCCAGATTCAATTGCATACCTGCGCACCATATCAAGATGTTGGTAAACCCCGGGTGTCAAACCAAACCACGTATCGTTTGTTATATTTACGATAGCATTAGGTGTTTTTCCATTTGGTATCAAAGAATCAGAAAAAATAATCTCATAACAAATTGCAGGTGCAAAAACAAAATCACCATTTTGGGTATTGATTGTTATCAATTCTTTACCATTCCCAGTACTTAATTGAGCGGGTGTCGGTATAATGTCACCCAAAGGCCTATATTCCCCAAATGGTACCAGATGTGTTTTACTGTATAAATGCTTTACTTTTCCGCTTTTATCTGCAAAGACCATAGAATTATAAAACTTGCCATTTTCATAAAAGTTCGTTCCGATAATAACATTAGTATTCAAAACAGTTGCAAATGGAAAATTTCTATCAACCATTGTATACGGATATGTAGTTTCTGGAAAAACCACTATATCAGGCATAGTGCTTTTATCTTCTGTTGCCCAAACAAATAAATCTCTGATTTTTTGATTTGCGATATTATGCGCTTCTTCTTTAGATGTTGGCATCTTGTATACGGCGGATTCTGCCGGTTGCACAATTCTTATTATTGGATATTCTTCATCAGCACCAACATTTGACAACTTCATATTATAATATCCATAAGAACAACCAATCAAAAACAATACCACATAAATAACAAATACAACCACAGATGATTTATGCTTTTTATCACGACATAATTCTATAAAACTTGCAATCAAACCTGTAATTATAAAACTTAATCCCAACGAGCCCCAAAGCGACAAAGAATTAATAACCATCGGCATATTCATAGTAATATTAGATATCGGATTCCAAGGAAAACCTGTTAAAAACCATTCCCGTCCCCACAAAACAAGTGTCCAAACAGCAGCGAATAAAATAGCCCTATACGGTGGTTTCCGTAATGTATAGCGCACAACAGCAAATGGCAAAGATAATATAATTCCACACAATAATCCAATACCTATTAATGCTGGCACAGTCCATATTGCAAATTGTTTTGCCAATTCAGGAACAACATATATAGAATTTAAAACCCACCAAAACATTGATATACCATAAAAGGCACCAAACATAAAAGACAACTTCCATGCTTTGATAAAACTAACATGATTATTCTGTTTGGTCACCAACCAATACATTCCACCTATGCCAAACAAAGATAACATCCAAAGATGAAAAGGCGCGAAACCAAATGAAGTGATAACGCCCAACAAAGCACTAGTAAAATACCACCAAAAACTGTTTTCTTGTACTTTTACAGATTTAAATCTTTCTATAATCCTATTTCCGCCGCAATTACAATAATCTACATCATCAGCATAAGGATTCTTGTATCCCAATTTTTTCAAAATCTGCACCTCTTTACCTTCCATAATTTTTGCTTCATTTTCTTTTATATGGTCAAATCCTTGTAAATGTAATACACCATGCACTATCATATGAGCCGTGTGTTCTTCAACAGAAATTTTTGCTTCATCTGCTTCACGTTTTACAGTATCTATCGATATAAATATATCACCCAACAAAACATCATCCCCCAATTCAAAAGATAAAACATTAGTCGGTTTATCTATTCCACGATATTTTTTATTCAAAGCATGAATTTGTTTATCATCAACCAAAGTTATTGATATTTCAGAATCTTTGTATACGGCGGAAATTGCCGTATTGGCAATTTTTTCAAAATCAATTTTATATTTTTTCCAATTCTTATTTTCATAATTTACATAAACTTTCATAGTATCTCTCCGCCAATATTTATTTTTTACCGAACCCCGATTTTTTTGCTATCTTGGAACGCACATCAGCATAATTTTTTGCCACAAAAGGATAATCCATTGGCAATCCCCATTTTTCAATATATTGTTCTGGGGTCATATTATATTTACGTTTAATATACCGCTTTAACATGACATGCCATGTGTTATCTTCAAAACATAAAATAGCATCATCATGCACAGAATCTTCAATTTGTTGTTTAGAAATAGAGATTGAACGCAACGAATCTGATGCCTGCTTTACAGCTTCTTTGATAGATAATTTTGGGTTTGCAGAAATCGCAGCAGCGGCCAAATTTGACACCGCCAAGGCAAAATCAGAATTTTTATTAAGCAACTTGATAATCCTTTTATTATTTAATACAATTATTATATCACAAATAAACAACAAGTAAAATAAAAGTAAAATGACACGACCACTTGCAGATTTAATGCGCCCTTCGACCATAGATGACATAGTTGGGCAGACAGATTTACTCGGCGAAAACGGGATTATTCGCCGTATGGTTAATAATGGAAATTTATCAAATCTTTTGTTATGGGGCCCGCCGGGTTGTGGAAAGACAACCATTGCCCGCGCATTGGCTAATTCCGTAGATATGGATTTTGTTCCACTATCTGCGGTATTTTCTGGTACTGCTGATATTAAAAAGGTTATGGATGTCGCACGTCAAAATCGCAACATCGGCCGCAATACACTTTTATTCATTGATGAAATTCACAGGTTTAATAAAACCCAACAAGATACATTATTACCATACTTAGAAGACGGAACCGTCACTTTTATTGGCGCGACAACCGAAAACCCCAGTTTTAATTTAAATAACGCCCTGCTTTCACGTTGTCACGTTTGCGTTCTTAAACCGCTGTGTACGACAGATTTATTGACGTTGATAGAACGCGCAGAAAAATTTTTAGATAAAAAAATACCATTAACAACCGATGCAAAAACACATCTCGCAGAAATGGCAGATGGTGACGCAAGATTTTTATTAAACAGTATTGAATACATTACATCTGCAAAATTCAAAAAAGATTTAACCCCTGAAAAATTAGACAGCACAATTCAAAAACGTGCACCAATGTCCGATAAAAATGGTGATGAACATTATAATTTAATTTCTGCTGTTCATAAATCTTTACGTTCATCAGATACAGACGCGGCGCTTTATTGGGTTGCGCGTATGATTACATCTGGTCAAGATCCACGATATGTATTACGCCGACTGACCAGATTCGCAATGGAAGATGTTGGATTGGCAGACCCAAATGCAATGCAAATCGCGTTATCTGCTTGGCAAATTTATGAAAGAATGGGTTCACCCGAAGGTGACATTGCAATCACAGAATTGGTAATATATTTAGCAACTGCACCAAAAAGTATTTCTGCGTACAAGGCACAAAACGCTTCGTATAGACTGGCCCGTGATACAGGTTCATTAATGCCACCGAAAAACATTTTGAATGCCCCAACAAAAATGATGAAAAATTTAGGCTATAGCGATGGGTATGTATACGACCCAGAAACGGAATCTGGTTGCAGCGGTCAAAATTGTTTTCCAGAAAATATGGAACGAGTCAGTTTATACAAACCAGTTGAACGTGGATTTGAACGCGAAATAAAGAAACGTTTTGATTATTGGAATTCTTTTAGAAAGAAATAATTTAAAATAAAATTTTTATATCCAAACCTGTTTGAATTTCACCAGATTCAAATTCATAATCAAATCGACCAACATATTGAGTATTTCCATATTGGCGCAACAATTTTAAATTCAACCATTCTTGATTATCCAATAAATATTTGTTTGTAGATTTACGAAAATCCAGACCAAGACCAGCACGCCAATCATATTTGAAACGAAAATACGCTTCGGGGATAAAATCTATATAAGACAAACCACGATTGCTATCAAATACCCATGTTGATTTAACTGTGCCAGCCAATGTAATACCAGTATATTGACGACCAAACCTCAACCCAGCATAATACGAAGAATCTGCGTATTCAGGTGTTCTAACATGAGAAGAACCCCACGCCTTTAATCCGAACAAAGCATCAGAAATAATATGATTTGCATTATTTCCATGACTCATACGATATACGCCACCAAATTCAGTAGAAGAAAAACCATTTTCATGATGACCTGATAAATCCCATTGATAAAGCATGCTAACATGCAAAACCAGATTATTATTCACACCATAATCAAGATATTGTCCCGGACGTAATTTTCTATCAAAATAATACAAGAAAGTATCAGACAAAAATTGATTATCACCAGTTAAAAAAAGTGGATCTGATGTATCATTTGATAATAAATCTTTGAATGCCGGCTGAATTTGTTGACCGATATAAGAATCAGATGACGCATAATTAGTTTGTGTTTTTGGTGCAACGAAAGTTTCTTCAGTCATACCATAATCATCGACCGATGCTTCGGATAACACAACATCTTCACAGTATGCATTAAAACCAACGCATACTGTGAATAAAAACAACACTAACTTTTTCATCATCTGATATCAAATCCCAATCAATCAAATAACATTAGAAATACAAGATAGCCTGAACGCCAATCTTCCATTCATTGTAATCTTTGATTTTATAATCGCCAGTTGTATAAACAACAGAAGTTGCATATCCATCTGGATTTAAATCATAGTTAAAGTATTGCTTTGTTTTATCGCTAGCAGAATCATACAAAGATGCCATACCATATAAATTCAAAGCAAACATATCACCAGGCTGCCATCCAAATGCGCCCTTGATATTCAATTGATCGTGCCAATCATAATGTCCATAAATCAATTCACCATTCAATGTGAAATATTTATTCAACACAGAAAAGAATCCAAGACCACCTTCTACTTGGATAATATCATCAACATCTGTTCTGTATGCAAGCATGATATAATCACCATCTTTTTCGACATAAGAACCGTAAATATCACCCTTTGTCAAATCAGAATATCCAGCACGCAACAAACCATAAATTGTGGTTCTATCAACTTTATAACCAGCCTTTAATTCACCAATAAATGTATTAGCTGTATCTTTTTGGTGTTGAAAATATCCAGAAATCATCGCAATCCATTCATCATTATCAACAAAACGACTTTGCAATCCGATTCCAAACAAATTCAAACCCGAAGAAGAATAACTATCTGATGCCAAGCTGAAACTAGGATTAGAAGCAGAAGCCCAATCTTTAAACGTCACTTTTGTTTTATCATATTGAACCATACCTATAACTGCCAAAGTATCAGTTAAACCGATGCTAAAATCTTCTTTAACCAAGAATTGTGTTGTTTCCGCCTTTGCACTAAGATCTACTGCACCTTCATCAATAATTGTATTATATGTTGGCGAAGCAGGATCTAAATCTAATACAGACGCATTCAACAAATCGAATTTGAAATTATTTTGTGCATAAGCAAAATCTGTGACGGAACCAAATCTACCCTTCATTGGTTGGAAGAAAGGATGTGCCAAGAAATATTTACGTTCTTGGGATGAATAAGTTTTTGTAGTCACTTTTCTTTCTTTGACTTCATAACTATCATCATATCTTGGGGCGTATACAACTCTTTGTACAGGCTGTTGCTGTCTTGGGACAACATCATAAGAGCTAACCTGCGCAGGTTGACCATAATAAAAATTATTTTGAATTGTGTTATTATACCCACCATTTTTACGAGTAGTATTTGTCTGTTTATAAGAACCAGACTTTGCATATGCCGGTTGCGTTGTATAATAATCATCAGATTTTACAACATTAGATTCATAGGCGTTTGCTGCAACAATTGGTAACGCAGCAACAACAGCCAAAGCAAGTGTGCATTTTTTCATAAAAACTCCTTTCGAATTGCTTTAATTATATCACAAAAAAACAAGATAAAAAAGCCAAAAATTCAAAAAATACATATATTTATAAAATATGTCTTTTTCCGCCAGAATCTGGGGCGCTGACAATACCTTCGTTTTCCATACGTTCAATCAAAGTCGCCGCTTTGTTATACCCGATACCCAGTCTGCGTTGAATATAAGAAATTGTCGGTTTTTTATCACGTATAACTATCTCTTTGGCTTGTTCATACAAATCATTAGATTTTGCTTCTTTGGACGGTGGCATTCCAGGGACAGCACCTTCGCCATCACCACCATCTTCGGATGTCACACCTTCAGCATATTCAGGTTCACCCTGGGACCGCAAGAAATCACCAATTGCTGCCAATTCTTCATCAGCAATAAAAGCACCATGTATACGTACTGGAACACGCCCTGCTTCACTAAATAACATATCGCCACAAGATAACAGATTTTCAGCACCCTTTTCACCCAATGTAGTAATAGAATCAATCGCACTACGCGCCTGGAATGAAACACGCGTTGGGAAATTCGCCTTGATAACACCAGTAATAGTTGTTGCATCAGGACGCTGAGTTGCCATAACAAGATGAATACCCGCAGCACGCGCCTTTTGTGCGATACGTTGAACACACGCTTCTACTTCTTTACGTGCCAAAGCCATCAAATCTGCAACCTCGTCAATAATAATGACAATATATGGAATATCAGACATATCAACTTCTTGTTCTTCAAATTCCAGCGCACCAGTTTCAGGGTCAGTTCCCACAGCAACCTGTCTTGTCAATCTTTCGCCAGCTTCACGCTTAGCCGCCATAATTTCATTATAACTTTCAATATTACGTGCATTAACGAATTGCATCTGCTTATAACGTTCTTCCATTTCGCGCACAGACCATTTTAACGCGTTCACCGCAGCACCGGGGTCTAGTTTTACAATTGGTGTAATAAGATGCGGAATATTATCCCAAAAGCCAAAATCTACACCCTTTGGATCAATAATGACAAGTTTACATTTATCAGGCGTAAAGTGATACACAATAGAAGTAATAATAGATTGCACAAATACAGATTTTCCAGAACCAGTACGTCCCGCAATTAACATATGTGGCATCTTTGCCAAATCATAATACATAGGATTTCCACCAATATCCACACCAAGCGCAAGTGGTATTTTATATTTAGAATTTATAAATAAACTGTTATCAATTAAGCCACGATAACGCACAGTCTGGCGTTTTAAATTCACCATTTCGACACCAATAAGTTGCGTTGAAGGAATATGCGCGATACGAATATTTTCAGTAGCCATCGCACGTGTCATATCTTTCACAGTCTTATTCACATCGACCATACGTGTCCCGCTGTCTGGCATAAATTCGTACAAAGTGACGATTGGACCAGGATGAATTCCCATAACTTTACCATTAACACCATATTCAGCAAAATGAATTTCCATTGCTTCGGCGTTTCTTTTCAGTTCAGGCGTGACGACATTTTTACCAAACACAGATTTTTCAAGCAAAGCCGGGTCAGGCAATTCATATTCTCGTGCTTCTGCATCACCAACAAGCGCAACCCTTTTCCGCGAAGCCCTTTTACGTTTAGGTTTTTCTTCTTCTTCATCTTCGGTTTCTTCATCTTCGGTTTCTTCTTCTTCATCTTCTTCGTATTCTTCTTCTGTTTCTTCTGGCTCTTTCATTTTAAGTAAATGGAACGCAGACAAACACCATCTTAATAAATTATAAGTTTTAATCGCGGCAGTTTTCACATGATGCCATTGAACATGTAATAACATACCAGCCATTACCAAAAATAATAAAACAAACAATATACCCAAAGGAACTGCGAACCCAGACAGAGCAGACCCGATATCAGCAGAAACTATCGCACCCAAAAATCCGCCGAAACTTTTAGATGGGAACATTAAACCGAACCCAGCGCACCCGACACACAAAGTGACAAACCCGCGCAATAAATTATATTCAGGCGCACGTTCTTCTTCCCAAGATATTAATAATCCCAGACCAAACCTGCCCAAACAAAGAAACAAAAACAGCGCAGGAATAAACCCGATAATATACCTGAAAAATGCGACAGTTCCACCAATTAAGCCTTGACCACCGAACGAGCCTTTAACCGCGAAACCAGACAAATAAGGATTAGAAAAAAACAACGTCAAAATTAACCACACAGCAATCAAACACAAAACAACACCCAACGCACGCAAAGACAGATTGCGTAACATCACAGAAATACTTTCCGGCAAAAACTTTGATTTTTTATCCATCGAAATTTATTCTATCACAAAATCCCCATAAAACAAAGCATGAAAAAATTATTAAAAAAACTGCTGTGCATTAACAGGATTTTTTAACGTCCTTGGTTCATGGGCACATTTTTTGTATTATTATTTATCATAGACATTTTATCAGTTAATTTTTTAAATAATTTATCCAAATACCTTTTTTGATCTTCCCAGTCAGACGGTGCTTCGTAAGAACCAGATTTATTTATAACATCTCTACAAAAATCCGCAAAAGAAACTATATCTTTCTTTATTTCATCAATTTCATTTTTCATATCTTTTGACATAGCGGAAACATTAACCGAATTACATAAATCATTGGCCTTGTCACATATTTGTTTTACATATTTTAATGCATTTTCAGCTGTTTCAAAAATAACCATATTTATTCCTTTTTGTTATTGTACAATTAATTTTTTTAATTCGTCTATATCTATAATACCTGTATTTTCCCCTTTCATCTTCCAAATATACGAGTCTGCTTTGTCAATATCTTTTGAAATATTCATCAAATCTATAAAATCATCCCCATTGTTATATAAGGCCACATTAAATTTTTCACGGATTTCTGCCAAATTACTTTCCCAATTTTTTGCAAATTGTTCTATTGCGTATTTATCACCAGAAAAAATCTTTTGTGATAAATAACTTCTGTCCATGCCAAATCTTTGAAGTATTTCCGTCAAAGTTTCCGCAGGTTTAGCACCATATTTATATCCTATATCACCCATCTCTTCCAAAGAATGCAACATTTTACGCAAACTTGAACACCAACCTGCAACATTGTTGCCATAAGACCAATCTCCATTATTTTTAATATATTTTTCTATTTCTTCTACTTTGTTCAGTATGTTATTTGTATACTCTCTCATTTTACCAGACAACAATGCCTGTTCTAAATCTTGTGAATTTATAAATGTAAATTTGTGTGCAATATCCCTATCATATCCGATTTGTTTTAGTTTTTCAAAATGCCCCTGAAGTTGCTGAGCCTTCACCGCATTCTCTTGGGCCTTTATTGCATTCCCTTGGGCCCTTACCGCGTTCTCTAGTGGCCAATTTCCCCGGGCATCTATCATGCCACCAGTTGCATACGAACTTTGCTCTGTTAATGACAAAGGATAAGAAGGTCCTTTGTTTGTATAAAGATATGGTCCCTGCTTCATTAATTGTTGTCCTACACTTCCCAGATTTGGACTGATATGATCAATAGCATGAGAATATTCATGTGCAACTGCTTGTAACGCAAGTTCGCGACTTGGTCCTTGCCACGTACTAACATCCAAAGTATTTATATAGAATGTCCCGTCATAATAGTGCCCATATTCCAAAAATCCATCTTCCCGAACTGGCACTTGCACACTTCTAACAGAAATTTTCGGTGTCCCATATTTTGCGGCATATGCATTAAGTAAATCTTGGAACAAAGATTCTTTTTCATTCATAGAAAGTTTATCCCATCTATCAAATCTGTGTGCCAAATCAGCATTTTCGGCCAAAATATTATCAAAATTATTTGCAACACGTCGTGCATTAATATCCAAATTTGGCAAAGGAACCGATTCCGCCATTCTATACTGATATTGTTCTCTCATATCATCATAACGCTTGTTTAGTTCTTTATACTCTGGTGAGTCTTCAAATCCTGTATAAGTTCCATGCTGTTTTCTATAATTTTCTACTAATTCATCATACTCTTTATCAAGTGCCTCTTCCGACGATTTAAATTCATTTTTAATATTTGTCACCGCTGGATCATACGTACTGTACAATTCACGATTTTTTACCCAGCCAGATTCCCATTCCGCCCAATAAATTTCATCAGCGGCATCAATTTGTTCCTGTGTCCAAGATTCCAATCCTTTGGTTTTCGGTGTCAAACGTTCTACCGGCTTACCATTTTTGATTGCTTCTGCTTGATTAGCAGATCTGATCTTTTCATAATCTGCATAAGTATTGCCATATTTTTGTTGATAAGCCAATGTTAATTCCCCACCCCTCTTACGCCGGGCTTCTTCACTAAATTTTTCAAAATATTCTTCAGTTCCACGTAAATCATTTTTAAAAGCGTCCTGAAAATCTTTCAATGATTGATTTCTTGGTGCATGTTTATCCCATAGTTCAACCCATTTTTTTCCTTCTGGACCAGAATTGTACACCTGTCTAACATATGCCATTTGTTCTTTGGCAATTTTTTTATTGCGTAACACAATTTCCGAAACCTTATCTAATTGAATATTATCAGCAGTTCCTGCGAGTCCCGCAACATTTTCCCCAGTCTTTGCTTTTTTTGTCATTCCTTGTAATACTTGTTCAGTTTTGCTTAATTTTCCTGCTAATTTCCCACTTTTACCTAACAACCTTGTAAGCACACCTGTTCCCATTGTCGCGAACTGCATAGTAATACCCAATGCACGCCAAGCCTGGTCTGCATTCCAATCATTTGGATTCCAAAGATGCGTTTCTTTGCCTTGTATACCACCTTCTTTAAACCAACCCACTTCTTTTGCATAGTTTTTGGAAAATTCTGTCATAGATGCTTCATCTTTTTCAATAATTTCCAACAACCTTGCCATTTCGGCATCTACGATGTCGACTTGTCCTTGATATTCCCAATCTGAATAATTTCCAAAATAATTTAAATAATTATCTATATATTCCTTTGCACATTTTACTTCGTGACATGCCTTAGATTTTTTTATAAATTCATTGGGTTGTTCCCAGATTTCCATCTGTGTCTTAATCTCAATAGCCGCACCACCAGCTTCGACAAGAACCAATGCATAAGTCACGCTACCGCCACCGCCAGTTATAATCGTTATAGCAGTTGCAAACACAAAACCACCCGCAATTTGCATATACCGCACACCGTGTGACCACCATGTCATATCTGCTGCATCTTGTAATTCACACCTTTCAATACTTGGGTTCCATTTCGGTGCTTTGCAATCTGGGCATATCGATTTCAATCCTTTTGCAAAATCATTACATTGAGATTCATTTGCAAAATGACATCCATAACCATCAAACGTCCCACCACTAACTATGCACTGAAAAGATTCTCTTGCCCCTTTGTCATAGGTCTCGGCCTTAAATATTTGATTTAAATCATCAAATACAAACGATACTTTCTGTTTATTACCACCATCTGTCACATAACATACTTTCACATCATCACATGCCGGCGGTGTTCCACAACGCCCCCAGTCTTCTCGTCCTTTCATTTTATCACGTACATTATTGCCACCACAATAATCATTCCATCTTATTTCTGATTTACAATCCACTTTATTTATATTAACCCCAGCCTTGTCAGCCACATATTTTTCCAACCAACTCGACAACTCACTATTACTATGAAAATCGAACTGTGTAGCACCGCTACAAAAAACCGTTGGATTTATACCATACGCATTTGTATCTTTATAAGCTTTAACAAACTCGCATTTACCAGGTTCAGTGTTATTCAAACCAAAACGCTGGTCATCAAATGCCGCTACCATTTCATAATCATGAATCATATTAAAACAATCATCTTCATAAGTATTCCCTTTGTTTTTAATTTTTAATTCAAAAACTTCATAAGAACCCGTATATTGATTTCCTGCTTTTTTCCAACCATAAGATTCAACCTGTCCTTTGTAAACAATACCAAATACAGCCCGATGGTCATCGCCACCCTCCACACCATTAACACCGAACGCATCATCAAACTCAAATTCATACTTTGTTCCATCAGCAGCAGTACACTGAACAAAATCTTGATTGCCTTTACCCTTATAAGCACTACATGCCCCATTCATATCTACACAACGCACAATTTTTTTCATTTGAATTGCTGCATAACGTTCAGCTAAATAACATGCCTTATCCGGTTGCATTGTTTCTATATCTTTGAAAACTCTTATACAATTGGCATCATTGTTATAACATGGTGATTTTCCCGTGTTCCACACCGCGTTGATTTGTATATCCAACATATCTTTTGCTTCTTGCAAGTCTTTAAGTTTATCCGCATATAAATCATTTATACGCTGTATAAAATTCATATACAAATTAACAGTTGTTGAATTTGGATTACATACTATGTAAAAATTACCCTTAACCGCTTCTTCAATATCTTTTGTCATATCCAAAGGAACAGCCAATGCCCCAGCAAAAACATTATTTTCTATTTTTACACCGCCTTCTTTGTTTATTACACTGGGATAATCAGAAGCACATTTTCTTAAAGCTTCTTGATTTGCACTTACATATATCTCAAGTATTTCAGACTTTGCTTTACCAATTTCCATAATTTTGCTATTTATATCCTTTTTTTGCTGTTCATAAGGTTCCATAGCACTTATTTGGGCTTTTGTCATTTCTACTGTTTGATTCACAACCCTTGTGTTATCTTGTTTAACAAGATTTTCATCTTTTATCCTGATACTCTCTGAATAATTAAAAGACTTTAATGGTTTAATATCTAAATCTAAAGATTGTTCAACCTGCTTTGGTGCAAATTGTTGATATGAATATGTCCCAGATAATTGAAATTCTGTAAAATTGCCATTTGGATCTTTCTCTTGACATTGATATGTTTTTTTATTCATCCAATGTCCAGGTTTACACCTGAATGCCGTACAAGTACATACATATCTATCTTGACCACTATATCCACCCTTACGCAAAGTCACAAATCCATATGATATATTTGTATCAGGTGTATTGCCACAAACATCACCTATACGCGTTTCTTCTGTAAGTGATGTCAACATATTTTGGCGTTTTTTGTTTTCATCAAACGCTGGGGGACATTGTGCAAAATCCCATTGCGCTTCTATCTCTTGCTTTTCACATAATGCCAAATAAAAATCAACACATCTTTGAAAATCATTGGTTTTTGATGAATTCACCCTGGTCAATCCGCCTGCAATACACGCCTTTACAATATCAGTTCCAGACACACAACCATGACATTCGCCATCTTGCAAACTGGTTGGTTCATCTGCTGCCCTGTTTAACAAATACAAATATACTTCATTTACTTCACTTTTTCCGTCCTCGGTTTTAATCACTTTGTCAGCAAAAAACTCATTAGACACTTCTTCCATGACTTCTGGTGAAAACATATAGACACGCAAAGGCGGCACATCATCCAACGCAAACACAGATGATGTCGCGACAAAAACACCAATAAAACCAGATATCAGCCTTTTTATTACCATAAAGATACATTCCCCTTCGGCTGAATTGTATCATATTTTGGGTTTCAAAAAAAGATTTTATTTAGCGTTTATATTTTTCAAACCAGCTTTTGCAAAATCTGCACAAAGCATACCTATAAATGCCGCCAAAATAACATCACTTGGCCAATGTGCACCAATATAAATTCGTGACAAACCGATAACTATCGCCAAAGTCCACGTAGCCCATTTAATCCGCGGAAATAACATACCTATCATAACCAATCCCGCAAAACTGACCGCTGTGTGTCCAGATGGCATAGAATTAAACACATGTTCAAACGTTCCAGGAACAAAAAATGTCACATTAAGCGCTTCGTAAAGGACTGGTCTGGAACGACCAATTAAAACCTTTAAAATACCTGTTGTCACAATTGCCATAAAAACAGAACACAACAAATAAAAAGCATAACTATTCTTAATTTTTACAAATGCGAATCTGAAATCATTTTCGTTGGTTAATGCTTTGTAAATAAAAAATGCTATAACAGACAACACAGATGCAATCAACCACACCTTTGCACTAAATATCTTTCCCAACACAAAAGCAGCACTACACCAAAAGCCATCACCAAAAATCCATGGATTACATTGCGTATTATGTATCCAAGAATACAATACCTGGTCCAAGCCAAATATTCCAGCAAACACACACACCAAGGTAATCAATGCACCTATTAAAATCCAATTCCATTTCAAAGTATTATTTTGTCTTATAAACATCTTATAAATCCATTAGTTCTTTGTATATCTTTTTGTCAGTTAACAGTTTTACACTCACCGCAGAAGCTACTGTATCTTCGTCTGTTCCGCTGGTAATTTTTGGGCAAGCCTTGCGCAAAGCAGTCACGTTAACATTTTTATCTTTGTTATAATCATGCGCATTAAAATCACCATTAAGAACATTAAGGAAAAATACTTCTTGTTGTTCAGAATTTCTTATATTAGATAAACATACCAAAGGAAACACACCGCGTCCATCCAGCACGTTGCCTGTACCGGTTTTTACTGATTTATTCAACAATTCTAAAACACCGCCATTTTTCAAATCTATCATCGTAGCGATTCTGGAACGACCAGCTGTCGGTGTCCCGATTAAAACCCCGCGTTTGTTTTCATAAAAAGCAGCCGCTATGGCTTCCGCGGTTCCACGTGTCGTATCAGAAATCAATACAACAACCGGCGCTTCTGTAATTGCATCACCACCTGGAACAACTTCTAATTCATCAACAGCTGTCTCAGAAATTCTCATCACAGGATTTTGCCCTATGAATAATCCTGCTAGTTTTGCAGCGGCTTTTTCATTATCGCCCATACTGGTTCTTAAATCTAAAATAATACCATCAACATTATTATATTTTGTTAACGCTTCATTTACGATATCTACCGCACCATCAGAAATTTTATGAATAACAATCTCTAATATACCCTTAGTAGTTTCATTTTTAGCCCGATAAATAATATCTGCATCAGCCAACACCACAGTAGCACGACGCAAAGTGACATTTCTGTTTCCAAATGGTGTCAGTAATTTTAACTTTGCTGTGCCAGAATTATATCCAGATAATATTGCGGACATTTCTGAATCAGACATCTGCGCGACACGTTGTCCATTAACTTCGGAAATAATATCACCTTCGTGCATATCTGCCATATCAGCCGGAGAATCTTTAAATACCCCAGTTATTCTAAAATTCCCCTTGAAATCACGACCACCGTCAAAACCGATACTGGTTAAAATACGCGTATCAGCATCGTTTATAGCGTCCCTAGAATAAACATAACTTCCATTTTGATCGATTCCAGAAAGCAACGCATTAACAACAACTTGATATAAACCATAATCCTTCAAGGCGCGCAAATTTGTATCCTTTTCACGCATTTTTAAAAGCAAAGCTGTGGTTATTTCACCATAAGCCTTCCAATCTTTACTTTCCGGGTAAGGATAATTAGCAATTAATTCATCACCCCAAACCAAAACCGCTCTTTCGCCAGTTGAAGCAATATGAGCATCAGAATTCAAATTTTCCAGACTTTCAATCGCAACATCTATGTTTTTACCAGCCCAATTTACACCGTCTAATTTTTCATAAATATCTGCAAAAACATCGGACATAGCGCGCACATCCAAACCATCAACTATTTTTTCATCATCATGAAATAATTCAGCCGATTGCGCAAACACAGGCAAAACAATCAGACCAAGCGCCAAAAAGATTTGTTTTAATTTCATTCTTTTCTCTCCTTTCTTTTCACTTAGTCTGACCATGTTTTTAATAATCAGTTTCTCTTAAATTAAAGTGATACAAAATAACATTAGAAATATAAATACTGGTTAATGTGCCACTTATTATAGAGAATGTCATAGCGATTGCGAATTCTTGCAACATTTGTCCGCCAAAGATATAAATACCTATCATAGCTAAAATCGTAGAAACAGATGTAATAATAGTTCTATATAACATTTCATTAATAGACAAATCAATTACATCACTGACCGGCATTTTATGGTATTTTTTAAGATTTTCATCAATTCTATCATAATTTACAACTTTATCATTAACAGAATATCCAACACCCATCAAAATAACAGCAATCGCAGTTTGATTGAATTCCAGCCCGGCAATCGAAAAGAATCCGAACATTAATACAAGGTCAAATACTAATGACACAAAAGATCCCACCGCATATCCACCACGATAACGAATCCAAATATAAACTGACATCATTATAAATGACACTAATATAGCCAGCACACCACCACGTATCAATTCTCCCCCAATTTTTGGTCCCACAACTTGAACCTGGGAATAAGTCACGTGATCACCCAATATATTTTTAATAGCGCTGACACGTTCGTTTTGTTGTTCATCAGTTGAACCCTTTGGCAAACCAACGCGCAACAGAATTGCATCACCATCAACTTCTTGTAATTCTGGTTTAAAATCTGCCAAATCTTGACGCATTTTATCTATGGTATATTCAGCAGTTGTCGGTTTAACTTCCATGGAAATACCACCAGAAAAGTCAATACCATAATTAAAACCTTTGAATAAAATCGATACTATAGATAACACAATACAGATTGCAGAAATCCAATATGATAATTTACGATATCTCATAAAATGCAGTTTCATAACTTAACTCCTTAAATTGCACTTTCTTTATTTCATTCTTATATAACCGATTTTTCTGCTTTTACCATTCATATAGTAATCGACAAAAACGCGTGTTAATAACAAACAAGTAAATAATGTTGTTGCCACACCTATAGACAGCGTCACAGCGAATCCACGAATTGGACCAGCACCGAATTGGAACAAAATCAATGCACAGATTAAATTAGTTAATTCACCGTCCATAACTGTTTTGGTAGAACGAGTAAAGCCATAATCAACCGCACGCAAAGTTGGCACGCCAGAACGAACTTCGTCACGAATTCTTTCGAACGGCAATATATTTGCGTCCACAGCCATACCCAAAGTCAACACGATACCAGCGATACCAGGCAAAGTTAAAGTTGCGCCAAACAAAGCGGACACCCCAATAATCATAGCCAAATTCACAATCAAAACGATATCTGCGAACAATCCGAATATGCCATACAGCATTAACATAAACACTAATATAAATACAACACCAACAACCGAACCTATTTTACCAGTCGCGATTGTGTCAGCACCAAGCCCCGCCCCAACTGTTCTTTCTTCTATAACTGAAAGTGGCGCAGGCAAAGCCCCCGAACGCAACAACACAGCCAAATCTTTTGCACCCTGTAATGTAAAGCCACCAGATATTTGACCACGTCCACCAGGAATTGGTTCACGAATTGTCGGTGCAGACAAAACTTTATCATCCAATACAATTGCAAAACGTTCACTTACATGCTCAGTAGTTAATTTTGCAAATCTACGTGTCCCAGAAGCATCAAATTCAGTTGTCACAACTGGCATATTATTCTGATCAAAATCAGCCTGAGAATTTTTTAAACTTTCACCAGAAACTTCAACCCTGGAATACACAGGTATTATTTGTCCTGGGTTATCCATAGATTCTAAAAACATTGTGCCACTTGGTGCATGTCCAGAACGTAATTGTTCACTGGTAATATTTTCATTTACCAAATGGAAAGACATTTTTGCAGTCTGCCCTATTAATTCTTTGATATGTTCTGGATTATCTACACCAGGCAATTGAACCAAAATATATTTTCCACCTTGGGATTGAATCGAAGGTTCTTTTGTCCCCAATGCATCAATACGACGTCGAACAATTTCAATACTACGCGACATAGCATCGCTTATCATTTCTTCACGTGCCTTTGCCGTATAAGACACCGTCAAAGTTTTACCCGAAGAAGAAATATCAACATTATTACCCAAAACGTTTCTCAAACGTCCTTTGGCTTTTGATACTTCGCCGTCATCACGAACCACCAAACTAACTTCTTTTCCAGTATTACGCAATTCGGAAAAACGGATAACCCCTTTACTTCTGTCAATCATAGCGCTGCGCACTTCGTCATAAAGTTGAGCAGATTTTTCTTTTAACATAACATCAGTATCAACTTCTAATAATAATTGCGCACCACCTTTTAAATCCAATCCCAAAGGAATCGGTTGTATCCAAGACGGAAAATACGGTGCTAGTTTTGGCGACATAGTTGGGACAGCCAACAACACCCCAAACAAAGAAATGAAAATAATCGCTAATTTTTTAAACATAATAAAACCCCTAACAAAAAACTATTCAACACTCGCAACTGCGTTTTTGTTAATTTCAACAACGACACCTTTTGCGATTTCTACATCCAAACTTTTTTCATTAACTTTCTTGACAGTTCCATAAATGCCGGCAGCCAACACACGATTACCAACCTTAATAGAATCTAACATTTTTTGATATTCTGCCATACGCTTTTTCCCAGGGCGTATCATAAATAGATACAATATCGCCATTATTATAATACAATATATTATCATTCCCCACATACTGCCCTGAGGTTCTGCAAGTGGAGCGTTCTGAGTCACTTGATTTGCGATTTCTACTGTTTCGTTCATGAATATTCTCCTTTATTTATAAGACAACCCTAGTAAAAAAATGGACACAAGTAAAGTAAAAATCTTACATTACCCCCTTTCAAATCTAAGGTCTAATTCAGATACAGGCACAACCTGATAAACTGGTCGCCCATGATTACATTCTCCGCCCCGCTCTGTCTTTTCAACATCCCTTAAAATCGCGTTCATTTCTGCCATATTAAGACGTCTGCCAGCACGCACAGAATGATGACAGGCAAAATTAGCCAATTTTAAATGTAATTTTTCTTGTATTTTTGAAGAATGTCCATTAACACGTATTTCATCAGATATCTCTTTAAAGCAAACATCCCAATTTAAATCCCAATCAGCAGGTTTTTCAAATATCGCTATTGCATTGTCACCAAACGCATCAATATTTAAACCACATTGTTTTAATTCATCTGAAATCATCAAAACAGATTCTACTTCCTCTGGACGTAATTTGATAACTATCGGTGTCAACAATGGCTGGGTTTTTATTTCATGCTTTCGTAATTTTTCATAAGTAATTCTTTCATGTGCAGCATGTTGATCAACTATGACTAATCCAGCTGCATTTTCAGCCAAAATATATTTATCATTTAATTGTCCAATAACACGTCCCAAAGGCAAATCAAATTCAGATTCATTTGATACATTTTGCACAACGTTAATTTGTTCTATACGGCTGTTTTTGTGGCTTACGTCTGGTTCTGCCACAAAATGTTTGGCATTAAAAAATGAACCTTCAGAATGTGGATTAAAACAAGCTTGCGTCAAAGGAATATGAAAATTTTCATTATTAATCGTGACACTATTTTGTACATTTTGATTCAAAGTTTTTGATAAAACTTCACGTAAAGATTTGATTATAAAAGCCCGTACATGTGACGGTTCTAAAAAATGCACTTCTGTTTTTGACGGGGATACATTGACATCCACATGGTGCGACGGTAATTCAAGATACAACGCGCAAAGAGGAAATTCACGAGCGTGCATAACATCCATATACGCAGCACGCAATGCTGTCACCAAAACCTTGTCTTTAACTGGTCGACCATTTACAAATAAATATTGGTCAACAGATGAAGCGCGCCGCAAAACAGGATTTGATATATAACCATGCAATTTCATATCAGCAGAAGAAGAAAAAGCGTTTACTTCTAACATTTGTCCACGTACATCTTCGCCCATAATAGAAATTACACGTTCCAGTAAATTTTGATTCTTAGGAAATCGCCATTTGTTATTCAACACGAACCCAACATCTACACGCGCCATAGCCAACCTTTTCACAGTATCAACCACAGCCAACATTTCTGCTTTGTCCGTATGTAAAAACTTTAATCGCGCTGGTGTTTTGGCAAATAAATTAGCCACCCTTATTCGTGTTCCAGTTTCCCAATCAGACGGCTTTATTTCCCCAGTCTTAGCATCCAAAAACCAACCATTATCTTCTTTGCCATTATTGGTATCGATTCCCATATCGGATACAGACGCTATGGACGGCAAAGCTTCCCCACGAAATCCCATAAAATTAATATTCAACAAATCATCATTTGGTAATTTAGAAGTAGCATGACGCAAAATACAATTTGCTAAATCATCTTTACCCATACCTTTGCCATTATCAATCACACTTATCATAGTGCGACCACCATCTACAACATCTATAATTATCTGGTCAGCCCCGGCATCCAACGCATTTTCAACCAATTCTTTAACAACACTAGCTGGTTTTTCCACTACTTCGCCCGCAGCGATTTGATTTATTAAAAAATCTGGTAAAACGCGAATCGGCATATTAATCCTTGAATTTTACATCTACAATTTCTAATTCTTTTTCACCACTTGGTAATTTAACCGTGCAAATATCCCCAACACAATGACCAATCAAAGCACGTCCAACTGGGGAAGTACAAGATATAACCATACGCCCATCAGATTCAACATCTGATAAAATACGACATTCCATTTTATTACCATCTTCATCTTCGGCAACGACCTTTGCACCGAAAACAACCCTGTTTCCAGATAAATTTTCTATATCGATAATCTGCGCACTTTCTATGACAGATTCAATAAATTGAATACGTTTATCAATCTGACGCTGTTTTTCTTTGGCAGCGCTATAATCAGCGTTTTCAGACAAGTCCCCCAAAGAACGAGCCCATTGAACAACCTTCAATATTTCAGGTCTTTGATTTTCCTTTAAATCTTTTAATTCTTTAACTAAATCGTCAAAACCTTGACGCGAAATTGGTCTTTTTTCCATTTATAACACCTTCAATTTTGAATACACAATATAACATAAATTTTAATTTTGCAATTATGATTTCAAACTATTATACTATATATTATGTATAGATTTAAACCTAATGTTTTGACGCTATTCCTATTAAGGCGTTTTTTCACCAGTTTCTTTTTGGTGATGTTAACGGTATGTGGCGTTATTTTTGCAGTCACATTTGTTGAAAGATTATCTGCTAATCCAGATGCTTTATCTACATTGTACGATTCGTGGCTAAGATTATTGGAATATATACCTATGTTTTTACCGTTGGCGGTATTTATGGGGACTTTGGTTGCGTTTTATAATTTGACTAAATCTTCAGAACTAATAATTGTCTCGGGCACAGGCTTATCGCCCTTTCAAATTGCAAGACCATTTTTATTTGGGGCTTTTGTAATTGGGGCTTTTGCATCATGTATTATAAATCCTTATTCGGTAAATCTGACAACAAAAAATTTAACGGGTCAGCATTTAAAATTAATAGATAATGCAATTTGGCTACGCGAAACGTCCAGTGACAGATTCTTAACCGCCCGCGCCGAAGGATTAAACGTCACACCAAATAAAAATATTATTTTCAATGACATAGTTATATTATCCCAAGATAATTCGTTCAAATTAAACGAACGCATTTCAACCAAGCGCGCTGTTTTATCTGACCAAGGAATAGATATAGAACAGGCAAATATCACCACATCAGATGGTATTACAAAAACAGGTCCAAAACATATTGACACACAGTTAACACCCGAAACAGTATTGGACAGATATTTACAACCAGATCAGATTTCTTTTTGGAAATTGCCTGCATTCATACAAAAGATGAACAACATTGGTGTCACAACACGTGGGCACTTGGTTCAATTTTGGACGTTATTTTTCTTGCCTTTGAATATGATGGCAATGGTAATGTTAGGAATAGCATTTTCCCAAACTAAACAACGCAGAAATTATACATTCGGCTTAAAATTCAGTTTGGGGATATTAACATGTTTTGCCTTGTATTTCACAGTTAATTTGTTTAACGCATTGGGCAACACAGGAACCCTGCCCCCATTAATCGCGATTATCGCACCACAAATAATAATTATTGCTGGCGCGTGTATGTTCATAACCAGTTTTGATACAATCTAAGGGTTAAAAAATGCCATTACATAGAAAAAAAACAAACAATAAAAAATATATAATATGGGCGATAATTATCATATTGCTGGTATTAATGATAATATCTTTTTCGCCACAACCAGAATTTACAGAAACAGTACTTTATCCATGAAATACATAGAAATATTTTTAGAAGCCCTGGCTGCTGAAAAAGGTCGCAGTCAAAAAACGCTAAGCGCATATTCATCTGATTTATATCAGGCTGAATCAGAAATTGGCGATTTATTAAACGCTTCAGACCAAGACGTTCAAAATTATTTATCTCATTTGCCGGACAAACCATCATCCATTGCCCGCAAAGCCAGCGCACTTCGCACATTTTATAAATTTTTAATGTTGGAAAAAATCATAACAAAAAATCCAACTGCAAATCTAGAATTACCAAAACGCGGACGACCATTACCTAAATATTTATCACCCGAAGAAATAGAATTATTAATATCATCTTCTGGTGACATAAAAACATCAGTCCGTTTAAAATGTATGCTGGAATTATTGTACGCATCTGGTCTGCGCGTATCAGAATTATGCGAATTACCGATGTCTGCAAATCTTGGCGACAGACTTTTAATACACGGCAAAGGCGCTAAAGAAAGATTGGTTCCTATGCACGAAGCTGCCCAGCACGCATTACATAAATGGCTGGAAATCCGTGGTGACAACGATTCTAAATATATTTTCCCGACCAGTTCTAAATCGGGACACATCACCAGGGATGGTTTTTTTAAAATATTAAAAAAATGTGCTGTTTTGGCTGGTATAGAACCGCATCGTGTATCGCCCCACGTTCTGCGTCATTCTTTTGCTTCGCATTTATTAGCGGGCGGTGCAAATCTGCGCGTTATACAAACAATGTTGGGACACGAAGATATTTCAACCACACAAATATATACTCACGTTTTACCAGAAAAATTACGTGACACAGTTGAAAGCGCACACCCATTGGCACATAACGAGATTAAGGATATATAAATGATAACAAAATGTGATCATCCAGGCTGCACCAAAGCCGGCACATGTCGCGCTCCGAAAAGTCGTGATTTAAAAGAATATTGGTGGTTTTGCAAAGAACACGCAGCTGAATATAATAAAAATTGGAACTATTATGCAAATATGACACCTGATGAAATAGATGCAGAATGGGAACGCGAAACCTTTGGAATCGCAGAAAAAGATAAAGCTACATCAAATAAAAACGAAGCAGAATATGTTCAATTCATAAATGATTTTTTAACTGGGCGTTCATCGTTTGATAAAATGCCTGTGAAAAAAGCTGTTCCTTCACAAATTGTATCAGCACTAAAAGTATTTAATTTACCTATAACGGCAACTTGGCGTGAAATCGGTGCAAAATATAGAACATTGGCAAAAAAGCATCACCCAGATACAGCCAAAGACAAATCTACATCGACTGCTGAATTTACAAAAATCACAAATGCTTATGAGATATTAAAAAAGTATTTCAAGAAATAATCCGTCGTTATTCACATTAATTAATCTTACTTACTTTATACGGCATCTGTTTTTTATTTTGAAACATTTTCGCAAAATTATTTTTTTGCTTCTTTTTTTTGCTGTTTAATACGCTGTTGTTCTTCTGCTCTACGTTGTCTAAAATCTTTATACCACTCTTGTTTCTCTTTTCTGTTTGCCGGTTTAGGAAATTCTATCTCTTTGTATTCCGGCATTGAAAAATCATATGAATTTGCTGTTAAACATTCATCTATTTCTGCCACATATTTTCTAGAAATTTTCTGGCCAAAAACATTACAATCAAATACAACATCTATTGTTGAAAAATTCATACATCTACCATAACACAGCGCATTTTCAGACAAAGCCTCTCCTTTCCCGTAAAAACCATCAATAATATCTTTTTTGAAAAGGTTAGTGACATATACAACCGCAGCATCTCTTGTATCAAAACGCATCAATTCATTATTTTCATCTTTTATATCTAATGTTGGCACAGACATAAACGTCTTTAAATTTTTTTCAAAAGCATCTAACTCAACTTCTTGTTGGCGGATAACACCCACATTTGTTTTTATACTGGCACAATTTTGTTTAACTTCTTCTATAGGTTTGCCTATATCAAGATTTTGTATCATCTCATTATGTTTTTCTATATTTTGCACATAACTTACATAATCTTCAGATAAATATTCATACTGCTTTGCTTTTATTGGTTTATAATATTCCGCATCTGCCAAAGAACAACCTGTTTTAAAATCTATACCTATCTCTTTGGCACATATTTCATGCACATCGCTTAAATATTTATAAGCTCGCTGTCTGCGTTCATAATGCACTCCTTTTGGAACAGCATTAACATAAGCCCGATTAAACGCATCAGCACCATTTTCTTCAACATAAGCTTTTGCGGACGCTGCTGTTAAGTCCCTAACAACAGTATCAGAATCACACGGCCTACCCACAAGTACTGTTTTCAAAACATTTGAAGCATGACCTATACCAGATATCGCCATTTCCGTAACAAGTGCCTGTGTTTCTATTGGCAATCTATGATAATGATAAGCCATATAAATATTTGTAAAATACCATTCTTTAGCATTATCCCTTTGCATATTCTGCAAACAATATTTTGACAGTTTTGATGTACACGAAGAAATGCCATATTTAGTTCCATTTTTTCCATAAACACAATGTCCATTTTTAAAATATGGTTTTGGCTTTCTTGCATCGCATATACAATTTCCAGAGTCACCATCATAATTTTGATATTCGCCTTCGTTACCACCGCCATCCTTTGTCAGTTCTATAGCCCAAGAAATTGTTCTGTTAACGATACAAGCTTCTATTGCTTCTTTATAAGTTTGCGGATTTAAATAGTAATCTATATAATATCTGCCATTAAGTTTTCTGGGCAATCTATAAACGCATTTTGACTCCATTGCATTCACAAGATTTTGACATTTTTTTAATCCTTCCTTTTCATCCACACGCGCCCAAAAAGCAGCACATACTTCGGCCATACCATCTTCATCTATATAACCGTCTTCATCAATTTGTGCATCATACTCTGCCAATACTGCTTCTTGAAATTCAGCAGGTACAATTTCTGCCACAGCCGCTTCAACCTGTTCAGCATAATAATATGCACAAAAACCCCCACGCATATTTACAAGAATCAAAGCACAAAAAATTAATAATATTTTTTTCATTTTAAAGAATTCTCACACCTATCCGCTACATCAACTAATTTTTTTACAGCTGTTATTTGAATCGCATTAAAAACCGTTGCACCACCAGATAAAAGTGTTGCACCGCCTGCAAGCACATTAGATACTGTATCCAATTTTCTTTCTTTTTCATCCTGACTTTTGTTTGCGACAGCACTTGTTATAACGCCAACGAATCCTGTCCCCGCACCAACTGCA
Source organism: uncultured Pseudomonadota bacterium (assembly GCA_947307295.1). Lineage (GTDB taxonomy): Bacteria > Pseudomonadota > Alphaproteobacteria > Rs-D84 > Rs-D84 > Enterousia. Next base: position 31,359 of record CAMZIQ010000005.1, read on the forward strand.
GATGTAATTTGTGCACCCTTAGTTCGTTTTTGCAATGAAGATAAATCCAAATATTTATATTCTGAACAGACCTCATATATACGCTGGGCTTCGGTAAAATTCACATTTTCTATTTTTGCTTGTGCAATTGCCTTTTGCAACTCATCCACAGAATCTATACATTCTTTAATTTTATCTTCTACCTTTGTTTCTGTATTTAAATTTTTGGATGCCATAGCAACACCAGCCACATTAGTTGCCGTATTAACCGCCAACAGTCCTGTTCGCCAATTACCAGCTATTTTTGCTTTAGCCAAATCTGATTTTGGGTTTGCTTTAAAATCTGACTTAAGTGTCATATTAAGGTCAGAACCACCCTTTAATTCATCTTCATCTTTTGCATTTTCTTCGATATTGCGTAAATTTTTTAACAAATTTTTCTTTTTCAATCCAGCAACCAAAGCACCTGCCCCAGCAACAGTCCCTGCCCCAGTCACTGCTGTATTTATTCCAGCGATTTTTTTTACTTCGCCCAACATATCAGAAATTCCAATACAAGAATTATAGCTTTGCTGCAAAGCAACATTCATATCAGTTGCAAAAACATCTGAATCAAATAAAACAATACCAAATAAAAATAACAAAAACTTTTTTTTCACTTTTAACTACCTTCTTAATCCTACATTAAAAGTATCACCCCAATCTGCAATGGGTTGTCCGCCCACAGTACAATTACATTGTGTGCCAGTCCATGTTGTTTGGAAAAAATTTTGTTGGATACAACAATTAATAGCTTCAGTATTATCAGCGTCATCAGTTGATTCACAACTACGACGAAACATATCATACTTAGAATACCAATCATCAGCCCGACCGGCATATGTCACACATATACCACATAAAAACACTAAAAAACAAAATATGTTTTTCATCCCCCGACACACCATTTGATAATAAGATTATATCATATTTTAACCATTTAAAAACAAAAAGTTTTATTCATATAAAAATACAATTTATATTTGCAAGAATTGCTTTTTATGCTATTATTTCCCTAACTAAACAATGGGAAAAAATATGTTTGATTGTATTATTTTGGGTTCAGGCCCAGCAGGATTAACCGCAGCGATATATTGTGGGCGCGCTAAAAAGAACACACTTGTATTAGCAGGTGCTTCTTTGGGCGGTCAAACTGGCGAAATTGCAAAATTGGAAAATTATCCGGGATGGGCTGGTTCTGGCATGGAACTTATTATGTTCATGAAAAAGCAGGCTTCGTCTTTTGGTGCAAAATTTGAATTTGCTTCTGCCACAGATATCAAATTTAATGATGATGGCACGTTTACTGTTATTTGCGACAATGGAAAAAGTATGGATGCAAAAACAATTATCTTGGCAACTGGCGCAATGGCTCGAAGATTGGAAATTGATGGGGCTCGTGAATTTTTCGGTCATGGGGTTTCTTATTGTGCTACGTGTGATGGATTCTTTTATAATGGTCGTGATGTTTTGGTTATTGGTGGCGGAAATGCTGCTTTGAATGATGCCTTGTATTTGGCAGATGTTGCGAAAAACGTGACTATTATTTATCGTAAATCTGAATTCTTCCGTGCAGAAGCAGTCCTGCGCGACAGAGTCAAAGAACGCGAAAATATTAAATGTATGTTCAATACAGAATTAAAATCTATATCCAAAAAACCAGATTCTGAAAGATTAATAGCAACCACAACAAATGGTGATGAAATCGAAACAGACGGAATTTTTGTTGCTATTGGTCACGAAGCAAACACAGATTATTTGTCTGAAACAATTAAACGCGATGATATGGGCAGAATTGCACCAGAATCTTTACCACACGGAATGTTCGTTGCTGGCGATGTACACAGTAATATCAAAATGCAAATCGCAACTGCTGTCGGAACAGGATGTAGTGCCGCTATGGATGCTATTGCTTATTTAAACTCGAAAGAATAAAGGCGCAAAAATGTTGGATTTAAAATTTATTCGTGAAAACAAAGACGTTGTGAAAAACGCGTGCAAAGTAAAAAAATTTCCAGATGTTGTTGATGATATTTTAACGCTGGATGTTCGTGTACGTGAATTAAAAACGACTACTCAAACAAAGACTGCTGAAAAAAACAAAATTTCAAAAGAAATCCCAACCAGTTCTGACAAGGCAACATTGATTGCAAAATCCAAAGCGATAAGTGAAGAAATCGCAAATGATATGGCAGAATTGGCTGAAAAAGAAGAAATATTAAATGATTTATTGCACCGTGTTCCTCAAATTCCAGATGCATCTGCACCAATCGGTGATGATGATTCTGCAAACATAGAAATCAAACGCGTTGGAACACCGCGTAAATTCGACTTTACCCCGCGTTCTCAATGGGAATTGTTGGATATGAACGGCTGGTGGATGCCTGAAAAAATTGCTGGCATTTGTGGAACGCGCACATATTGTCTGGTTGGCGAATTGGCTGAATTAGAATTGGCTGTGCAAACTTATGTCACACAAAAATTGATTGCCAAAGGATTTACTTATATTGAATGTCCATCTATCACAAAACCACAAACAATATTTAATGCAGGACATTTTATGGGTTCTGATTTATCGGTAATGAATGATGATGTGTTCATGCTGACTGACACAGACAGATGTTTGGCAGGAACGGCTGAAATTATTTTAAATTCTTTACATAGCGATGAAATTTTAAGTGAAAATGATTTACCTATAAAATACGCTGGATTTTCACCATGTTTCCGCAAAGAAGCTGGTGCTGCTGGTCGGGATACACGTGGATTGGTGCGCTTTCATCAATTTAACAAAGTTGAACAATATATTTTCTGCAAACCAGAACAATCTGACGAGATGCATGAATTTTTATTAAATAATTTATGTGAAATAATGGAAGATTTAGAATTACCATATCGCGTAATTGCAAATTCTACTGGCGACATGGGATTCAACAAGGTAAAAATGAACGATGTCGAAGCTTGGTTCCCTTCTGAAAACACATATCGTGAATTGGGATCTTGTTCTTCAATCGGTCAATTCCAGGCACGTCGCACAAATACACGTTATCGTGAAAACTCTACAAACGAAGTTAAATTTGTTGCGACATTAAATAATACAGGTATCGCCCTGCCACGCGCATTAGTTCCAATTATTGAAAACCATCAAAATGCGGATGGTTCTGTAAACATTCCAAAAAAATTACAACCACTAATGGGTGGTCGTACTAAAATCGGTGGTAAACATTAAAAAAAATACAAAAAACGCCCGAACTTGTCACACAAAGTTTTAACGAAGTGTGACGGGCGTTTTTTTTATCTAACAATATCTTTTACTTTTGTAATAACAGTAGCAATTGTATTTTTTGCTTTGGACATATCTTTAATTTCTCGAGACAAATTTTTGATATCTTCTGCATAATATTTTTTCAAAAATGTATTATCATATTCATACTTTTGAATAGCATGCAAGAAAACCCCATACTGATTTCTCAAAGGTTGAACCAACGCATTTTTAGCAGCTTTGGATACCATTTGTGCAGGCGTATCAACCAAATAAATCGCATCGGCGACATATTCTGGTTTAATATCATGATCTTTAACACATTGCGCAGCACGGGCAAGCCATGCTTCTCTTGTTTTTTCTTCTGATAAATATTGTTCAGGATTCTTAGCAACATCCCACATTTCTGTCAAAGAACGAGCAGATGCCAATTTTTGTGTTTTATCCATATCATTCCAACGCTTTCTTACATCGTTTTTCGCGATATGATAAAAAGCCATAAGACCAGATTTAATTTGTTCTTTAATATCATTATTATTTGTATCCATATTAAATTCTCCTTGAATTCATAGCCCCATAAATATAGACGGCTTAATCAGAAAGTCAAGCCATTATTTAATCCGCTTTTGTCGGGCTAAATTTTGTATTTTTAAAAGCGAAACTTTTGTATTTGCCGCAACAATTATACGTATCCAGTTTCTTATTGCTTCCAGCACCCGTAATTTTCTAGGAAGTACGACAGAATAATATTCGCAAATTTCATCTATCATATGATTATACGCACAAAGGACTTTTTTTTCTTCATCACCGGACCACACCAAAGTCTTTTCTAAATTGGTATATTTAAAATTTGTGATATAACATTGTTTTTTAAACAAAGGTGGCACATTATACCCAAAATCAAGGCGGGTTCTGATTAAATCATAAACTTTTTCTTCTATATCTTTTATTTCTTGCTGAGTTTTTTCTATATCTTTTTTATCTTCAATAGAAGAATATAAACACTTTACATTCTCTGTATAGCGATACACAGAGGCAAAAAACCACTTAACCACAGATGTAAAGTCCGTCGTCATCAAATTTTATCCTTAAAAATTTTTGTTCTTTTATTATAGACAAAATTGTTGCAACTGTCAATATTTAAGATATAATTTGGCGAAAACAAAAAAATATGGTATAATATATCGCTTTGCGAAACATAAAGAAGTAAAAGATGAAAATACGTAATATTGCTATTATTGCACACGTTGACCACGGAAAAACAACCTTGGTTGATAATATGTTAAAACAAGCAGGAACATTCCGCGAAAATGAACATGTTGAAGATAGGGTTATGGACAGCGGTGATATTGAACGCGAACGCGGGATTACGATTTCTGCGAAACCTACATCTATTCAATGGGGCGAATATAAAATTAACATCGTTGACACACCGGGCCACGCTGACTTTGGTGGCGAAGTAGAACGTATTTTATCTATGGTTGATGGCGTGGTTTTATTGGTTGATAGCGCCGAAGGTCCACTGCCTCAAACTAAATTTGTATTATCCAAAGCATTAAAATTAAACCTGCGTCCTATCGTTTGCATTAACAAAATTGACCGTTCTGATGCGCGTCCAGACGAAGTTTTAACAGAAACTTTTGATTTATTTGATAAATTGGGTGCCACAGATTCTCAACTAGATTTTCCGTATTTGTATGCTTGCGGGCGTGACGGCTGGGCAATTCGTGATTTAAAAGATATAAATGATACGAACAAAGATTTAAAACCTTTGTTCCAATTGATTGTGGATCATGTCCCTGCTCCTGATTGCAATGGGGAAAGATGTCAATTGGATGCGCCTTTTAAAATGTTGGCAACAACACTAGAAGCAGACCCATACGTCGGCAGAATTTTAACTGGAAAAATAGAATCTGGTTCTGTTCGCGTTGGACAATCTGTCAAAGCAATTAATATGGCTGGCGAATTTGTTGAAAATGCAAAAATCACAAAAATTATTGAACACCAAGGCGTTAATAAAGTTTCTCGGGATAGTGCTTCTGCTGGTGACATTGTTGTTGTTGCTGGTTTTTCAAAAGCTACTGTGGCAGACACACTTTGTGACCCAAGTGTGACCGAACCAATCCCAGCTATGCCAATTGACCCACCAACATTAACTATGACATTCTTTGTGAACACATCACCACTCGCTGGTAAAAGTGGTAAAAAATTAACATCTCGTATGATTGGCGAAAGATTATTCAGAGAAGCAGAAACAAATATCGCATTAAAAGTGACACAAAGTTCTAATAACGAAGCTTTTGAAGTTTCTGGTCGTGGCGAATTACAACTCGGAATTTTAATTGAAACTATGCGCCGCGAAGGTTTTGAATTATCTGTATCTCGTCCACGCGTTGTTATGAAAACAGACGAAAATGGTGAAAAACTGGAACCTATTGAAGAAGTTGTGATTGATGTAGACGATGAATTCAGCGGTGTTGTTATTGAAAAAATGACTAAACGCAAAGCAACTATAACCGAAATGAAACCGTCAGGTATTGGCAAAACACGCATTATATTTTCTGCGCCATCACGTGGTTTAATCGGATATTTATCTGAATTCAGAACTGACACTCGTGGTACAGGAATTATGAATCGCGTATTTGATAAATATGATTACTATCGCGGACCAATCACACAATATCGCCCTGGCGTTTTGGTTTCTATGGAAGCTGGTTCTACAACAACTTATGCTCTGCATAATTTGGAACCACGTGGTGTTTTATTCGTTGGACCACAAACAGAGGTTTATTCTGGTATGATTGTTGGCGAACACAGCAAAGAAAATGATATAGAAGTTAATCCAGTTCGTGGTAAACAATTAACTAATGTCCGTTCTGTGACTGCCGATGAAAAATTATTTTTGGCGCCACCAAGAAAAATGTCTTTGGAAGAAGCATTGTCTTATATCCAAGATGACGAATTGGTAGAAGTGACCCCAGCAACAATCAGACTTCGCAAAAAAGAACTAGATAGTGGCAAACGTAAAAAAGCATATCGTTATGCTGAAACAGATTAAAGCAAACAATTATTGTTTGTTAACCCACACTCTGGTTAAATATCTGCGATAGTTTTTACGTGCCAATCGCCCAGGAATCAAGCAAGATGAAAAATGGATAAATCGTCTTTTGAGCCATTTACCAAGTGTTTTTTGCTTTAAACATTTTGATAATATTTCTTGGTAAGACTTTGTTTCTGCATCATCCACTATCAAATCTTGTTCATCGTAAACAAAGCCGTTTTTATCAAAAAACTCTTTCATATATTCTGTCACACCTATTATTTGCGGCATTTCGGTAGAATGAGTTGTTTTAACTTTTTCTAAAGACGCAGAAATAAATATACTGTTCAAACCTTTGGCCCTATTTACCAATTCTTGCACAGGCGCATTATCTTCTAATAAATTATTGCGTTTAATTTGAATAACCGTTCCGCCCTTTTTCATAAACAACGCCAAATGTAGTGCTGTTCCAGCGCAACCAGCCAGATATTTACAATTTTTTATTAATGATATTTGTTGTTCCAAAGACATAGTTTCTGGATAAACTATTTTATAGCCATTTTTTTCAAATATTTTTTGCACCTGCTCTTCTCCAAAAGTATGTCTATCCAATGGCAAAGCACATCTTGATACATATATTTTATCATAAACATCTTTTGTATCTTTTACAGATTCTGCCATCCGATTATACATTTCGGCAAACACGTCTGTATAAAAAGCAATCATATTAAACGCAGGAGATGGGATATAAACATTTTTGAATCTTGTTGTCTTGTTTAACAAAATTATATTTTCTTTCTTTACACCCAACAATCCCAACAACTCAAAAACATAATTTGGTAATTTATCAATATTTTTTTCATTAACTATTACAATTTTGGCATCTTTTAATCTTTTATCCAATAAACACCACGCCCTGTTAATATGTTCTAATAAAAAATGTCCAAAATGATTATGACCTGTATGGCACAGATATATAGCATTTTCATCCACATACGGCACATCATTAATATCAAATTTTGGGATTAATTGACATTTACCACCCTTATGATTTTGGGCAGAAGATTTCAAAAAATTTCCATTTGCATCAAAAACGCCGAAACCTTTCTTGTATTCATTTGCTATTATTCCTTTTGATACAGATTGTATTTCTGGTCGTTCTTTTTTATACAGTTTTTTTAATTTCTGCATACAATATTTTTGATATTTTTTATCAGCATAAATTTTCATCATGAATAAAATCCTTTACCACAACTATACCCCACAAATATCCATGGTGTAAATATATTTATTGTTGTATCACCGTATTAGGCATGTTATAATTATTCCAAAAGGAACAGTCCATGGCCCTACCAAAAATATCAAAACAAAGAAAATTTTTTTCTAAACTTTTAACTTTTTGGATACCAATCAAAAGCCACAGGCGTGCTTTCCGCGGAATTTTACAATTTGGTATAAAAAATTATTTTAACGTATTGAAAAAAGACAAAAAAACAAATTTTCCAAATGAATTGGCAATCGGGGCAATTATGAAAAATGAAGGTCCTTATTTAAAAGAATGGCTTGATTTTCATATTTTGGTTGGCGTGACTAAATTTTACTTATATGACAATGAATCTACTGATGATACTGTCAAAATATTAAAACCTTATATCAAAAAAGGTATCGTTGAATATAATTATTGGCCAGGTCGTGCAATGCAAATGCCTGCGTATCAAGATATAATAAAAAAACATTCACATGACACTCGTTGGTTGGCGCTTATAGATTTGGATGAATTTCTGGTTCCTGTTGTTAATGATACAGTTACTGATTTTTTACATACCCTGCCCGATGGGTTTGCTCAATTGGTTGTTTCATGGGTTATATACGGCTCTTCTGGACACGTTCATAAACCAGATGGTCTGGTCATAGAAAACTATAAACATCATGCGGCAAAAACATGGGGTGTAAAATCTATCATAAACCCAAGATTATTGGTTGGCTATACAAACTTACACGCTAATTTTATAGCAGGTTGGACAATTGATAACAATGGTAAAAAATTAGGATATATAAATCAGACTAAAAATCCACCAGCTTATAATAAACTAAGATGCAACCATTATTACACAAAATCGTATGACGAATACATCGCCCGATTGAACCGCGGTTCAGCAACAACTGAAACAACCCAAAGTTATCGCAATGCCGAAAAGTTCAAAGCATATGACAGAAATGAAATTTACGATACTGTTATGGACAGATTTATAAAAAAACTTAAACACAAAAAGAAATAATCCAGCCTTTTGAAACAAAACTTTTGAATTCTTTTTTATAAATTTTGTGAAATAAATTTTAATATTCTACGACGATAGCGTCTGGCATGAAAATCAGGAACAACATTAAATATTCCATCATTTTTCATTTCATTAAATACATTAGCAATCTGTCTTTTGTTTTCAATATTTTGTTCACGTATAGCACCATGTAATATACGTGGCAACACAGACCAAAAGAAACGTTTATACCAAATTCGCATATCTTTTAAATTTGCATTGTTCTGATATTCTTTGGCAACGCGCCAAAAACCATACAAAATATCATTTGTTGATTTACCAGCCCCAGCATGTAATAAAGAATTCGGATTAACTGTATAAAAATACAAAGGCAAACGTGTTATCACACCACTTGGTCGTTTTAATAAAATCATAGACCAAAAACAAGTATCTTCCAAAACACGCATTTTTGTATCAAATCGCAAATCAGCCAACAAATCGTGCCGATACATACGCAATGTAGTCATACCAGTTTGAACATACCAAGACTTTGGTCCAAAATCATCATTGGTTGATTTTGTTATTAAATTTTTTACACGTTTATATTTAATTTTACTTACATCAAGTTTATTTTTGAAAAATTCTGGCATTTTATCGGACGAAGCCCTTTTGACATCTTTTGCACTATGAGATTCACGATCATATTCAAAAGAAACAACACCAACATTTTCCTGTTCTGCCAAAGTATATAATATTTCCATTGTTTGCGGATGTATACAATCATCACTATCCAAAAACATTATATATTTACCGGTTGCCATATCTAACCCATCATTACGCGCGGCAGACACCCCACCATTTTTCTTATGAACAACGACAAATCTTTTATCTATGCTGGCATAATTTTCCGCAATTTTTCCCGATTTATCAAGGCTTCCGTCATCAATCAAAATCGCCTGATATTGTGTAAAAGTTTGATTTTTAACACTATCCAAACACCTACAAAGATACTTTTCTACATTATAAATCGGTATAATTATCGTTATTTTTGGCAACATATTTTCACCTATTGAAAAATGATATTAAAACGTGTATATTATAACCATAAGTAGATACAATGTCCAATATTAAACGACTTTTTCTTTTTGCAGGCTATGACAAAGAAGGCATTATTGATGATGCACTAATTTATTATGTATCTAAACTTTCTAAATTGGGTGATATTGTTCTTTGTATGGATTGCGATTGTGAAAAATCTGAACTAAAAAAATTAGATACATATACTATTCATACAATCGCACAAAAACACGGCGAATATGATTTTGGTTCTTATAAACGTGCGTTTCAATATGCTCGGGATAAAAAGATATTAAAAAACTATGATGTTGTGTATTTGGTGAATGATTCTGTTTTTGGTCCACTTTTTGATATGGAATCTACAGTACTTAAAATGGAAAACATAAAATCAGACGCATGTGGACTGATTGTTGCAAGGCACAAAACTCATTCATATATGGAATCTTGGTTTGTAAAATTAAATAAAAAAATATTTATGTCTGATTGGTTTAATGAATTTATGTCTTCTGTCACACACGAAGAATACAAATATATAATAACTGTCAAATATGAACACGGATTAACCAATATAATAAAAAATAATGGTTGTTCATGGAATGGGCTTTATGAACATTACGGTCGTTTTACATATAACAACCCGAAAAGATTATTTAAAAAAGGGTGTCCTTTTGTAAAAAAAGCTTCCTTTATCCGTCACAATGGCGCGGCAGGTTCCCAGATTAAATACATATTAAATCATGCTGACAAAAACGCAACAAATGCGATTATAAAGACAGCAACCAGAACTTATGGTGAAAAATATATAAATTGGTTATTAACATACAATCCGTTTAAAATATTATATCGCAATATAAGCTATGCGGTAAAAAAAGTAGAAAATGGTGGAATATGAAAAAAATTAAAAAAATTGCAGCAATAACAATGGCACGTGACGATGAATTTTTCTTATCACGCTGGATTGCTTATTATGGAAAACAATTTGGGACAGAAAACTTATATATTTTATTAGACGGCACAGACCAAAATATCCCTGAAAACGCGGGTCAAGCACATATAAAAAAATTACCGCATACCCCTATGTCACGCAGCGCTGGTGATAAATATAGAATTGGGAAATTGTCTGAACTTGCACAAAAATTATTACAAAAATACGACATTGTTATCGGTTGTGACAGCGATGAATTTTTAATAGTTGACCCAAAAACAAAACAAAATCTAGCTCAATATTTATCAAATAAAAAAATCACTACAACTTTATCAGGGTTGGGGCTTGATGTTGGGCAACATCTGTATAACGAAGCCATTTTGGATAAAGAAGCATCATTTTTGGAACAACGCGAATATGCCCTGCTTTCAACCCGCTATACTAAACCAGTTGTAATAAACAAACCGGTTCAATGGGGCAGCGGATTTCACAGTATCAAACATCATAATTTTCACATTGATAAAAATTTATATTTGCTTCATTTCGGCGCAATTGATATGGACATGTTGGAAACAAAAGCGAAAAAGCGTGGTATAGACTGGCTTAATCATTTAAAAAGACGTGGCAACGGAACAATAAATACCGTCACAAAATCTAAACCACGTGGTGAAAAATGGTTGCGCACCGCACGTATTTTACAAACATATTTTCGTCCAATTTATGCCCTGCGTAAACCTGCAATGTTGGGATTAAAAACGGTTATAAAAATACCAGCACGTTTTAAGAAATCAGGGATATAATTTCATTGATAATTTTATCACCGTCAAAACGTTTTAATGATTTAGTCGCATTTGAAATCATTTTTTTCGTATCAACTTTTTTATTATATACATCATTCATACATTTTGCTAATTGTTTTGCATTTCCTGGTTCAAACAGCAACCCTGCACTACCATCTAATAAAATTTCACGCGGTCCACATTTGCAAGAAGAAGCTATGTTCAACACCCCAACAGAAGCTGATTCTATCAAAGTCGTTGGCAACCCTTCGCCATAACTTGATAACACATTTGCCAATGCGTTTTTCATAAAACTAAAAGGATTTTTTTGCATCCCAACAAAGACTATTTGATTTGCTGATGATAAATTTTTCGCATATTTTTTATACTCTTTTGCCCTGTTTCCATCCCCCACAAGAACCAATTTTACATCTGATTTTTTATTTTGTTGCCAAAACAAATCAAATCCATTTAATAAAGTTTCTATATCTTTGTCAGGTGTTAAACGCGATACAGAACAAAAATATTTCATGCCAATCGCATTTTTTTCTTTTGCTTTTTCTTTAATTTTTTCTGTATCTATTGGATTATAAATCCTAACTATTTTATCAGAAAATTTTGGATATAATTGTTTTAATTCGTTTCCACATTCATCTGTCAAAACAACTAATTTATCATAAACTTTTAAATATCTTGCAAAATCACGCTTAATAAAAACATTCACAGACGAATGAGACCAAGCTATTTTCTTCACACATCCAACATGCTTTAATTCACTATGAAAACCAAAATCGTGATAATCAATAAAAACATCTATGTCTTTAAACTTTCGCATTACAAACAATCTTTTAACATTTCTATAAATATCACGCATAAAATGAACCAGAATACGCCAAAGAAAAAAATGCGGTAATTGTGTTCCCAGCCATTTACAAGGATACAAAGAACAGCATTTAATTTGCGGATGCTTTTTAAAATATTCTTTATACAAAGGGGTTTTAATATCAACATAAGTAATCAAAGATATTTCTATATTTTTATATTTTGATAACTTATCCAATGTGCGAATCAAAACAGATTCTACACCACCCATTTGCATATCGCGCAAACAAAAAGCAACCCGAATTTTTTTCATCTATTTTGCCCCAATAAAAGCATATATTTTTTCACGTAAATCATACCATTCATCTGGTACATTATTAAACATGCCCATTTTATTCATTTCAATAAATTCATCACGTGCACACTTTATTTCTTCATCAGTTTTCAAATACTTTAATTTACGAAAAGCCCAGTTTACAAAAAACCACATAAATTGTTCTTGCCATTTTTTCATTTGGTCATTGTCCGCTTTTTCTGAATATAATTTATATGCGGCCTTTAACCCAATACATAAACACTTCATAATTTTTAATTGTTTAGCAGACAAAACTATTCCACCAAAATTAGGTATGTAATAATAAAGAGGTAATGGGACAACAGTCACACGCGGACGTTTTAACATAACCTCGCTCCACCAAGGAAAATCTTCAAATAAAATCCCTTTGATAAAAGGTATATCTTTAATCAAAGATTTTTTATACATATTTTTCCAAACCTGGCAATGTTTAATTAACCATTTGCGATTTGGGTTAGTTTTATTGTGTGTCCGCTCGGTTGCCAATTCAAAAACATCATCAACTGTTTTAGTTTTTAATTTATCAATATTATATTTTTTCTTTATTCCAAATGGCACCACATTGTCTGTATCCAAATGTAAAACATGTCGCACCATTAATTGCGGACGATAAAACCTATCATAAGAAAAAGAAACTATATCAGACTTGTTCTTTATCGCTGTCTTATAAGCGATTTCCATAGTTTGCGGATGAATAAAATCATCACTATCCAAATACATTATATATTCACCATCAGCCTTTGGAAACCCGGCATTACGCGCATCGGAAAGTCCCCCATTTTCTTTGTGGACAACGACAAAGCGCGAATCTTTTTTTGCATATTCTTCGGCAATAGCACCCGATTTATCAGGACTTCCGTCATCAACCAAAATTGCCTGCCATTCTGTAAAAGTTTGATTTTTGACACTATCCAAACATCTGCGCAAATACTTTTCCACATTATACATTGGGATTATAATAGATATTTTTGGTTGCATATTTGCCCCCTTTACATTTTATTTATCATTTCATCTGCGAAAGAACCAGGAATTGGATTATCAGAACCACGATACGTTGTTTTTTGAAAGAAAGCACCGCTGGTCACTTCATCAAAAACTTTTTTATCAAATGGTTTATCTTGATATCCCCACCAAAGTGCATGCGTTGGATCTTGGGCGACATGTGGCATTTTATCAAAATATTTTTTTGCTGTTTTATTACCCATCACCAAAGTTTTAAACAACAATTGATGCATAAAATAATCGAATATATGATTTTCGTGCATCCAATAACTAAGTATCATTGCGCGCCACGCCGCCAATAAATACGCACCTTTGCGAGCACGTATAAAACAATTTTGCATAAAACTATAAGGGCTGCCACCGATGTTATAATTATCACCAGTTAAATACACAAAGAAATCTTGTTCTTCTATCCAATCAGGAATTGGCGCAGTCACAAACCCAGTTGAATCCAGCCAATAACCACCATGTCTATATAACAATTCCACACGACAAATATCGGCAAAATGTGCATGCCCTATTTTTCCAGCTTTATATTTTTCTACTATTTCTTTTGGTAAAGAAATATAATCAAAAACAGTGTCCGCATCTAAAACTATTAACTTTTGTTTACAATGTTTGCGCACACTACGATAGCAAGCTTTGACCAACGCAGGCGCCTTATCCTCACCTTGCAACCAAAGTGTCCATATTTTATCATTTTTATCATCTTTGATTGGGACAGTTTCAGGTATATTTTCTGCTGCCTTTAAATATCTTTGAAAATATTTCGTGACTACTTTGGCTGTTAAATCAGTTCTGCGTTTACGTCTTTCTATTCTTGTTTTCCAAAACGGATTCAATATATGTCCAAACAAAATTATTTTGAACAATGCGTACTTGCGTGCGATATTCATACAATCACCTTTGTTATCATATTAAATTCAGGCGGCACTTTACATGCCGCCCTTGAAAGTAAAATTAATCACTCCCCATCACTAACCTCTTCACTTTCGTCTATTGGGCCAGTTGTCATTTCTTCGGCGATACCATTAGCCTTTGACATGATTTTATCAAGCAATTCTTTTTGTGCATCTTCATGATCTTTTAACCATTGACGCGCATTAGCTTCACCTTGTCCAATACGTTCATTATTATAAGAATAGAACGAACCAGCTTTTTCAATAAAGTTATATTTTACACCCATATCCAAAATTTCACTTATACGAGAAATACCTTCACCATACATAATTTTAAAATCAACAGTACGGAAAGGTGGCGCAACTTTATTTTTCACAACTTTGACACGCGTTTCATTACCAATAATATTTTCTTTGTCTTTGATTGCACCAGTTCTACGAATATCAAGGCGCACAGACGCATAAAACTTTAAAGCATTACCACCAGAAGTTGTTTCAGGATTTCCAAACATCACCCCAATCTTCATACGAATTTGATTAATAAAGATTAAAAGTGTATTACTGCGTGAAACGCTGCCAGCCAACTTTTTCAAAGATTGTGACATAAGACGAGCTGTTGTTCCGACAAAATTATCACCGATATTACCTTCTAATTCAGCCTTTGGTACCAAAGCAGCAACTGAATCAATTACAACAACATCTACCGCACCAGATTTAATCAAAGTGTCTGCAATTTCCAAAGCCTGTTCCCCAGAATCTGGTTGAGAAATAATCAAATTGGCAACATCAACACCTAACTTTTTCGCATATGATGGGTCCAACGCATTTTCAGCATCAATATATGCACAAGTACCACCTTTCTTTTGTGATTCAGCAACTGCATGCAAAGCCAATGTTGTTTTTCCAGAACTTTCAGGACCATAAATTTCAACAATTCTGCCCTTTGGATAACCACCGATTCCAAGTGCTATATCAAGTCCCAAAGAACCTGATGAAATTGCTTCTATGTTTTGTTGACTGCCATCACCCATTTTCATGATAGCTTCTTTACCAAATTGTTTTTGAATTTGTGCCAGCGCAGATTCCAAAGCTGGATTTTTTACTGCTGTTGTTTCTTTTGCAACTTCTTTTTTAGCCATTTAATAACCCCTTTTCTTTTGTATGAAAATCATACAAGGAAAAAAGCCCAAAAGCAAGGTATATATTTTAATGTTTTGACCACAAAACAATTGTTGACAAAACGCCCATAATCGCGGTTATCAACCATACTGCCGCTGTGGAATTAAATATCGCAATACATATACCACCAAAAATAGGAGCAATCACACTTGGGAAATTAACACTTGTTCTGAACACCCCGTAAAATCTTGATTGTTGTTCTTTGGGCATACTGTTGAAAAACAATAAATCATGACAAGCTTCCATACACGCACCTGATATTTGCCACAAGACAAATATAGCCAATAATGCATAGCCAGAAATAAATGTAGCAAAAGCAGAAAACACAGCAAAAGACATAAAGCCAACAGTCAGCCAAACTTTCACACCAAATCTTTTTATCAATCGTCCTATGAAAGATTCTATTATGATATACGGCAATATCCCCAATGATAAAACGATACCCAATGTTTCACTACTAAAACCATTTTCAATAACAACAATTGGCACATAAAGAAGTCGCATCGCACGCAAAGCATAATATCCGAAATTTACAGTATACGCACGCAACATGCCTTCTCTTTTGAAAAACTGCATAGCAGTTATACGCAAAGCGCGAAAAGTTTTTCGCATATTCACACGCTTTACAATTTTATCTTGTTGCATTATTCCAAAATGTTTAAAAAACAACAAACCAGAAAAATACACCATACCAGCGGCCAACAATGGCATTCTGTAATTACCACCAAAAAATGATACGACCGTCATAGCAAACACAGGCGCTACAAAAGCACCGATATTTACCCATAATAAATATCTTGCATTTAATTTTTCCATTCCTATACCTTTGGAAAAATCAGATATGAAAAGTGGCAACAAAACAGTCAACATCGTATACGCAAATTGCGCGACAAAATCAAGTGTTATAAACGTCCCTGGTTTTACAGAAAAACTCATCATACAATAACAGGCACCTAATAAACTTAAAACTATATAAAGTAATTTTGCCTTTGTAAACCAGCGCAATATTTGTGTTGAAAAAAATCCAACAAACATAGAAAACACAGCGATAATCGCAGCATAAATACCAACAGCACTCGAAGCCAAACCTTCATTAAAAAACAATCTAAAAATTTCGAACAAAACCAATGAATATACAGCACTAACTACGCTGCTAGCAAATCCAGTAAACAACCCCAGGTTTGCAAACGAAAACCCATTAACATTTTGTCGCATTGAAAGATATTTTTCTCTTGCCATTTCATCCCTTTACTATAAACCTAGCACATATATCAATATTTTTTAAACACATTTTTTTATTCAAACCTTGATGTGTTTGCATGGGTCAAAGCAATCGCAATTGCATCACTTTCATCTGCTGTTTTCGGACGTGCAGCAGGCAACAATATAGACAACATTTTATAAATTTGTTCTTTATCAGCATGTCCCATACCAGTCAAAGCTTTCTTTACCTTGTTCGGTTCATATTCAAACACAGGCACATCTTTCACCGCCACCGCAGTTATCGCAGCCGCACGCGCATGCCCCAATAACAATGTTGTTTTGCTGTTTTTATTAACAAAAATAACTTCTATGGCACATTCAGTCGGATTAAACTTTTCACATATTTCATTAATACCATTAAAAATAAACGCCAATCTTTGTGCAAAATCTATTTTTACAGGTGGCAATATAACACCGCTTGCAATATATTTGCGTGACGAACCTGCAACATCTATAATTGCCCAACCAGTATGTAAAAGTCCTGGATCAATTCCCAATATACGTTTCATACTTACTTCCTAATAGTTATTTTTGAAACTGCATCATATCCATAATATTTGTTTATTTGATTTTTAATATCTTCAATTTTATAAGATAATTCCAGCGCAAACGCAGGCGACACAGGTCTTAAAACAATATTTAATTTTTTATCACGTGTTTTTTTCACAGCGACAACATTTGCAATATTTGAAATATCAGCACTTACAATATTCTTCCAATTATTCGCCAAATCAGCATCCCCTGCACGCACACCAAAAATTTCCATCAGCCCACCAAATGCAGCAGCCAAAGTTTGTGGTCTAGATTTACGCACATCTAAATTTATTTTTTTATCTTGGTTTGACATAAGTATATTCCTTTGGCATCAAAATAAACATTTGCCCTTGTGAATGTTGACCATGTGCAACTTGATATGCTTCATCACCGCTTCCAAAGAATATATCTGCACGTATCCATCCGCGTATAGCACCACCAGTATCCTGTGCAATCATCAAACGATTAAATGAACGTCCATCAGATAAATTAGTATTGATGTATACAGGCAATCCCAACGTATACAAAGAATCATCCATTGCGATACTGCGAATCTTAGACAACGGAGTTCCCAACTTTCCGATTACGCTTTTTTGATCTGCTTCATAAAAATAGACATAACGTGGATTGTTATAAATAACTTCTTTTGCCAACTTTGGATTTTGCTTTAAATGAGTCCAAACTGCATCAGCGCTATATCCCCCAGCAGGCTTAATTCCACGTTCTTGTAATTGTCCACCAATAGATTTAAACGGCATATCGTTCACAGCAGCAAAATTCAATTTAACCAATTTTCCATCTTCCAATTTTAACATACCGCTCCCTTGGATTTGTAAATTTTGTACATCGACAATATTTGCCCAATACAATACACGCCCTATTTTCTTATTCACAATATCTTTTTTAGAAACACCTTTGTAATTAGCACCATTGATTGGCACCCCCATAATCGGTTCATTACATTTAGCACTTTGTTTTCTACAGCCCGATATCACAGGCGAATAATATCCAGTATAAGTTCCTGTTTTTCCGCCATTTTCATTGAACACTTGATACGGTTGAAAATGAGATTCAAACCATGCCCGCACAGTTTTCACATCAGCCGAAGCGCTGGGCAACATATTGCACTTTTCTCGCAACAATTCAGGGTCAGGTATCACAGAACCCTTATATTGAATCTTGGCCTTGCACGTATTACGGAACGCTTGCAACGCATATCTAACATCATCATCACGCCACCCAGGCAAAGCAGAATATGACACAGCCCGCAAATTAGACGGCACTTTTGAATCATCCCCAACATGCGTAGGCGCGGACAAATCGCACCCTGCCATAGCCACAACCAGCGCTAAAAACCCCACAAATCTAATAATATTAAATATTTTTAACATTTTATCATCCCCCCACTTGTAAAACCAAATTCTTAATGCTATATTATCATAAAACGATGGATAAAAAAAGGAGCAAATACATGCCAAAGTTTAATATTATATCTCAATTCTTAAAAGACATCTCTTTTGAAAGCCCAAACGTCCCAGAATTGTTCTTTAAACAAGACAATGGTCAGGCTAAAATCGAAATCAACATTGATATTAACATCAAAGGCGCAGACAATAATTTGTTTATGGTCGATTTAATTACAAAGGTTCATTCTAAATTGGATAAAGACAGCAAAACTATCTTTATGATTGAATCTACATATACTGGCATGGTCCAATACGAAGAAAAAGACGAAGAAACAAAGAAAAAGACATTATTGATTGATGTTCCAACATTGTTGTTCCCATCGGTTCGTGCATTGGTGACAAGATTAACAGCAGAATCTGGTTTCCCTGCATTCGTTATGCAGCCGGTTGATTTTGCGGCACTTTATGAACAAAGACAAAACGCAGCAAAAGAAACACCAAAACCTGCAAATCAATAATAATTCAAAGATAAAAAAACCGCCAAATCGGCGGTTTTTTTATCTTCTACAACGCTTGTTACAAAAGATACAATTACTCCAATTGCATCTGCCGTTCATAGGATATAAGTTCATAGCATATATGAAAGATATCAACTTATGGTCATGTATTTTCCCGGATTTGGCTAACGAATAAAAATTTTTACCGGTTTCCTTATCATAAACATTATCTAAAATACCACGCACCAAAGCGGTATCCAAGTTTTTATAAAGAATATTTTGTTCTTTTTCTGAGATGTTTTCTTCATTAAAAATTTTTAATAGAATACGAATTATCTCATCTTCTTCGCGACTCGTAAATACCAATTTCTCATCAAAATATTGTATCGCATTATAAACACCTACTAGTGCTGCCGGTGCTACAAAATATAACACCGTAAGTATAATGCCATACAAAGCAGCAGTCCCACCATCATAGTACTTCTCAATATACCGGTATCCAAGATACAACGGAAAAAAAATAAAAATAAGATTTAAAAAAAGAAACACAATTTCCGCATCGAAAGGATCAAGTCTTTTTTGATTTCTTACTCTTCTTCGCCTCTTTGCGTCTAGATATTCTAGTTGTATTTCTCTAAAATTTGGTTCTAGTTTTGACATTTTTACCCTTTTGGTTTTAATTCACAGACATTATAGACAAAATAATTATACTGTCAAGTATTTTTTACAAAAAAACAAACACCGCCAAATTGAGCGGTGTTTTTACAAAATTAAAATGATTCAACAGATTATGCAGCCGCTGTAAACACCTTTTGCACATCATCATTCGCATCCAGCGCATCAACTAATTTTTCAATTTTTGCATACGCTTCATCGTCCAAATCTATTGGCATATTTGGAACCCATGTCAATTCAGCATTTTCAGGTTCACCCAGTTTATCTGCCAAAGCTTTTTGAACATTCATGAAATTATCTGGTTTAGTTGTGATGATAAAGCCTTCTTCGGATGTTTCCAGATTATCTGCATCAACTTCCATAACCAATTCCATCATTTCATCTTCAGTTTTGCCTATGGACGCCGGATACATAATTTGTCCAACATGAGAAAACATAAATACAACCGAACCTTCTTCGCCCATATTTCCGCCATTTTTAGCAAATATATTACGAACTTCGGGTACTGTTCTGCGTGGATTATCAGTCAAAGCTTCTACAATTACAGGCACAGCATTTGGACCATAACCTTCGTATCTTACCGCCACAAAGTTATCTGTATTGTTACCCGCTGCCTTTTCAATAGCACGTTTGATATTATCATTTGGCATAGAATTTTTACGAGCCTGCAAAATTGCCAATCGCAATCTTGGGTTATTATCAGGATTTTTATCACCCAATTTTGCCGCCATTGTTATTTCACGTGCCAGTTTTGTAAACAAACCGCTACGTGCTGCATCAACCAATCCTTTTTTGTGTTGGATGTTGTGCCATTTGCTGTGTCCACTCATATTTGACCTTTTGATTAAATTAGATTACAATTACCCCAAAAGGATAACAAATGATTGGAAAATTGCAAGGTGTAATTGATTATATCGGGTCAGATTATGTAATTTTGATGGCCGGACCGGTCGGATACAAGGTCTATACGCCAGAAATCTTGACTTTGAAGTCAACAGTTTCACTTTGGATAGAAACGATTGTCCGCGAAGATTCGATAAGATTATTCGGTTTTTCTACCATTGCCGCACAAAATTTATTTAATCAATTAACCACAGTTTCTGGCGTTGGACCAAAGGTAGCAATGGCAATTATGGGCACCATTAAGACAGAAACATTAATGTCTGCGATTGCAACTGGGGATGCTAAAACAATCGCGACTGCACCAGGTGTTGGCAAAAAAGTTGCTGAAAAAATCATAGTAGAATTAAAAAACAAAATGGGCGGTGGCAGTTTTGATTTTGGTGATACTGCTGCCAATGGTGCATTACCTGATTTATTAGCAGCACTTGAATCATTGGGCTATCGAAGACAAGACGTTGTTGATATGGCACAAAAACTGGTATCACAAAACCCAAGTGCAGACGTATCTAAATTGGTTCCTTTGGCATTAAAAGAAATAAGCGGTAAATAAATATGAATAACGATACTATCTTTGCCCTGTCATCTGCACCTGGAAAATCAGGTGTTGCGGTTATCCGCATAAGCGGGAATAATTTATCAAAACTTTTCAAACGCATAATAAACAAAAAGAAAATTGAACATCGTCATGCGTATTTCACAAATTTAACTGATGATAACGGTGATTTAATTGACCAATGTATAGCAATTTATTTTAACGCGCCCCGCTCTTTTACTGGTGAAGATATCATTGAAATTCACAGTCACGGCAGTCCTGCGGTTATAAATAAAATTTTTGATTTTTTACGTAAAAATGGCGCACGCATCGCAAATCGTGGAGAGTTTTCGCGACGCGCTTTTTATAATAACAAAATGGATTTGACTGATGTAGATGGATTAATCGCATTGCTTAACGCACAAACAGACAAACAAAGACAAAGCGCGCTAAAATCATTAACGGGTCACGATTCTGCTGTTTACAAAGAATGGCGTGAAGAAATGATTGAAATTTCTGCGTACAGCGCGGCTATTCTTGATTACGATGAAGATGAATTGCCAAAAGACATTGATAAAAAAATATTAACAAAAACGAAAAAATTATTACAAGACATTGAAAAATCTGTTGCCGGTTTTCGTGCGACACGTGCAATTCAAAATGGATTTAACATAGTACTTGTTGGTGAAACCAATGTTGGGAAATCATCTATTTTTAATAAATTAGTTGGTTCAAATCGTGCCATAGTGTCAAGTATTGCTGGCACTACACGCGATGTTGTATCCACACAAATTGATATAGATGGTTTTTTGGTAAATCTTTCCGATACGGCAGGAATCAGGGAATCCAAAGATACAATTGAAAAAATTGGTATAGAAAAAACATATGCAGAAATTGAAAACGCAGATTTAATAATTCACGTTTATAATAAATTGCCAAAAACAATCAAGGAAAACGAAATCACAGTTATAAACAAATCTGATTTATTAAGAAACAAGAATAATAAAAAAGTGATTTATACTTCTATTAAAAAAGATGAAGGCTTTGAAAAATTATTAAAAGCAATAAAACAAAAAATGCAAAAATTGATGGGCAAAAATGAATCTAAAATCGCAATTAATGAACGCACTCATGAATTATTGAACGATACAATAACAGAATTAAAAACTGCAATCAGTAAATACAATGGCAATTACGATATATTTGCCGAACATATCCGCCGTGCAGGTGATAATATCGGCAAAATATTGGGTGTAATCACAACCAACGAAATCGCAGATATGACATTTTCGCGATTGTGTCTTGGAAAATAATAATTCCCCGCATTGTGCGGGAATGACCGCTTAGTAGCAAAGTCGCGCTGTGGCATTTTGCGTAGGCGGAATGGGAATGGTTGAACTATTTCAGAAAGCAAGTTTTTATCAACACACAATAAAAAAGACCCGAAAATTCGGGTCTTGATTTTATTTTTCTTTTGCTTCATTATATAAACTACGGCTTTTTCGTTGATGCATATCTCGTTTTGCTCTCAACATTGCGCGCTTTAAAACCCTGGCTGTAGATGTATGACGCAACTCTTTATCTTCATCATAAGCTTTTTCCGACAAATCCTTAGCCTTTATCAACAAATTCAAAGCTTCTGGTGTATCATACTGTTCAATATTAACACGTCTATCATGTGGGGTATGGGTCAGTCTTAAATCAAAAGCTTCCAAAAATATCGCACTATTCACTTCAATGAATTTAAGTGCCTTTTTATATCTGGCTATGGATTCTGCTGTTTTTTTTGGTTTTTCCAAATCTTCCATCGTAAAACCGCCAATCTTTAACAGTTGTTCCAAAGAAACATGATGCAAACAAGTCTTTGGGGCAAATTGACCGATCATATATTGCAACATATCATTAAAAACTTCTAAATCTTTCACTGTTTTTATTTGTGTTTGGCCATGCACCAATGCTGCGAACATTGCCCGCACACCAGGATTATCTTTTGGTAAGTCAGCGATATCATCCGCTGTAATATCTTTATCAAACGGCAATCTCATTGAATAACGGAAATCACCACGTTCAAATTTTTCCGCCAATTTTATTAATCTTTTTGTTATTTTTTCCTTGCGTTTTTCTAGACGTTTCTCTTCTTCTTGTATTCTTTTCTCTGCTTCTTGTTCTCTTTTTTCTTCTTCTTGTTTTTCTTTTTCTTCTTTCTTTTTGATTTTTTCCAAATTTCTTTCTCTACGTTTCTTTACATAGTTAACAAATTCATTTGTACCAGTCACGTCTGCAAACAATTGCAAAGTATCTTGATCAAACCGTTCCAATTGATCAAGCATTTCTTCAAACGCATTATACCCACAAGCAACTCTAAACCATGTTGAAACTGTTGAAAAATCTTTTTCTATTGCATTCACCATTTCTTTAAAATTAACTACTTGATTAAATACCGAAAAAACGATTTCTTTATTTTCTTTTGATAAATATTGCGTTAAATACAAAAAGTTTATCATCAATGCAACATCTTTAGGTTTTTCTATATAATTTTTACATACATAAACATACACCAAACTCTCAGGAATACCATACCCTGATTCAAGAACAGCTCTAAAATCACCAGGTGTTACACCAAGTTTTCCTCCATATCCGGTTATATATTCTTTCACCTTTGAAAAATCTATATGATCTATTAGATATTTTTTTTCTGTTGCCATTTCTTTCTCCTTTTTTTCTTTATAAAACTAAAGAACGGACCAAACGCATTCATGCGTTTGATCCGTCATAAATTCATGCAAAACAAATCGTTCCGATTTGTTTTATGGCTTGGCAAAAACTACCTGTGTGTGTGTGTGTGTGTGTGTGTGTGTGTGTAGAAAACTGCGGGTTTCAGCCGATTCATGTTTTTTTCTTTTCCTTTATGAGAAAAATTATACCATATTTTAACACGAAAACAAAATGAAAAATAGCATCAACCGATTTTATAAATTAAATGGAATTGTTTAGATACGCCGCCGTTAGTAAGCGAAGTGTAGTAGACCTACATAAGAGAAC
Organism: uncultured Pseudomonadota bacterium; assembly: GCA_947307295.1. Lineage (GTDB taxonomy): Bacteria > Pseudomonadota > Alphaproteobacteria > Rs-D84 > Rs-D84 > Enterousia. The sequence goes on from CAMZIQ010000005.1 coordinate 55,824, forward strand.
TAACGGCAAGCAGATGAATAATTATATTTAAATTATTCCTTTCTATCTGGATATTTGCCATCAATCAGATTTTTTCTAACTTCATGATGCTTAATTTTCTGTGTACTGGTCATTGGCAAATCTTCCGTAGTCATCGCAAAATGAGTCACCCACTTATAAGACGCTACTTTCTTATTCGCCTCAGCCACAGCAGCAGCCAATTTTTCCATTGTCATATCTTTATCAACTTGGAATACGCCGTATGCAACAGTTTTATCACCAACCTTGTGTTCAAAAACCGCCACATTTTTTACACCTTTGATTTCCATGAATAACGCTTCTAATTCATCAGGATAAACATTTTTACCGCTATCCAAAACAATCACTTGTTTTTTACGCCCAGCAAAATGAAGTTCTCCGTTTTTATCCATATACATCATATCGCCAGTATTAAAGAAACCTTTTTCATCGAATACCGTAGCATTAACTTCATCATTATTCAGATACCCGTTAAATACCTGATGGCCGCGCACCCACAAAATTCCAACACCATTTTCATCTTTATCACGAATTTCACATTCGTTATTAGATGTAGGCGCACCTACGGAATAAGCCAATCTTTTGTTTGTCGGTTTAGAAATACAGATTGGTCCAACCGTTTCTGTTAAACCATAGCCCTGGATAAATGCCAAACCCAAAGATTCATAGAAATTTTCAACTTCTGGTTTAGTCGCGGCACCACCCGCAATCAGCAACCGGACACGACCACCAAAAATATCTAACAATGGTTCTTGGACCTTGCGAACAAAGAAATCAAGTCCCATATCTTTCAAAGTTTTTTGATTGTTTAAAATAAACGAAGCCACGCGCCATTTTTTTTGCTGCTTCATCCCATCAATAATTTTATTACGGAATAATTCCAAAACGCGTGGAACAACCGGAATAACATGCGGTCTGAATTTTTTAAAGTCATCTAATATATACTTTGGATTAATCACAGGCTGCAAAACCAAACCACCACCATATTGAATCGTTCCAAGTATGCAGACTGCGAATCCAAATATGTGATAAAGTGGCAAAAAGCCATACATTATTTCCCCAGAATGATAATAATCAGACATATCTTCCAATGAATTTGCACATTCTATCAAATTAAAATGCGTTAATGGCACAACCTTTGGAGTTCCTGTTGATCCAGATGTAAATGACATAGTCGCAACGTCTGTTGATTCCGAAGGATAAGGTCTTAAATCATAATCTACATCACCATCTTTGCGTGTTATATCACAAAATTTAAACTTATCTGTTTTATAAAAGAACGAAGGTTCAGCACATACAAATTTACAACCAGCAATTTCACACATCTTATCATATTCACGTGGTGTTAAATTTGTATCCAACATCAACACAGTTGCACCCAAATACCATACCGCAAACAAAGTCAAAGGAAATTGAGGTAAATTATGTGATAAAATACCAACAACATCACCGTTTTTAATTCCTTCTTTGTGCAAAGTCGCCGCGCGTGCGCGCACTTGTTCTATGAATTGTGCATAAGTAATGTTTTCACGAACCAAAAACAAATTTTCTGGCCATTGATTTACTGCGTTTTCTAACTTTTGATACATATTCATTTTAACACCTTTGTATTGTTTTATATGTATAACGTGACGATTGTGGAAGCGGATACATGCCGCTTCCACAATCTAGTTTTATTCATGTCTATTTGTATATTTACCATCAATCAACCATTGACGCACAACGTGATGTTTAATCTTCTGTGTACTTGTCACAGGCAAATCATCTGTTGTCATAGCAAAGTGAGTCACCCATTTATACGAAGCTACTTTTTTATTTGTCGCAGCCACGGCAGATGCCAACTTTTCCATCGTCATACCTTCTTCAACGCTAAATACACCGTATGCAACAGTTTTACCATTTATTTCATGTTCAAAAACTGCAACGTTTTTAACGCCAGGTATCTCTATGAACAAAGCTTCTAATTCATCAGGGTAAACATTTTTACCACTGTCCAAAACAATTACTTGCTTTTTACGACCGGCAAAATGAAGTTCCCCATTTTTATCCATTGATACCAAATCACCTGTGCAGAAGAAGCCATCTTTGTCAAAACAATCTTTATTAGCATCTTCATTATTCAAATAACCACACAAAACTTGGTTTCCACGAACCCACAACATTCCGATTCCAGATTCATCTTTGTTGCGAATTTGACATTCGGTATCCCCCATTGGTGCACCAAAGGCATAAGCAACACGTTTCTTTAACGGTTTCGAACAACAGATTGGTCCAACAGTTTCAGTCATACCATAACCTTGAACAAAAGCCATGCCCAATTGTGTATAAAACTTTTCTACTTCTGGTTTTGTTGCAGCACCACCAGCAACCAATAATCTTGCACGACCACCAAAGATAGAACGAATTTGGTTCAATACTTTATCAACCAATTTGCCCAATCCGATAAAACGCAATGTTTTTTGATGATTCATAATGAAAGATACCAGACCCCATTTTTTCTTTTGTTTAATACCTTCAATAATCTTTTTACGGAATATTTCCCATAACTTTGGCACAGCAGGAATAACCTGCGGTTTATATTGCGCGAAATCAGCCATAATTGCATTAGGATTAATTGTTGATTGCAACAAAATTCCCATACCAAAATGCAACGGTGCTAAAAATCCGACAGCAAAACCAAACACATGATAAAGTGGTAAAAACGCATAGAACATTTCACCTGGCTTTAACCATTGATTTAAATATTCCAAATTATCTGAACAAGAAACCAAATTAAAATGTGTCAAAGGCACAATCTTTGGAATTCCTGTTGAACCAGATGTAAATGATAATGTCGCGATATCATCATCTTTTAATGGATAAGGTTTTAATTTTTCATCTATATCAGCGTCTTTTGATTGGATATCGAAAAATTTAAACCCTTTGGCATCATAGAAAAAAGATTTTTCAGCACATACCAACTTACAATCTGTTAAATGTGTCATATTATCATATTCAACAGACGTTAAGTTTGTATCCAACAATAATACACGTCCACCAAGATACCATATTGCAAAAAGTGTCACAGGAAATTCTGGTATATTATGCGATAATAAACCAACGACATCACCTGCTTTGACACCTTGTTTTTTCAAAGTTGTAGCACGTGCCCGTACCAAATCTTTCAGACCTTCAAAAGTCACATTTTCACGAACCAAAAATACAGTTTTTGGATTTCTTTTTATGTTCTTTTCTAACAATTCATACATATTCATAACTAAGTCCTTTTTTACAATAATTTATCAACAATTTATTCATGTTTGTTTGGATATTTTCCATCTATCAGGTTTTGACGCACAACATGATGTTTAACCTTTTGCGTACTGGTCGTCGGCAAATCATCAGTTGTCATAGCAAAATGTGTCACCCATTTATACGATGCTAGTTTTTTATTTGCACCAGCAACCGCAGAAGACAATTTTTCCATCGTCATAGCATCATCCACTTGGAATACACCATATGTGACGGTTTTGCCTTTGACTTTGTGTTCAAACACAGCGACATTTTTTACGCCGTCTATATCCATAAACAAAGCTTCTAATTCATCAGGATAAACATTTTTACCGCTGTCCAAAACAATTACTTGCTTTTTACGACCAGCAAAATGGTATTGTTTATTTTTATCCAAATAAACCAAATCACCAGTATTAAACCAGCCGTCTTTATCAAATAATTCTTTATTAGCAGTATCATTATTCAAATACCCTTTGAATATATTTGGACCACGAACCCACAATGTTCCAACACCTGTTTCGTCAGCATCTCTGATTGTACATTCAGAACATCCCACAGGTGTTCCAAACGCAAAAGGAACACGATGTTTAACCGGTCTTGAACAACAAAATGGTCCGACAGTTTCGGTCATTCCATACCCTTGAACAAACGCAATGCCCAAAGATTCATAGAAACTTTCAACCTCTGGCTTAGTTGCTGCACCACCAGCAATCATCAAACTGACACGACCACCAAAAATATCCTGCAAAGGTTTTTGAACTTTTCTAACAAGCCAAGCAAAACCAATTTTCTTCAAAAACTTTTGATATTTTAAAACGAAAGAAACCAACCACCATTTGTGTTGAGCCTTTATCCCTTCGATAATCTTATTACGGAAAACTTCCCACAAACGAGGTACCGCAGGTATACAATGCGGTTTATAAGTTTTAAAATCATCCAAAATATTTTTCGGATTAATCGTTGCTTGCAACAAAATCCCCATATGGAAATGCATAGGAGCCAAAATTCCAGCAGCAAACCCAAACACATGATAAAGCGGTAAAAATCCATACATTATTTCATTTTTATGAATCCATTGCCCCATATCTGCATAACAATCAGAAGATGTTTTCAAATTACCATGTGTTAATGGCACAACCTTTGGCTGCCCCGTTGAACCAGATGTGAAAGATAATGTCGCAATATCATTATCGTCAATTTTGGCTGGTTTAATCCGTGCATCTGTTTTACCATCTTCGGTTTCTATATCAAAGAACTTAAACCCTTTGGTTTTATAGAAAAAAGATTTTTCAGCACACACAAATTTACATCCAACTGTCTTGGTCATATTATCGTATTCAAACGGTGTTAAATTTGTATCCAACAACAAAACAGTCCCGCCCAAATACCATATTGCAAAAAGTGTCACAGGAAATTCTGGTATATTATGCGCCAATAAACCAACGACATCACCCGCCTTTACCCCAGCATTATGTAATGTAGTTGCACGTGCATGAATTAATTTCAGAACTTCTTTAAATGTGATGTTTTCGCGTACCAAATACAAAGCATCTGGCGATTCTTTCGCCACTTGCTCTAAAAATTGATACATGTTCATAACATAAAATCCTTGTTGTTTTTATATTGGACGTGGTATATTATAGTACCATAAAAAAAAGATTGCAAATATGAAAATACTAACTTTGAATATTAATTCTATACGCGCCCATATCGAAAGTTTTATGGATATTTTGAAATCTGGCGAATACGACACCGTTTTAACCCAAGAATTAAAGGTGGAAAACGCTAATTTTCCATATAATATTTTGGATGAATATGGGTATAATATAAAGGTTTTTGGTCAAAAATCATGGAATGGCGTGGCTACTTTTTCTAAATGTTCCATTGAAGATACCACCCTTGGGATGCCATCATACCCAGATGTTAATGCGCGTTTTCTTGAATGTGTGGTTAATGGGCGTATTCGCTTAATAAATGTATATATGCCGAATGGTGACTGCATAGAATCTCCAAAATTCCCATATAAATTAGATTGGATGACTGCTTTTACTAAATATATTTCACAATATCTTGATTCTGAAGAGCCAGTTATAATCGGTGGTGATTTCAATGTAGCAATTACTGATAACGATATTTGGAATCCAAAAAATTATGTTGGTTCATCAATATCTGCACCAGCAGCGCGCGAAATTATGCAACAATGGCTTGATGCTGGTTGGATTGATGCGTGGCGTAGTTTACATCCAAAAGATATAGATTATACATGGTACGGATATCGCGGACGCGACACAGTTGGAAACAAGCAGGGATTACGCCTGGACTATTTTCTTTGCAATAAAACCGCTGCAAAAATGGTAAAAAATTGTGAAATAGATATAAACCCACGCCTTCACGATAAACCAACCGACCACTGTGGATTAATGTTGGAAATCAAAGATTAATCTTCCACCCGTGCTAAATCATCGTATTCATGGTATTTAGCACCCACAGATTCGCGATATTCATATTCTGCAATTTTATCGGTACTATATTGCCCAAATAATTCTTTAACCTTTTGCACAGTATTATCTATCATAGCTTGCGCAACATCATCACGATATTCAATTAAATCAATATCGCCTTTTTTCAATTGTAAAAATTGTAATACTGGAATAATCGAAACATCTTTCATTTTGATTGGAAAACCACCATTTTGCATCATATAACCTTCCAGCGCAATTTGTGGCATAGTCCCATCCATCAACTGTTTTTTAGTTGGTGCAGAACCTGTTTTTATATCCATAACCACACCGTCCCAGATAATATCAGCACGCGCACGCACATTACGCCCAGCAATATTTACCGAACCAGCAATTTCGATATATTGCGGTTTTTTATCTTTGAAAAATTCTTCTACAAATTCAGCAATTTCACAAAATCTTTTGTGCCAAAAATAAAACAAAACTGAATTTTCTGGTAAATCTTGTCTGGCACGTTTGTCCATTTCTTTCACTAAATTTTCAGCATTAAAATCTTTAGCATTTTCAAGTGTCTCATGAACCAGATTTCCAAATTGACGCGCATCAGGCAAAATCCAATAATCATCTTTTGGACGCAATCTTAAAATATGTTTCACATAAAAAGCATACGGATTATGAATCAGCAATTCAATTTCTGTCACATATACATCACTTTTATCAATTGGTGGTGTCGGCGGACTATAATCAAGTGGTTTATATTCAACATCATCCCTAGCCCGCACAGATTCCAACACATCATCCGCCCTGCCTATATCACCAATTGCAACCCGAACACGTGATATAAAGCGTGATTCAGTTGTCAAAGCACCACCAGATTGCATACTTCGCAACCAATAAACTTCCCTGCCACAAGATAAAGTCATAAAATCCAGCGCCATTAGCGACACTTTGCGCCTAGGCGATGGCAAACCTATCTTTTCAGAAATTGAACGTGGCAACCATGCGTTTTCATACCCCAAAGCCGGAAACATACCTTCGTTAAGACCTGTTAAAATTATAACATCCGCAGTTTGCATACGCGATTCTATTGTTCCGATTACACATACATTACAGTCTTCTTTTTTATTCGGTCTAATAGAAATTCCAGACATAGCATCAGCAATAAAACTGCGTGCATCAAATACATTTAATATAATACCATTAGCGCATAAAATATCCGATGTTTCTTTTATCGCATTCCAAATTGGAATATCTTTTTCGTTTTCTATTATAAATTCTGGTTGAAAATCATAATCATTTTTTTCATCAACAAATTTCACCAGCATATCAAATAAATTATAATTACTTTGCGCATACAAAGATTCAAATTCACGTTGATTGTTTTCAACCCAACCATCAAATAAATTTAAAATCGCACGACCGACATCTGTCATAGTCCCAGAAAGCCCCGAAGAAAAATCTGCATCTATGTTCAACCGCAACATTTCAGATTTTATTCTTTGATTGGCCGCAGCATCTGGTGTAATTATCAACACAGATTTATTTTCTGATATTGCGCGCTTTGTGATTTCTGCTGCACATGATGCTTCTTCACTTTCGCGCGCACATTCTATTAATTTACAATTTTGTAATTTGTTATTAATGTGCCGTCCCGTATTTCCAAAAGCGATATTCATAACATCAATAACTTCGCTATTTCCGACATTCAAAGTTTTAACATCTTTTGGCGACAAATCTAATCTTTTTAAAAATTTATATTCGCTGTTATACGGATTAGTATCTAATTCAAAATCTTCTTTGCATCCATCTATCTTGCCAGACAAAATAATTTTTCCATTTTCACGTTTTGCAATTTCCACCATTAAATCAGCAGTAGCCGGCACAGATGCAGTAGAACCACACACAATCACATTTTCATAATCGCCCAAATAATTTATCCATGAACGAATATCAGAATTTCTTTTTTGCACAGCTGTTAATTTATCATCAGGTAATTGTTTTAATATATCTAAAATTCGTGCTTTGTTTTGAAAATGTACTGCATATTTATCATCTATAATTTCAGACCAATTTATATTGCGGATATCTATACCTTCATTTTCTAAATAATCTTGCATACGAATAAAATCGTGCGCCAAAGGCAACGCAGTAGATATATTTTTTACATTTGCATCCATTGATAAAAGATGTGCCAAAACAATTACGCGTTCCCTGTTTGATATAATATCTGTATATTCTTCTTCGTCTTCTTCAACACCATCGCCCAAAGGAACCAATTTTGGCAATATAACCGCATGTCCCAACTTTTCAACAATCATATGTTCAACACTTCGTATAGCGCGACGCGAAGGTAAAAAAATCAAAACACGTGAAAAATCATTTTTATATTGAACAATCTCGCCCCATAATGCGTCCAGCATATGTGCAGGATTAGAAACATTAAAAATATTTTTATTTGACACCGATAATATCTCTTAATTCTTGCAAACCAGATTTCTTTTCAGCGGATGTTTCCAAAATCAATTCAACCATAGCAGGATGATTTTTGGATTCAATTTTTATCTGTTCTTTTTCACGAACACGTTTGTCTTTTTTTGTATAAACGATTTGATAACAAATACCATTATCATCGCAAAAATCCATTAAATCTAAATCAGAATCTTTAACACCAATACGCGAATCTATTAATATAAAAAGTCGTCTTAATTGCGAACGATTTAATAAATATTCTTCCAATCTTTGAAGCCATTTCATTGCTTCTGCTTTTGATACACGTGCAAAACCATAACCTGGTAAATCAACAATCATAGATTTATCATCCATGTTAAAAAGATTTAAACTTTGTGTTCGTCCAGGCGTATTAGAAGTCCGTGCAACTTTTTCACCAACAATTGCGTTTATCAAAGAAGATTTGCCAACATTACTACGCCCAACAAAAGCATATTCTGCGAACTGGGTATTCGGCAAAGATTTTACAGTTTCAAAAGAACCAACAAATTTTATCATGATTTTTCCACCAATTTTTTATAAGCTTCTTTTTTTGAAATCCCTGTCCGTGCAGCGAGTTCAGCCGCAGCAGATTTAGTAGAATTCGCAACTATGTCATTAACAATTTCACTTATTTCATCGTCACTCATTTTTTTATCTGGCGCAGGCGCAACAACAATAACTATTTCACCACGTGGCGCATCAATATTAACCAAATCAGCAGGATATCCGATTATAGTTTCTTCATGAATTTTTGTAATTTCACGAACTATCGCAACCTTGCGCTCTGGCATAACAGTTGCCAAAGTTTTTATTGTATCCATAATACGATTCGGGCTTTCATAATAAATCAATGTATGGCGAATTCTGTTATCTTCACGAACTTTTTTTTCATCAAAAAAACCACAAAAAGTAAATCTATCTGTTGGAAACCCCGACAACACCAGCGCAGAAATCACAGCTGTTGGTCCAGGAACTACAAACACATCTACCCCTGCTTCGCGTGCTGCACGAACAAGACGAAATCCTGGGTCGCTTATTCCGGGCATACCAGCATCAGACACAGTTGCAATTGATAAACCAGATTGTATTTTTTCCACCAAAGAATCTACAACTTCCCTTTCGTTATGTTCATGACATGACACAGTTTTAGTTTTGATATTGAAATGATGTGCCAATTTAGAAAAAACACGTGTATCTTCTGCTGCGATTAAATCAACATTTTGCAAAATTTCAACCGCCCTGGGTGAAAAATCTGCCAGATTTCCAATTGGTGTACCAACAATGTAAAGTCCTGATTGCATTTTTAATCCTTTTACATTAGAATAATAGCATATAAGAAGTAGGATTTTCAACAATGGCGAATAAATTTTTAATTTTTCTGGGTATTATATTGGCTGGTTGCGGTGCTAATCAGTCGATGAAAACTGTGCAAAATGGGACTTCTGTTCCAACAGATATTCAATCTAGTTATCTGTATTCCACATCACTTTATGGTAGCGATGATGGCGGTCCAGCTGCAAATATTGCGGTATTATTGCCAATGACTGGTGATGCAAAAACTGTCGGCAATGATATAAAGACATCCATTGAAACGGCTTTTTTACGTAAAACAAAACAAAATATAAAGGTCTCGTTCTTTGATTTTCCGAATAACAAAGAAACACGCCGCGAAACTATTTACACTATGCTAAGCACAAATCCAGATATTATTATCGGTCCACTTTTTGCCGAAGATGCTGTTGTTTTGCGTGACATGAAGCCATCAAAAACACCGGCGATATCTTTTACATCTGATGTAAATGCTTTGGGCGACAATTTAATAACTACTAATTTAATACCAACTCAAAGTATTGAAACCATAGTTCAGCAGATGCAAAAAGATGGCGCAAAAAATATGATTGTTTTGGCACCAGATGATAATTCTGGCAAACACATGGCAGCTGTGGCAGACCGTGTATCATCGGCTTATAATATGCCAATCAAAGGATTATTTTATTATACACCTGGCAATTCAGATTCTATCAAAGATGTATCTATGCGCGCATCAATGTACAGCGCTCGAAGTGCTGCAAACAACCGCGCCCGCGAAGTTTTATCTGATATATTAACCAAAGAATCTCTGTCTTCACAAACCAGACGCAGTTTACGCAACCAATTGGAAAAAATTTCCAGAACAGAAACTTTGGGCGATTTGCCTTATGATGCGATATTATTCTTGGGTTCTGGCGAAGATTCAAAAACATTGGCTTCGTTTTTGCGCTATTATGGCGTAGGCAATCGTGATGCAGCATTTTATGGCACTACTCTTTGGCATGGTTCAGACATTGCATCTGATTTCACAATGAGTGGCGCAAAGTACGCAACATTACCTGAAATTTCATATAACTTTATCAGTCTTTATAATATGATGGCTGGCAAAGACCCAGATTATTTGGCTGCGTTTGGATATGATGCTGCTAATTTAGCATTGGGTATGCTTTATTCACAAAAAAATCAAGATGCATATCTTTATGACCCCAGCGGATACATGGGAACAACTGGCGCATTTCGCATTCAACCATCTGGTGAATCAGAACGCGCATTACGTATAATGGAATTAAATGGTTCTGGGACTGCTAATGTATTTATTGATGCTCCTACAAACTTTTTGAATCCGCTGTATAACATAAGAACAACTAATTTACGTGATGTATCAGAACGTGAATTATCAACACGCGGAATAAATCCTGGGGATTACATTGATATACCCGATGAATTACGCAGAAAATCAGCATACAAAACAAAAACCATAGGTGCAAATTATATTTCTGATACAGAAGACCAAGAACAAACCTATGCACCTGTTCAAATCTATGAATCAACCGATACAGAAACTGTATCTAATCCAGAATTTGAAACTGCAAAACCAGAAGCTATCTCACGTTCATACATTGATATGGTTGAAATAGAAGAATAAAGCAAAAGGTATTATTTATGAAAAATATAAAATCTTTATTGGCGATATTTTCAATCGCTGTGGTTTTTGGTGGTATAATGATATATTATGCAGCAAACCCCAGTCTGGAAAAAATGGTTGGTCAAATGATAATGACTGGATTTCACGGCGATGGTATGGGCGAAAATCCAGAAGAATTTTCTGCCATAGAAAACCAAATTAAATCAGGACAAATCGGTGGTGTAATTTTATTTGACGTTGATATATCAGGTCTATTAGCCCAAGGGATGGATATCGTTGAAGCAAAAAAACACATCTTTTCATCCAATATAAAAAATGTTGAACAAGTGAAAAAGTTAAACACATATTTGCAATCAATCGCACCAACAAAACTATTAATCGCAATTGATCAAGAAGGTGGCAACATACAAAGATTAAAACCAGAACACGGTTTTGCACCAATACCGTCCGCCAAAGAACTAGGCAAAGTTGATATACAAACAACTTATGATATCGCGTATGATTTGGGTAATCGTTTAATTGATTTGGGATTTAATATTGATTTTGCTCCATTACTGGACGTAGACGTTAATCCTGAATCCCCTGCGATTGGTGCCAAAGAAAGAAGTTTTTCATCTGACCCAGAATCAGTTTCTCAACACGGTTGGGCTTTTGCTCGTGGGCTAAGCGATGCAGGTATGGCGTATTCTTTTAAACACTTCCCCGGTCATGGTAGTGCCGGCACAGATACTCATGCAGGAATCACAGATATAACAAAAACATATCAAGATTACGAATTAAAACCGTGGCAAGATTTATTAAAAAATGCACAACCTAATACAATGGTGATGGTTGCACATGTCGTAAATAATAATTTTGATACCATGCCTGCATCAATTTCTTATAAAACTATTCAAAAGGTTCGTGTTATGGGCTTTGACGGCGTAATAATTTCAGACGATATGGATATGGGTGCCATAGCAAACGAATACGGTACTGAAAAAGCGGTAGAAATGGCGATAAATGCAGGCAATGATATATTGGTATTTGGTAATAATTTAACTTTTGATAAAAATCGTGGGGCTGATGTAAATAAAATGATAATTAAAATGGTTCGTGACGGCAAAATATCAAAATCCAGAATCAAAGAATCATACAAAAGAATAAAAAAATTAAAAGAAAGTATAAGATAGAATAAATGGTAATTATATGGCTACTCGACCCATTTTTGTAAAAGTGTTGTATTTCTAGGTGTTTCAAAACATTATTATTTAACATTCAAATGTATTTATCAGATAAAAAAGGGTTGGATGCTAGCAAAAAAAATAAAAAATACCGATTTTTTGTAAAAAACGGTATTTTTTATTATTTTGGTGGCATATTCAAAATCGAATATGTCGCACAAGAATGTAAATATTACAGAGTATAATCTGGTTGTTTAATGTTGTTTTTTTCATTCAAATATGTTTTTTTGTAGTCTTCCAACCAAGAAATTACGGCAGGACCATATGCTGAAAAACTTTCACCGTTATAATCATTTGCCATTTTGAATGTTTTTATAAATGTGTCCATTAGTTTTGCATTAAAACATTTTTTATAATCCCTTCCCATTGTTTTCAAAGTGTTAAGTTCTTGATATATTTCAAACAATAATTCACAAATATCTTTTCTTTCTTCAAAACTGATTTCAGATTTATCGATAAATCTGCCCTGTATATTCACAAACATTAATCTTAGATCTGATTCCAATGGATCCCTTCCATGAGTATTCAACCCCAATTTTCTTTCATCTCTGATATCTTCAGCAATTTTTTTCCAATCTTTTGAATCCGTCCAAAACATGATTTACTCCTTTGTTGGTTTTGACATGATGATTATAATAAAACCAA
>CAMZIQ010000006.1 GCA_947307295.1 uncultured Pseudomonadota bacterium
TCATGGTTCGAATATAATCGACAGATTTGTTTTTGATTCATGGCGAGACATAAAACACATTTGGTTTGCTGTCAGACAAAAAATCTTTTAATTGCTTTTTTAATACTATTTTATTAGTTGTGCATAGTATTTTTGTATCACAATATTTTGAATGTCTGCGGCGAATGCTTTATCTGTGTTCCAGCTTGATAGACGTGTGGCAGGCTGTTCTGCGTTATAAGAACAACAGATTGCTGTGCCGTTTTCATCAGAAACAAATTGATTGTTTTCTATTTTGCCTTGCCCTAAATACATAATAGCATGTCCGGAACTTACGATGATGATAGAGCCTGGGTTTAATTGGCTGGCGCAGAAATTGTTTTTTTCAAAATCTGCTGTGTATTTTGTGCGCAAGCTGTCCGTATTATCTGTTTTGTTTCTGGTTTTTATGGCTAAATATCTAGTTAGTGCTTCGTTGTATTCTGCATCTGTAGAATACAAATGTCCACGATAAATTGAATTCGGATAATCTGGATTGTCGTACAATTTGGTCATATGATGTTTAAAAGACGATGTTGCCATATGTGCATTGTTTGTGCGCGGGATTATTTGGATAGTATCCCCTATTTCTATTAGTGCACGATTTAGTTGGGTGTATTGTCCATATAAACAATGCAGCGTATGTTTGTTGTTTGCTGGTGCGCCTGGTAATTCTTTACGAACCGCAGACGAATAATTGGTTTTTCTTTTGTTTTCTATTATTCGTTTTGCGCCATTTACAGCATAATCTATGTAAGTGTTTATAAGTTGTTCTGCCTTGTATTCAATCTGTTGTTTTTTTAAATTATATTCAGCTTCCATACGGGCAGATAAACTGTCTTTGATTTCAAAATTGCTTTTTTTATACGTGTCCTGCATGCAGAATGACGCAATTGCATCAGATGAAAAAAATATAGACACAGCCAAGATATAAGGAAAAATTTTTTTGAATTTCATCACGGACCCCCTTTGCAATCAAACGTATGCGCTGTCGCACAAACATAGTTATTTTGATTGGTTTACCGTGGTGATGATAACCGCGATATACATTCAGACAACTGACCAGGCAGATGCCTCGGCTTACCGCTTTTTCTTTGGGCAGCCCGCCCCATTCCGGGGAACCAAAGTTCTTTTGTTATGTTTTGAATATAGCAAATTTACAGGTTTTAGTCAACAGGAAAATAAATATTGTTTTTTTGCTAAGGTTTTTTGTTGCATTTTTTACTATAAAATACTTGAATTTTTGGGATTTTACATATAAAATTATTTGGGTTGAATTTTTACAACAGATGGTGGTAATTATGGCAGACGATATGCAAAAAATAAAAATGCGTGAAGCTAAATGGCAAAAAAGATGGTGTGATGAACGTGCTTTTGTGCCAAAAAACGATGGTTCTAAACCAAGATTTTATAATTTGGTGGAATTTCCGTTTTTATCTGGGGCTGGCTTGCATGCGGGACATTTGTTGATTTATACAGGTATGGATGTTATGTCTCGTTTTCGTCGCCGTTTGGGTTATGATGTGTTGTTCCCTATGGGGTTTGATGCTATGGGAATTACGGCGGAACATTATGCCACTAAGATAGGCAAACATCCTGCAGAAATAGCAGAAGAACTGAAAAAAGCATATGCCGATGTTATGGATATAGCTGGTTGGTCGGTTAATCCTGAAACCAGAATCGCCAGTTCTGATCCAGAATATATTAAATGGACACAATGGATGTTTCAGCAGTTCTTTAAAAATGGTTTGGCTTATAAATCTGAATTACCTATGAACTGGTGTCCAAATTGTCGCACTACTTTGACAAATGAAGAATTGGAAGACGGAAAATGCAATCGTTGTCACGGTGATGTTGAAAAAAAATTAAAAATGCAGTGGAATTTGCGTTTGTCTGATTATGCTGAAAAACTGCTTGATGGGCTTAAAGACGTTGATTTTGATGAACGTGTTAAAAAAGATGAAATCAATATGATTGGTAAATCTGTCGGAGCCGAGGTTGATTTTAAGGTTGGCGATGATATTATGACGGTTTATACAACACGTGTCGATACTATATTCGGTGTGACATTTTGTGTGTTGGCGCCGGAACACAAATTGGTTCGTAAATGGTTGGATTCTGGTTTGATTGTAAACCAAGACGAAGTAAAAAACTATATCAAAGAATCTGTCGCTAAATCTGAAATAGAAAGAACTGATGTTACAAAAGAAAAGACGGGTATAGAATTAAAAGGTGTCAAAGCTGTAAATCCGTTTAATAATACAGAAACACCGGTATTTATATCTGATTATGTGTTGGCTGATTATGGTTTTGGTGCAATTATGGCGGTGCCTGCACATGATGGGCGCGATTGGGCTTTTGCAAAGAAGTTTGGTTTACAAATAATTCCTGTGTTGGCGGGTGGAAATGTTGAAAAAGAAGCCTGGGAAATGGATGGTGAACATATTAATTCTGGCTTTTTAAATGGCATGGGCAAAGAAGAAGCAATCGCTGCTGCGATTAAATATGGAAGTGAACGCGGGTTTGTTCGTGCTGCCACTAAATACAAATTAAAAGATTGGGGATTTTCACGGCAAATGTATTGGGGAGAACCTATACCACTTGTTCATTGTGAAAAATGTGGGTGGCAATGTGTGCCGGAAGATGAACTGCCTGTAATGCAGCCATATATGACAGATTATCGTCCGACAGATGATGGAGAATCACCACTTGCACGTGCGACAGATTGGGTAAATACAACCTGCCCTAAATGTGGTGGACCTGCAAAACGTGAAACAGATACTATGCCAGGATGGGCTGGGTCAAGTTGGTATTTCTTGCGTTATCTTGATCCAAAAAACGACAAAGAATTTTGTAGTCGCGAACAGATGGAAAAATGGATGCCTGTGAATCATTATAATGGCGGACACGAACATAATACGCGTCATTTAATTTATTCAAGATTTTGGCATCATGCTTTATATGATTTGGGTTTGGTGAATACGCCTGAGCCGTATGCAAAGCGTACCGCACAAGGTCTGGTATTGGGTAGCGATGGTTATAAAATATCAAAATCACGTGGTAATGGATTTCAGGTAATAGAATTGCTGGAATCTGCTGGCGCTGATGCCGCCCGTATCGCAATATTATCTTTGGGCCCATGGAAAAATAACACTCTTTGGACCGAAGGCGCTTTGTCCGGTGGACAAAGATTCTTAAAACGTGTTGAGGCATTTGCTGATAATTTAACAGATGAACCTTTGACTGAAACTCAAGATAAACTGGTTAATAAATTGGTTGCAGATATTTCAAGTAAAATTGAAAATATGGAATTTAATACCTCTATATCTGCGATGATGGAATTTATCAATGAATTTCCAGGTGGAAAAATGCCACGTGCTGCTTATGAAGTTTTGATTCAAATGTTAAATCCGTTTGCGCCGCATTTAACCGAAGAAATGTGGGAAAAATTGGGACACAAAGATACTTTGGTGTTTGAACCGTGGCCGACATTTGATGCGTCTAAATTGGTTGAAAACGATATGACCATAGTTGTTTCGGTAAACGGCAAACGTGTTAAAGATTTTGTCGTTCCTGTTGATATAGCAGAAAACGATTTGATCAATATGGCAAAACAGAATGCAACAAAGCAACTGGATGGCGCAACAATCATAAAGACAATAGTTGTTCCGAAAAAACTGGTTAATTTTGTTGTTAAAAAATAAAAAACGCCCATTTGGGCGTTTTTTTATTTTATTGTCGTTATTGTCGTTATTTTTATTATTTTTTGTATATCTGTAAAAAAACTTGACAATTTTATATTTTGGTGTTATATATTGTGTAGATAACAAAAAAACAAGGAGTAAAAAATGAAAACAATAAACGTTAATAAAGTTGTTTTGTTTTTGGTGTCGACTATGATGTTTATTGCCTGTGGTAAACGTCAAAACGATGTTCAGGATGCTAAATATTATGGTTCTGGAAAAATTATTGAGACAGTTAGTAGGGAATATGTTGAATATGATATACAGTACGTACCACTTGATAGCTCTTTGAAGGCGAAAAAAGCAATTGCAGATTTTGAATCTGAAGCTTCAAGTGCGGTTGAACTGGTAAAAAAAGATGTGGTTAAAAAATATCTTGAAATATTGGGCGATTATACAACACTAGATGACGAAGGGAATATTTTGTATGGGATAGATCAAGCACTTTTTTATCGTTTTTATCGGGAGTGTCAGCCAGATTATGTTCCTTATCACTATCGCTATGATGACTATTACATGAACATGCTTTGGGTTAATGAACCATTGCCAGAAGAAGTAAGAAAACAATTAATAGAATTACAAAAACAAGCTGTTGATACTGTATTTAATGTTTTGAAATCGAAAGTATCAAAATACAAGGATTTAGTGGGTATTGTGGATTTGGATGCTTACATGAAAAATCCTTATAATTATGTTGGAATTGAAAGATATGGGGAAGATTGTCGTGATTTTTATCCCCCAGAAACAAGTGGTAATTACACTTTGAGAGATAGGGGTTATTATCATGTTAAAGCAAAAGCTGATACGGCGAAAGCACAACAAGCTTGGAAAAACAACCCTACAAAGAAGGTTATGAAACAACGTTCTGGTTATCGTAATAGATAAAAAAAACGCCCAAATGGGCGTTTTTTTAATAGGTTTTCTTTTAAGAAATTTTTTCTAATCTGCGGATGCGTTTTTCACAATTATCAAATGGACTTTCCAGGAAAGTTTGTGCGCACAAAAACGCAATTTCTATGTCTATATCGTCCGCAGCAAATGCCAAAACGTTTATATCATCGTGGAATCTATCGTCTCTGGCTTGTTCTGGTCTTTCACAACGTGAAGCGCGAATGTGTCTGTATCTGTTGGCGGCAATTTCCATACCTGCACCTGTGCCACAAATTAAAATACCACGAGATTGTGTGTCACTTAGCATTTTATCTGCCAGTTTTTTCGCGATATCCGGAAAATCTACAGGGGTGTTTATGTCGTCTGTACCCAAATTTACAACATCATAGCCATCTGCCATCAGCATTTCATAAAGGTATAATTTAAGCCCTACTCCGCGGTGGTCTGATGCAATATAGACGTGAGATATATCAGATTTATTCATTTTTATTTATCCTTTTTCTTTTCCAGCTTACATTCCAAGCCGGTGTTGCCAGTAATATTCAATGTTTTATAAAATAATGTGCCGGACATTTTAGCATTTGAAAATACGTTTACTGCGTTTATGCTGGCATCGCCTTTTAAAGAGCCGTGTAAAAATAATGTTTTTGCAGATATATCACCAATAACATTTCCTCCACGACCGATTATGATTGTTTCCGCGGTTATATTACCATTGACTGTACCGTGAATTTGGACTGTGTGATCTGTTTCAATGTTGCCTTTGATTACGCAACCTGCCCCCACAACAGTCGGAGATTTTTTTTCGTCTGCGTTTGTAAATGCTAACATTTGTTCCTTCCTTTGTTTAATCTTTGACAAAACTTGTTGGGTTAAAAGGGTTTCCTTTGTATCTTATTTCGTAATGCAAATGAGGTCCTGTGGAGCGACCAGAAGAGCCACCAAGTCCAATGACTGTGCCAGGTCTTACCCAATCGCCACGAGAAACCATTAGTTTTGATAAGTGGGCATACAATGTCGTAAACCCAAGACCGTGGTCAATTTCTACCGTGGTTCCGTATCCTGTGCGTTCACCTGCGGAAACGACACGCCCAGGCGCAACAGCGTATAATTCTGTGCCGATTTTTCCAGCAAAATCAATACCTTTGTGTTGTTTTTTTGTTTTTGTAAATGGGTCATCTCGTACGCCAAATGGAGACGTTATGACTTTATTTTCAACTGGTGCGCCAATAGGTAAAATTTTTGTTAATCTGTTTAATCCGTGCCATTTTTCTAAATCTTGGGCGATTTTTTGATATTTTGCATCTGCGTTCTTAGAAATCTTTAATGGGACATATATTCCACCAATGAATTGATTAGAATAGTTGTTGGCTTGGGCTATTAATTGAGCTTCGCTAAGCCCCAATTTTGATATACTGGAATTAATCTTTTTTAATTGTGTGCGTAATTCTTCAATGTTTTCAGTAGATAGTTTTGAAACGGCGTTTACTATTTGATTATCTGCGGTTGATATTTCTACGGCGGATTCCAGAATCTGTTGATGGCGTTGTTTCAACGTGTCGTTTTCGCTGCGAACCAGTTCAAAATCTAGCATGATTTCAGATAATTTATCAAATTCAGGGATATAATTTTCATCCGTCATCATTTCAACGATTCTGGTCTGTAAAAAATCAAGTTCGCCGATAGTCTTTGAACGGGTGTTCAAAAGGTTTTCTTTTTCTGCGTCCGATAATTTGTTCGATTTTAATATTTTGTCATCTGTAATGTTTAAATCACGAGCAAGCGCATTGTATTTATTGAGATAAGTCTTTAAATCTGATGTTTGACGGTTATGTTGAGCGCGCATTTGTTCCAATTGCTGAGTGCGTTTTTGTAAAAGCGGTCTGTGGTATATATAAACGTAAGTAGACCATGCCGCCCAAATGGTCATAGTTGTAATTACGCAAAATTTCGTAAAACGCCAAAAACTGCTTTGTTGATATGTAGAAACCGTGCCATCATGAGTGTCCATAATCGTACAGTCGCGTGGTGGAAATAGTCGCTCTATTCCGCGCCATATTAAGCGGAACGGTGCTGTGATAAATTCCCATAACGACGAAAAATATCTTGTTATAAAGTTAATCATAGTGTACCTAGTGTAGCCAATAAAGCATCAATAGTCAAGCCATCACGTAAAATCAAATCGTTATTCATGGATGTACCGCAAAACAATGTTGTACCAGTCTTTACGCCCTGTTTTGCGCGGATTAATACACGTTCTGCCGAATTTTTTGCACCAAACAGAGGAAAAATTTGAATGTTTCCAAAGTGTTTATCATTAAGTACAAAAATAACCTTGTCAGTACAAAGGGCATCTATTATTATACATATGTATCCATTTGGTTTTACGCGTGCGCAACAACGTTTCGTCCATTTAATAATATCTGTGTTATGATGGGCGTTGTGTTCTGCTGGTGTTCCGTTGAAATAAGGCGGATTTGTTATAACTAAATCAAAACGGTCTGTTGTAGACCATGTAAGGATATCTTGGTTGATTAAATTTATTTCTGCTTTGTTCAATGCGGCGTTTTTTTTACATTCTTTCAGCATGTCTTCGGAAATATCGAGACCTGTGATGTTTAATTTGGGAAAATGTGCCAATAGACAAAGGGATACTCCGCCTGTTCCTATACCGACATCTAATACTTTTGTTTGTTGGGTTGGCGCATATGCTGCCAACCAAACTGCATCGCTGGTCGGGTTGTAAAAACTTCGCGCCATTTTAACTTGCCCATTTAATAATGTAAAAATTTCTTGTTTTTCTGACATGCCTATATAATAATTCAATAAAACAAAAAGGCAAGTTTATGTTTAATGATATATCAATAGTGACAACGGCAGTAAGTTCTTTTAATAATGCTGCTTTGGTTAGTCCGTATTTTTTTGTGGTAGGATTGTTTTCTGTTCCATTGTTTTTTATGGTGTTTTTATACGGTAAAGATTTTATTTCTAAATTTAAATTATCGAATCGGGATATAGAAAACAAAACTGGATTTTTATCTGTGGCTTGTTTGGTGCTTTGGTTGTTGCTTTTTGGTGGAAATTATGCGGTAATACGTGATAGTATATCGTTGCTTTCGTTAATGATTGCAGTTGTTTTGTTTGTGTCAATAGTGTTTGTCACAAATCGTATTAAAAAGTATGGTTATTTATCTAAAATACATAATCCAAAGGTAAAATGGTTTTTGTTCTTTTTCTTGCTCATATTGGCTGGCTTTTCGGCTATGCCGAACTTGTGGGGGATTATATTGCAGTTAAGTGCTGTTTTGTGCGGAATGATAGTTGGTGATAGGTTTAATAAAAATCTTTCCGATTTATTGGTGTCTACGATTGTTTTTGGAATAATGACTGTTTTGCTTTTGATGCAACCAGAATATTTTAGGTTTGGTCAATTAGGGAATTTAACTTTGGTACATATTTTTGCATTGTTATTAGGTGGTTTTTTCTGTGTGACTACTTTGGCTGTTGGATATACAAATGCTAAAGCTAAAATTTATAACAGCGCTTATATTAAATTAAAATGGTTGTGTCGTATAATGTCGATTTTGGCTTTGATTTTGTTTGTGCTGACAGAATCTGTTCCTGTGTTCATAGGATTGATGGCTGTGTGTATGGTGTCCGAGATGTTGACGATTTATCACAGCAAAGGCGTGTCAGAACATATTTGTAAGCAATCATGGGCTTTGTTGTTGATAACCTTTGGAATTATGGCTATTTGTCCTTTTATCAGTATGCTGGGCTTGATTTATTTAATGTTCATACCAAATAAACTTGATTTAAAAGATTTTAAAGAATTGTTATAATTGGTTATATTTATTGAATACCACATATTATAATATTAATGTAATATTTGCTGTGTGAACTTAATTATATGGGATGAAACATGGCAAGTATTATAGATCCAAGTGCTGTTATAAAACCAGGTGCTGTAATTGGTGCAGATTGTAAAATCGGACCGTTTTGTATTGTTGGACCAAATGTTGTTTTGGGCGACAGGGTTGAATTGGTTTCAAATGTTGTTATTGACGGTAAAACTTCTATTGGTGATGATTCTATTGTGTACCCTTTCGCTGTGTTGGGCGTTATGAGCCAAGATTTAAAATGGCAAGATGAAACAACTATGACAGGTTTACGCATCGGAAAAAGATGTAAAATTCGTGAATATGTGACTATACATTCTGGGACACCTGCATCTGATGGTACAGAAATTGGTGATGATTGTCAGATTATGGTTAATGCTCATGTTGGGCACGATTGTAAAATTGGCAATAGTGTCGTTATGTCCAATTTGGTTCAGGTTGCTGGTCATGTAGAAGTTGAAGATTTTGCAATATTATCAGGTGGGGTAATGGTATTACAATTTGCTCGTATCGGGCGTAATGCTTTTATTGGTGGAATGAGTGGGGTTGGTAATGATGTTCTGCCTTATGCGATTTATGATGGGGCTCGTGCAGTATACAGGACTATCAATCGTGTTGGTTTGATGCGCCATGGTTTTACAAATGAAGATTTGCACGCGATTCATTCTGTTTATTCGGCTGTGTTTAACGAAGCCGAAGGTACTGTATCCGAAAGATTAAACAAAATTCGTAAAGATGTAAAAAATAACAAATATGCCATGGATGCTATAGATTTTATTGAAAATCGTTCTAAACGTGGTATTGGAACTGCAAAAAATGACAGCCATCAATAGAAAAAAATTAAAAATATTTATTATTGCAGGTGAAGTTTCTGGGGATGTTTTGGGTGCTAAAATAATGCGCGCAATGCCAGATGTTGATTTTGTTGGTATTGGCGGGCAAAATATGGTGTGCGCTGGTTTATCCCCTATTTTCCCGATGTCCGATTTGTCTGTTATGGGTGTTTTTGAAGTTTTGGGTCATCTGAAAACTTTAACTGGACGTATTAAACAGACTGTTGATGCTATTGTTCAAGAAAAACCAGATGTAGTATTAACAATTGATTCGCCGGGGTTTGCAAAATCAGTTGTACAAGGTGTGCGCAAACAAAATATACTTAAACATACAAAATTTTATCATGTTGTAGCGCCCCAGGTTTGGGCTTGGGGGGCGTGGCGCGCAAAAAAATATGCTAAAATATTTGATAGATTGTATGCTTTTTTTGATTTTGAAAAGCCTTATTTTGAAAAACATGGTTTACCAACTATTGCTGTTGGACACCCTATCGCAGAAGGTTTGGATAAATATAAAAAAGCAAAAAATGATGAAAAAATTATTACTTTTGTTCCAGGCAGCCGTATGTCCGAAGTAAAAAAATTGTTGCCTGTTTTTCATAAAACTATTGATATGTTGGTTGCTTGTGGATATAAAGATTATAAATTTGTTATACCTACGGTAGAAACTACTGACGGCTTTGTTCGAAAATCTATTAAAAAATGGCAAAATAAACCAGAATTGGTGTCGGCTGATATGCGGTATGATGTTTATGCAAATACGTATATCGCCGTGGTGGCAAGCGGAACAGTATCTGCAGAATTGGCAATAATGCATATTCCGACCATAGTTGTATATAAAATGAATCCGTTAACTTGTTTGTTGGCTCACATACTGGTGCATGTAAAATGGGTTTCTTTGGTAAATATTTTAATGAACAAGACGATATTTCCTGAACTGTTGGGAAAGCGTGCTAATTGGCAGACTATCATTGAAAACATGCAACAACTAACATTGCCGGCAATCAGAAATAAGATGATAAACGAATTAAAGCAAGCAGATAACCAATGGGCTAAATCTGGTAAAAAAGCTGCACAAATGATTGCAGAAGATATTTTATCGTAAAAATTATTTATTTTGATGACGTGTGTTTTGGAACGTCGTATTTTATAATTTCTATTTCGTTAGAAGAATCGTCAGCACAAAATGTGGTGGTATCGTCATCTGATGTAATAACATTTGTAGTTGGACATATCTGACCCAGACTTGATATGACAGATTGTTGACACCAATATGATGCAGAACTTAGAGAGCGAGGCTGTTCACACATTTCCGAAGTACTGGTGTTGTTTGCTGGGCACAAAATATCAGCGGAACACAGCGGGTCGTTATCGCCAGATGTCGAAGGCAACAAAGGTCTACACGTTGGGATTGTTCCATTTTTGCTACGATATCCACCATTTTCCCAACAAGAACACATACCCCAAGATTGCGTGTCTACATCAATACCGTAATTTAATGGACACATGTCTTCTTGTAAAATGAAATGATACCAATATACCAAAGAATTCACAGAATTATAATTTTGGCTGATATAAAATATGCTGTCTGGATTATCAGAATCAATTTTACAGAAATTATTAGGATTGTATCCATACTGTTTGGCGTATTTAT
This sequence comes from uncultured Pseudomonadota bacterium, assembly GCA_947307295.1. GTDB lineage: Bacteria > Pseudomonadota > Alphaproteobacteria > Rs-D84 > Rs-D84 > Enterousia. Next base: position 11,039 of record CAMZIQ010000006.1, read on the forward strand.
ATTCTACAAAATATCCGCCAAGACCAGTACAATGGGTCGACAAAGTGTCCAAAATCTTATAATAGATTTCAGTCGCAACACCGCTGGAACGTATCTGGCGCGTTGTATCGGAGGCATCGTTAGAAGAATAAGTATTATCGCCATATCTGTCAAAACCACCAAAGATTTTTGCCAGTTCATCTTCTTGTGTTTCAGGGTCGTCTTGGCATCCTGGGGTGTTTGCAAGCTGTTGTGCGCAAGGCGAAATTATTTCGTTGTTGTTGCTTTTGTCATACAAAGCAAACCAATCAAGTGCATGTCCTGATGAAAATAATCCACTTTGAGTATAGTAAAAATTGCCGTAGCTAGAGCCACCAAAATTATCAAAACATTGTTGCACGATGGCGCGACACGCAACCAAAGAATCATTAGAATCTTTTTTTGCCATATATGTTTTGATTATGTCGTTATTAAACATACCATTACAAGATTCAATATAATCAGTACACATTTGGGTTGTTAATGTAATCGATGCAGGTTTTAATAATAAGCTGGTATCCCCAGTTAAATTTGCCATAGCTGTTGCAACAGACGTGTTTTGATTGTCATAACATTTAGCAACCAAATCCAAACAACTTTGTTGAATTACTTTAACTTTTTCTTGTTGGGCGTAATAAATATCCAAAAGCGCCCTGTCCAGATATTGTTGCCAAACGAAATCCGCCCTTTCTGAACATTTGTCCAAAGAATCTTGGGCAAATTTTTTAGTTTTATTTTCAAAGAATTGAACAAAAGCGCGATTGTTTTGGATAGATGATAATTTTTGATCCTTTAAATCAGTACCTGTTTTAAAGGTTAACAATTCGCCCAGTTTGTAGAAATCTGAAACCCCTGTTAACGGTGCGCCAGTTGTTACATCAATAAATTGTCCGTAATCAAGGCATTTATGATAATTAGCACCACAAACTTCTTCACTTTGTATTGCAGATTCCACATTTGCCAGACACGTCGCCACATCATCAGAGTTATGATTTTGACGGTTTTCAACGCGGGCTAAATCAAGCATAGCACTACTTTGATGTGTGGATGCCTTTAATGTTTTTTGTTGTTTTTGCAATGCTGTTTCTACGGTATTACAATCTTGTTCTATGGCCATTAAATATGCGTTTATGGCGCGTTGTAATGATGCAGAATTACAATCTTCTTTGACGGCAGTTCTGCATTTTGGATAAACAGCTTTGTACAAAGTAGAACCGTTATAAGATGCGATAATTTGACCGGAATCATCCATACCAAACGCGTTAGACATGTCTGCCGAAAGATTTATGCTGTTTAAATCTTTGTATTTTCCGCCGACAGATGTGTCGCCACCCTTTATAGAATTCATAATTGCCTGTAATAATTGTTTTGATGCAGTTTTGTCTTCTATGAGTGCATCTTCACCAGCAGAGGAAGTTTTCATAGCCTTGGCCTGTTCTTTGGTCATGCCGACAACGTCAAGGTTTTCAGAAAATTCGGTTAATTGTTCGTTTGCCTTTTGATAAGTTTCAGAAATATCTTGGAAATCAAACACGCGGTCGCTGCAAGAACATCTTCTGAAACTGTCGTTTTTTAGTTGGCAAAATTGATCCATACAGGTAAAGAAAGCCGCTTTGCATTGTTCGTATGCTTCGCCTGTTCTGGTTTCTGTTTGAACTGTTGTTTCATTGGTCGTAGCGCGTGCTGATACTGTTCTTGCCTGAGTTGTTGCGGAACGAGTTGCCGCCCTTGTCACCAAATTTTTATTAGATTTTTTTGGCATTAATATTGATACTGGTTTTGTAGAGCGTGCAGATACCGTTGTTTTTAATGGGGTTCGCGAAGTCAAAGAACGTGTTGCCCTGGCAGTTGAGTTTTGATTTGTGTTTTTGCCACGAGTTGCCGTATTTTCACCACGCACAGCAGCTTCCGCATTGAATATGCAGAACACGGCAGAAAGAACAAAAAGTAAAATTTTCTTCATCTCTTGCTTGATTTTAGCAAATTTATAAATTGTAGAGCAAGTAAAATTACATATCTTTCATATAAAAAATTGATATTTTTTAAATTTTTCTTGTTGCAAACCAAGACAATATAGTTTATTATTCATCGTGCTTTGAACGGGCATATGGCGGAATTGGTAGACGCGCTAGTTTCAGGTACTAGTGGTAGCGATACCTTGGAAGTTCGAGTCTTCTTATGCCCACCATATGTTTTAAAGCAGAGAGTTTTTGGGGTTGTAGCTCAGTTGGTAGAGCGCTGCGTTCGCAATGCAGAGGTCGTGAGTTCGAATCTCATCAGCTCCACCACGAAATTTCGTTATTGCGTGTGATGCACACAATTAAGAAATTTCTGTGTCGCGCCGTAGCTGGTGCATTCAACGGAAAAAGATTATCAAAAGATGATGGTTTGTCTGTTGAAATTAAGAACTAGCGCAGGCGGACAGTACTGTACAAAGTCCTGGGGATATGGCGGAATGGTAGACGCTGAGGACTTAAAATCCTTTGATCATTGCGATCGTGTGGGTTCAAGTCCCACTATCCCCACCACCAATTTTCACCGAAGCAAAGCGAGGATTGAAAATTGAGTGTCGCGCCGTAGCTTGATAAGTTTTTGGGATAAGATTTCAAAGATTTAAGATGGCAAAGGCGGACAAAAAACTTGATTTCCGCACATGCGGATTTTTTGTTAAAAGTTTTGGATGTGTGGCTCAGTTGGTTAGAGCACTACGTTCACATCGTAGGGGTCGGCGGTTCGAGTCCGCCCACATCCACCAGATTTTAGCCATTTTCCACCGTATTTATACGTATCGAAATCGTTTTATCAACGCATTATCAACATATTTTTGAAATAAACGACCCCTTGGTGGTGGGTGCGGGGTTGTATAATAAAGATTATGGTCTTTGGACACGAGTTAAATTTTAAATCTAGCGAATATGCCGAAAAACGCTTTTTTATTCCTTTTTACACAAATTGTTGTAAGAATACTATTTTGAAATGGAACCTATCAGAGCATCAATGGCACGTAGTGTCGTTCAAAAACGAATTTTTTTATAGATTTCGCGATTTTTGTGATATAACTAGTGTGTACAAGGAGTAAAAAATGGCAGAAAATTATGATATTTTAAAAGAAAATAACTTGCGTCAAATAGTCACAGAATATGAAACCGAAAGAAAAAATGTGTCGGATTCACTTGCTAAGTATGAACAACATCGGCGCGATTGTATGAAAGAAGCAGCTTTGTATAAAATGGACGAAATCCGCGAAATGGGTTTAGATGGAAGACCTTACTGGCTTTTTTCACATTATGACCCTCATGGTTTTATGTGGTCATATGCAAAGCATTGTGAACACAATGCGTGGGCTAATCAGGTCAGAAAATATGCTGCTGTATATGATGCAAAAAATCTTACTACATACCCAGTTTCGACACCATTACCAAGAATGGAAGATTTGTGGAATCCATATATCCCAGATTATTTTACGTATGGAACATTAAAAGGGTTGGCAGCACACTGTTCAAAGTGGCGTCAAAACTAAATGTTTATGTTCACATCGTAGGGGTCGGCGGTTCGAGTCCGCCCACATCCACCAAAAAACAACCCCACCAAAAGTGGGGCTTTTTTTTGGTGGTTTTGTGGTCTATGGATTTCGGTCGTACAACGAAGTTGTTTGGTTCGAAAAAAAGTAAATTTGGTAAGCGAAGCGCAACCAAATTGTCACGTTTTGCCCGCAGCCGCATATTTATTATGCGAGCGAGGGAGTTCGCCCACATCCACCACCCTTCGCTAAAGCTACGGGTGGCAAGCCATCCTTTGTCAAAGCTATGGGTGGCAGGTCACATTAAAAGTGTTGCAATACAATTCCATGATGATTGAACGAAGAACCGCCAAATTGGCGGTTTTTGATTGATATATAAAACAACCCCATTGTCAAGATGGGGGTGTTTTTTTACAACAAATTTTATTTTAAAGTTGGGTTTTATTTTAATTGCCCAAAATCTTTTTGTAGCTCGTATATTGAACGCGCTTTTGTTATATTGTGTATAATTTGTCTAGGTTTATAACGTATTAACAATCTATCTCCAATGGATACTTTTGGGGGATATTTTAGACAAGATACTTGGTATGAAAGCGCTTCTTTCAGCATAAAATCATAACGACTTGATGGGAAGAACCCATTATCCCAACTATGATCTAATCCAGATAATTCATCTTCTCCGTTCTTTAAACTATATGTTTTATAGATGTCATTAATATCGTTCATATAAGTGTTTCTTCTTAAGTTTAAAACCACTGCGATGTCATAGTCATGATCATAAAAATCGTGTTCAGCAATTATTTTGCCGTCTTGGTATTCAAGTAAAGTTCCAGGTTGTAAATTATATTCTTGTGATAAAGTATGACACCTAATTGGCGCGCTCAATTCGTAGTCTGTTGAAATTGTTATAATTTTCCCTTCATTTGGTAAAACTTCTAAAACAAGCTCTTTTTGTGTTTCTTGATTTTGCATTTTTTGCCCTTTTTTGTTTTTTTTTATACCAGAAATATAATACAAAATATAAAAATGTCAAGTATAAAGTGTAAATACTGTTTTAATAAAGGCAAAAAGAAAACCCTGTAATTTAGGGCTTTTATATTGTTTTTAATTAGAATCTTTATCTTAATCCCTTTTTCTTGCAACAGGCGGATGCGGCAGATTTCCAATCTGCATAAGTACCAGATGGGTCGCGTAAATCACGCCAAGGTTGCCATGAATCGCATTTTGTTCTTTTGTCTTTACCATTGCATTTTACGTATCTGCGCAAAGAACACGTTTCATCAGATAATTTACCGGTGTCGGTAGTACATTTTACAATTACATTTTGGTTTTTTGCATCATCTTTGCCAAATTCCTTAGTAGATAAAACCTGATACGAGAACGCGTTGCCGATAGTTGCAAACAAAACAACAAATACAATAAATATCTTTTTCATCGCCTACCTCTTTTACTTCCTTATTTACAGTATAAACTTTTTATGCGAAAAATACAACAAGGTTTTATTCTGGTTAGTCTATATCAAGCCATTTTTGTAATACTGTTCCACCTGATATAACCCTGCCACAATGTGTTGCGCCACCCGGTTGATTAGCAGGATTCCACGGATGATATGTGTTTCCCGGCATGCACCAAAAGCCCCCTGTTTTTTGACCGTTTATAAGTATCCCAGAACCACCATCGTTAGCGATTCTCCAATCTAAATTATCTGCCAAAGGTGTTTTACAGTTAAGCTCAGTAATAGATTTTTCTATATTTGATGGCGGACGTTTACCAACATGATGACAGCAACCACTAAGTTCACCTTGATTATCACATTCAAACGATTGTTCTGCATCAGCATATTTTCGTATCATCGAACAACCATTGTATTTGAATTCATCTTTGCATGTCCTTGTGGTAGAATAGCCATCCCATCCTTTGCCTTTGCATCTCCATTCCAATATTTCAATGTAGCAATGATTATTTTCGAATGTTCCCGCCCTTCTAACGCATTTTGCGCAACGTGTCTTTTGTAAAGAGTCGCTTAATGAACTGCATTTTGCTTCGGAACGGATAATGTCTTGGTTATCACCAACTATATCATTGCAGAAGTAATCATGATTATTGTATTCGGTTTTTGGTGTCCTTGGACCAGAATAAGCGCTCCAATTATTCCATTGACCGTTGCCAGTTCCAGATTGATTAAAATTTTCAGAATCTGTTGTGTAATCGTCATCGTCTGAATTTGTAGAACCATCAAATTGGTCTGCAGTTGTCCAAGGATTATCGTTCATAAATAAATAGAACAATTCACCAGATATTTTTTCTGGGTCTGTTTCGTCAAGACGGATAATTGGGTGTACTACATATATATCAACATTACAGTCTTTACCGTGTTCATCTTGATATTCGTGTAATTTGTAATTAAATTTAGAAGCAAAATCCATCGCTTGTAAATAGGCAGCATCATCGTCAACTGGATCTGTAGAATTTCCGACCCACTTTAACCATACACCATAATTAACAACGTTTTCTTCGCCGTCAATATCATCCGCACCCAATAATCCGATAGGTCTCATTTGTATACCGTTGGTATATTCAGCAGATGTAGAAGATGTTTTGTCAAATAAATCACCCAGAATAGACACAACACCATATAAACCACCTGCCGCTATTTCAAGTTTGGCGATTCGTTCACCGTGTTTCAAAGTTGTGTTAAATAACCAATTGCGAGCTTTGTCTGAAAAAGTACTCATCCCTTTGCGTGCGATACGTCCGCCTTTGTTAATTTTATCAGCGCTTGTATGAATTGCCTTGATAGATCTAAATGTTCTGGTGATGATATTACCGGTTTGGGCACGACTGGGGGAATGACGAAATGCCTTCATTTCATTTTTTATTTTTATCAATTCTTCAATATTTTCACTTTGTTCTTTAAATTTTTTAACATCATCGCTATTTTTCACCATTTCATTGGCTTGTTCTTCAAGAGGGGTGATTTCTTTTGTGATATTTTTTTGTCTTTCAACAATATTTTCCGCTTTAAAGGTTTCTTCAGTCAAATCTGGGTCTAGTTTTTTCGCTTCTTTTAAGATATTTTGAGCTTCTTTTTCATATTTAACAGCTTTTTCTGTGTTGCCAGCACTTCTAGCTTTGGCTGCCTTGTTTAAGTATTTAGCATAATTGTTTGCATGTACAATGTTTTTATTCATATTTTCAATAGTTTTTGTGTGTTTTGCGATTTGGCGTGAAACCGCGACATATTCCTTCACTTTTTCTAATTGTATTAAGTTTTTTACAGTTTTAATAGATGCTTTTGCATTTTTTGAGGCGCGCAACAATCTAGCACCGCTAAGAGCAGCTTCGCCTGCCCCCATAGAAACGACAGTTATCGCAACTTCGAGTGCGATTTCAGCATACATAACCCATTCTAAATTTTTATTACCATAAACAAAATAATCATTGCTGTCTTCTTCAAGATTGGCAATTTGCTTTACAACTTGGTTTATCGTTTTGCTATCGCGAGCAATGGCCGTTTGGCTGGTGCAATTCCTGCCCTTTGGGTAAATTTTTTTAAAATTATCTTCAAGATATTTAAGCGATACTGTGTTGTTTTTGCCTTCGCCAACAAAGTCAGATAATGAATCATGTTGAACAACCATAATCGCATACCAAGATGGATCTGTATTAATGTATTTTGCAGGATCTTTCCAATCCATCAATTTTGGATTTGGATTACCATTCGGCAGACTCGGCTTTCTGCCGACAAGAATTTTTTGTTTTATTATTTTAGGTTGAGTTGTGTAGTTGATTGTAATTGACCTATCATTAGCGAATTTAAATACAATCGGAGTAAAAAATATGGTCGTATTATCCTCTACTTTATTAGAAGCCAATTCAGGACATTGTAAAACCCTTTCTAAAACATCGGGGTCAAGCATGGTTTTTTCTGCCCACGCGTAAACTTGCGCTTCAGAATCATCTTCGTTGATTTCATCGCGCTTTTCATCAAGAGCCTGTGCAAATATTTTTGATGCACATTCAGTTGGATTTTCTTTGTGCGCCAAAGCCAAGATTTCATCTGCTGTCTGCATTACAACTTCGTTGTTTTCCGCCAAAGCTATACAAGGGCAACAAATTATCAGCAAAAAGAATAATTTTTTTAGCACCATAAACACCTTTGTTATTCCTTATTATGTCTCGGTTTAAATTGGGCGGGTAAATCTTCGTGACAAAAATCTAAATCAGAGTGTTCGGCGCACCATTCTTTTTTTGTTTTTACATCCAAAGTCCGATAAGGGTTTAAATCTTTAAATGGCATATAACCTTCGCGGGCATTTTCCATGTATTGTCCAAATGGGATATCCGCAGCTGTTTTTGGAAAATCAGCGGCGGACACAATATAATTGTCCGCCCCGTTTTCCCTTTGTAATGCTTGTAATTCTTCGGTTCTTTCTTTTATCTCTTGTTGCCATTTTGGTATTTGCTGTTTATATGGGGTTTGAATTTTCGTTCCACCGCCCCCATCATCCTTGAAGTCTGGATTTTGTATAGTTCCTTTTGGAAAAGCAACGGGTCGTTTCAATTCATTATTTCCAGATTGTTTTAGATACGATTCGAAAACACCATCTATATAGCCATTGCAAGCTGATACGTAATTGTGTCCAGGCAATGTTGACAATTGAACCATGATAGCCGGCCTTATGTCAGACAACACCGTATTCTTGCAATTATCACGCGCAGCACATTGGGCGGCAACCAAAGGTTGTACCACATTGAAACAATCGCCAGCAGTTAAATCGGCGCCCTGGGCATATACTGGTTGAGGCAGCCGTTGATTATATGATGAATTTGGGGACCAGAATGGATTAGAAGAATAAAATTGAACATTTTGAATTTGCCCATAATCTGAAAACAAAGAAACAGCCGCACGTGCAGAAAATGCGCAGAAAATGCACAATATAGAAAATAATAAAGATTTAAAAATTCCCTTTCCCATCTTTTCCTGTCTGTTTCATTATATCAAAAATTGAATTGCAATTAAAGACAAAAATCCACCAATCAAAAAGAAAGGTGCAAACGGCACGTATTCTTCATGTTTTTTACAATTCCAAAGACAAGCTAACACGCAAGAAATAATCATAGCAATAGACAACCCCAAGGTGCCTAACCATACACCGCCTGCGCCCAACAGTTTAATATCCCCCATGCCTATTGGTGGGTATTTTTGATCTTTTTTTATGCGTTCAAATATAAAACCTACAATTAATCCAAGGCAGTATCCAGTTGCGCCACCGACAACAGAGTCCGCAATTGTAATTGGCCATGGGAAAAATGTGGCGGTTAGTAATCCTGCAAAAAGAAATGGGAATAAATACACATCTGGGATTATTCGCCGTTTTAAATCTGTGGATGCCATACGATATGCACAAAAAATTGCACCAATCAGGACTAATGAAAAAAATATATAATAAATCATGTTTTCTCTCTTGCCTTTCGATTCGTTTTTATGATACAATCATATCGGATATAAAAACAAGGGATTTTTTATTATGAGTAAAGGTTGGGACAGCGGCATGCTGAAAAAATTAAAAGCTCTGATTGGTAAGGGGTTGTCTACCGCCGAAATGGGCAAGAAATTAGGCATGTCTAAGAATGCTGTCGTTGGCAAATTGAATCGTTTGGGTTGGAACGCAAAAGCGACTGAGGTTGAAACAAAAAAGGCTGTCAAGACAAAGAAAGACGAAAAAACCGTTGCTAAAAAGAACGTTAAAGCTGCACCGGTAAAGAAAGTTGTTGAAAAAAAGTCTGGTAAAAAATTAAAAACAGAACCTGTTGCAAAGAAAACAAAAGAATCTAAGGCGGTCAAAGAAAACCTTAAAGCAAAGGTTGTTGTAAAAGAAAAACCGATTATCAAGACTGCTTCCAAAAAGACTAAAAAAGATTTGGCTTTGCATGAATTGTTGATACAGCATGCGTTGCAGATGGCTAATTTAAAACCGAATCAATGTCGTTGGCCAATTGGGGATCCCGATTCGGATGATTTTCATTTTTGTGGCGAAACAGTTTTTGCTGGAAAACCTTATTGTTATGAACATTGTCGTCAGGCATATCAATTCACACCACCAAAGAAAAAATAAAAACGGAGAGAGCAATGATTGGCGAGAGAGAAAATTTTAATTCAGAAACAAATTACGGCTCATTGGTGATGCGCTCGTATGATATAGACGGAAATGAAATTAATGCTTTTTATGACTCGTCTGATGATTTGATTTTTGTTTTGGATAATACAATCAATTCTCGTAAGCCGAACATTTTATTGGTAATTAATCCTGATGCTGATAAAAAATGGGACGAAATATTGTCTGATGATTATGGTGTTGATTTGGAAACGATTCGTCCAAAGCATGATAATAAATATCAAAAGTTAGATATCGAATATTCCGGATTGTCTGTGTACGATGGTTTGATAAAGGCGTATGATGCTGGGGAATCTTTGGAAGAATCTTTGAATCAGTTGGCGATTTTGCGTGATTCTGCTGTGAGACATAGTGCTATGATGCGTTTGAATGTCGCAAATGAAACGATCGCAAAAACAAATACGACTATTGTAAAAACCAAAGAATCCATAGTTAGATTGCAAGCGCGTTTGAAAACTTTGCGTGCAAAATTAGCCGAAGCCAAAAAAGGTATCGGTCGTGTACCTACTAAACAGTCAGCGGCAAAGATTTTGAAACTGGAATCTCAGATTGAAGCAATTAGCGAGAAATTAAAACGTGCCCAGGAAAGATTGAAATCTGCGCAACGTCGTTTAGAAACTGCCACAGTAGATGCAGAATTGGTAAGTGAGCTTTTAAACCAACCAGAAACCGAAGTAAAAAGTTCTGGCAAAAAACGTAAGGCGGCAGTTATTGTTGCACCAAAGCATGAGGTTGCCAAAACAACTAAAAAACTCCCTGCTGTTGTTGAAGAAGAAGAAAGCATGGATGATGAAGAAGATGATTATTATGATGAAATAGAGGATGATGACACTATGGATGAAGATAAAAAAGACAATGAAGAATTAATTGATGATTCTGAAGATGATAGTTGGTTATCAGAAGACAACGATGACAAAGATGTTCCATCTGATGAAGAATATGCTGATAAAATCGATGAAAAGGACAAATCAGAAGATGACCAAGATGATGACCAAGAAAAACCTGCTGAAGAATCAGATGAAGTTAAGCCTTTGTTTAATGAAGATCCGCAGATATTAAATGAAGATATTGCTTTTAAACCGATAAGTTTTGAAGTTCCTGCAGAATCAGAATCTTTGGAAAACGAAAAAAACATCCCTGATTTAGAGCAAAGCATGATGTTTTCAAACGATGAAGATGTTCATGAAGAAGAAACGGAAGAAAAAACAACAGAAGAACCTATGGTTGCTGAAGAAGAAAAAACTATGTTGGAATCTATGCGACCGATAGAAGAAGTTCCTGAATATGTTCCAGCAGAAGAACCAATTGTTGAAGAACCAAGACCGATTGTTGAAGAAGATACGTTTGTAGAAGAACGTCCTGTGTTGGAAACAATGACCCCGGTTGAGCGGCAACAAGAACCTGTAGTTTCTGAACCAGCACCGAACGCAGCAGAAGAAAATACGAATAATATGCCGGTTCCACCAGTGCCTCCTGTGACACAGCCTGTTTCGCCAATGGCATATATGGCTTCGAATACAAATTCGATAGAAGAAACTAAAAAATCTAAACCGACATTTATTTATTATTTGTTATTGGTGATTTTGATAGTGTTGGCGATATTCACATTATGGCTGTATCAAAAGAATGTGAAGCCATCTGCACCTGTTTTGGAAGCTTCGGTTGAAAAGGTGGATTCTGGTGAAAAGACATCTTTCTTTAAAAAGAAAAACAAGGTTAAAAAAGAAGTTGTGGAAGAAAAGATAGACACCAGCACCGATGGTGAAACAGCAGAATTTTTAGGCGAAACAGATTCTGTGGTTGATACACCGGCAGAAAAAGTGGAAGTAGTAGAAGAAGAACCTGAAGAAGTTGAATCTGAACCAATGGAACCTGTTGAACCAGAAGTTTTGGATGCGGTCCCTGCTCGTGTGACTACTTCGGGTCAAATTGATGATGATACATCTGATATAGCTTCTGAAGAAGATATTTTAGCAACTAAACCAGTTTATGAACCTGGCGCAAAACATGATGAAATGTTTGTTGCAGAAGAAGGTTTTATAGAAGAAGTTGAACCAAATATTGATGAACAAATACAGACATATCCTGAATCAGAAGATGTTATAGAATATGTTGATGAAGAAGATCCTTTTTATGATGCCGAAGAAGAAGCATATCAGGCAGAACAAGCAGCAGAAGAGTATTATGAAGAATAAAAAAACCGCCGATATGGCGGTTTTTTTTTAAATAATTATTTTTATTTTTCAATTATAACTACCGCGGCAGAATAATCATCTTGGTCTGTGATTGATAACATTATGCGTGCATCATTTCCAGCAAGTTCTTTCAAGGCTGTTTTTGCGCCACCGGCAATAAGCAATTCTGGACGGCCGTTATCATCGTGTGATACAGATATATCAGAAAAAGCAATGTTATCACCAAAACCTGTACCCAGAGCTTTTAATGCGGCTTCGCGGGCAGCCCAAAAATTAGCTAAATGTTTTTCGCTGCGCGCATTGTCATTGTTTGCGTATTCAAGTTCTTTCTTTGTGAATATGCGTTGTTTCTTAAAAGCGGACCAATCTAAGAATCTGTCGCTTTCAACCAAATCAATACCTATTCCGACTATCATTGAATTCCTTCCTTTTGTTGTATCCTTTATGCGCAATACTAATAATATTTAACCGATTCGTGCAAGCAAAAAATATAGACTTGAAAAAATGTATGCAACAGCGTTTGAAAAATATTGATTTTTTGCCATATTATGATAAAATTCTGTTGAAACAGAAAAACGTAAAACCAAAGGAGAATGTGCCATGTTTGACGAAAGAAAATTAAAAACATTCTCTTGGGTTAATGTTGCTAATCCAGATCACGCGGATTTTGAACGCTTGTTGCATGAATACAAGATAGACGAAGATACTATATCTGATATTTTGGATATGGATGAACAGCCACGTATCGAAATTGAAGATGATTACAAGGTTATAATTGTGCGATTCCCTATTGCTAATCGCGAAGTTGATACGACTTGGCATACAGAGCCTTTATCGATTATTTATTCTAGCAAGCAAGTTATAACTGTTTGTCGTAAGCGTTGCGATATGTTAGATAAAATCAAAGACGATGAAATGAATACGCGCGAAACCTTTATTTTGAATATAATTTGGTATATAGCGGAATCTTATTTGCGTGCATTAAAGGAATTAAATAAAAAAGTTTTGGCATCTAAAAAGACTTTGCAAGAACGTATTCGTAAACAGGAATTGATGCAATTGTTAGAGGTTGAAAATGCTTATACATTATATATGGCATCATTAAAAGGCAATCTGACCGTGATGGATAAAATTGATAAAATGCGCGGTTTTGTAAAAGATGAAGATAATCAAGAATTGGCAGAAGATACGCGTATTGAATTTAATCAGGCTATTGAAGTCGTCACCAGTTATAGCAAAATGTTAAAATCTATCAAAGAAACATTTGAAAGTATCATTAACATTGATTCGAACACTTACATTAATCGTTTAACCATTTGGAATATTATTTTAATGGTGCCAAGTGTAGTTGTTGGTTATTATGGTATGAACGTAGAATTGCCGTACGCTAATTATGCACATACAGCATTGGTGATATTTATATCTATTATGATATTGTTGGTTGGGTATGGTTTGTATACTATTGCACGCCGTCGAGTCTTTTAATTTTTTTCTTGACAATTTGCGTTTATGTATTATCTTTTTCTGCAAAGAGGTGTTTATTATGAATAAGAACAATAATTTATTAACCAGAGGCAAAAAAGTTGCTTTGATGGTTGTTTTGGCAACATGTTTGGCTGGGTGTGGTCAAGAAAATTATGCTGATGCTAATGAAAACAGTGCTCTATGGAAAAAAGTTGTAGGTGTTGCACTTTTTGGTGTAGGAATGTATGGTCTGGGTTTTGTCAAAGGCCGCACTAGTCGCGGAGATGAATAAAAAAAATCGCCAAACGGCGATTTTTTTTATTTATTTTTGTCTGGTTTTTAATGCGTTGCATACTTTTGCGTAATTATTTTCAAATTCAAATTCACTTACGTCTACTTCGGAAAATTGTATTCCATTTGCAGTACGCAACCATTCAATTGCTGGTCCTGTCACAGTAAAGAAATTATTGATGCGGCGTTCAACAACTTTAACATCTAAATCGTCTGCGCGTGCTGTGCCGCCGTTAGCCATATTTTCTTTGATACGGTTTTGAATACGGTCCAACATAATTTGTTTTGGAACAGTCAAATAAATAACATGAATATTATAATTTGTTGCATATTGTTTTACCAACCATTGAGCTTGACCGATTGTGCGAGGAAAGCCATCAACAATCATATCCTTTTGACCAACTTTTTGTATTGCATCACCGATAATTTTAAACAAATCTTCATCAGGAACTAATTCGCCACGTGCCATAATTTGTGCCACAGGGGATTCTTTTGGCAAACTGCGCAAAATAGCACCTGCTTCTACATATTTGAAACCATTATCGGCAATCAGTTTTTTTGCTTGAGTTCCCTTGCCTACGCCTTGGCCACCCATTAAAACAATCATTTTTGTGTTCATATGCTTTTCCTTATAGTAATTTTGTTAACTCTCTGCGGTGGGTATTATAATATTCATAATTGTAAATAGCAATATTAAACAGATAATAAAATATTGACAGTTTATATTTTGGTGTATATAATCACTGCTGTTATGATAAAAAGGAATTATTATGAATAAAGATATGGATGCAAAGTTAGGTTTGTTTCTTGCTTTTGTTGTTATAGGTTTTGTTTATTTTTATATACCAATAAAAGCTATGAAACAGATTGATAAAGAAATAAAAAAATCTGATCAGGCAGTTGCCAAAGAACGTGAAATCAAATATGCTTATGATGTTTATTGTGATTCAATGAGTGATGTTAATTTTGATATAGAACAGACTTTTTTACTTTCCAGGATAACACATATAGAAAAATATATAGACTATAATGCTGATAAAAGCGCGTATTTCGCAGGCAAGGGTTCGGATTGCTGTGATAGTGTCAAAAAATATAAACTTTTGAGAGATTCTGTTAGTATTCTCGGAACAAATTTGGATACAAACAAAATATCAGAACGTATAAAGTATTTCTCTGCTGAAGCCGATAAATATTTTAAAAAAGTTGATGATTTAGATTATCAATTTAAAAACTTTCTTGATAGTATATATAACACAGAACCTGATTATAAACCTGTGATGTCTTTTGCACAATTTAAAGAATGTAGAAATAAAAAACAAAATATTGTGTGTATAAGAAATAAATGTAATGGTAAATAGTATATAAAAAAGCCCCGCTTTCGCGGGACTTTTAAAATCAAAACTAACAAAATTATTTTTTGCTGTTTTCGATTGCAGCGCCCAAAATGTCGCCCAAGACAGAGCCAGAATCTGCTTCGTTTGCAAATTCTTTAACTGCTTGTTTTTCCAAAGTCACTTGCAAAGCGCGAACTGATAATTTAACATTGTTGCCATCAACAGAAACAACAGATGCTTCTACTGAATCACCAACATTGTATTTAGATGTGTCTTGTTCTGCTTTTTCGCGTGACAAATCTGTACGACGAATTGTGCCACGAACGTCACCTGGCAAAGCCAAGATTAATTCATCAGGTGTGATTTCAGAAACTGTTCCGCATACAACTGCGCCTTTTTTAATAGTGGTTGCGTTGCTTTCAGCGTTTTCAGTTAATTGTTTGATACCCAATGTGATACGTTCTTTTTCTGGATTGATGTCCAAAATTTTTGCTGTCACTTCTTGACCACGAACGAATTTTTTCAATTCTTCTTCGTCTAATTTATTCCAAGACAAATCAGAAATATGAATCATTCCGTCAAGTTCTGGTGTTAATGCGACAAACAAACCAAATTCAGTTGTGTTTTTGATTGGTCCGGTAATAACGTCACCTACTTTGTGGTTTTCAGCAAATTCTTTCCATGGATTTGGTTGTAATTGCTTATAACCCAAAGAAATACGACGTTTTTCTTGATCAATATCTAAAACAACAACGTTGATTTCTTGGCCGTTTTGCAAAACTTTGCTTGGGTGAATATTTTTGTTTGTCCAAGATAATTCAGACATGTGAACCAAACCTTCAATATTGTTGCCCAAATCAATAAATGCACCGTAATCTGTCAAAGAAGAAACTTTACCAGTCACTGTATCGCCAACATTGAATGCTTTGGAAGCTGTTTCCCAAGGGTCTTCTTCCAATTGTTTTGCGCCCAAAGAAATACGATGAGATTCTGGATCAAATTGAATAACTTTGACTTTGATTTTTTCACCGACATGAACCAATTCACGTGGATGATTGATGCGTTTCCAAGACAAGTCTGTGACATGCAACAAACCATCAATTCCACCCAAATCAATAAATACGCCATAATCTGTGATGTTTTTGACTGTACCTTCCAAAACTGCGCCCAAGGAAATGTTTTTCATCGCTTCTTTTTGTTGTGCTGCGATTGTATCAGCCTGGATAGCGCGACGAGATACGATTGCGTTTGTACGCAAAGCATCCATTTTCAAAACGCGGAATTTGTCTTTTAAACCAATCAAAGATTTTGCATCGCGTATTGGTTTGTGGTCAACCTGAGATGATGGCATAAATGCAAACACACCGTTGATGTCTACTGTATAACCACCGCGAACAACATCGATAATTGTTCCTTCTGGGTCGATACCTTCGGCAACAGTCTTTTCCAAATCTTTCCATGCTTTTTCAGCACGTGCTTTGGTATAAGACAAAACTGCTGTTCCTTCGCGAGATTCGTATCTTTCAACGAAAACGTCAATGATGTCACCAACTGATGGAACAGAAGCACCGAATTCTTTTAATGGAATACGACCTTCGGATTTCAAGCCAACATCCACAAAAGCAAAATCGCCACGGATGTCTTTGACTGTACCTTTTGTAGCATATCCTTGCAAAGTTTCTTGTGTGCCATAATTTTTATCAAACAGCTGGACAAAGTCTTCGCCGGATATAGGATTAAATAAATCTTTGGATAAATCTTTCATGAGAATTTATAACAAAGTTTGCCGTTGTCATGTTTTTGTTTAAAGACAAGGTCTTGTGGGGTTAATCGGATTGAAATCGCGCCCACCCGCGAAATCCACCACATTATATAGATGTTTTTTAAGAAAATCAAGCAAAATCAAATAAAAAACCACCGTTTTATCGGTGGTTCGTTTATATTTCAAGTTGACGTTTTAGGTTTGATATTATTTGTGAGTGCGCTTTCGTATATTCTGTAGAAAGACGGGTTGCTGCTTCTTGTTTGTATTTTTGGCTGTTTATGCGCAATTGAGCGTTTAATATACTGTTTTTTACAGTCAACTCGTTCTTGTATTCGTTGTAAATATCACGTGCGCCATGTCTTAAATTGATTCTTTCGTTATCTTCTATGAAAACTATATCGCGGTCTTTTGATATAGTAATATCTCCTACTCTGTTAAATATGTATCCCAACTTTTTTATAGCATACATTTGTTTGTTGCTTACAAAATATGCGGACAAAGAATGTTTTTCTGAAAAAGCTGGTTCTTGAAAGTATTGCATTTCATTTTGTGTTATCAAAGGTTCGTTTAAGCTACTTAACATATTTATGATAGCGATATTTGATGTATCTGTTTTATAAATAATTGGAATCAAATCTTTGGCTTGTTTTAATAATGATTCAAGTTCTTTTTTATTAGATTGACTTTTTACAAAAATTAAACGATTTCGTCCCTGGTTGTGTAAAATATAGTGTTCTGAATCGTATTTAATGAATGCACCACGATAACGTTTTGGCATACTTTTGTATTCTTTTGCTGAAATCATTGGGCGAGTATCAGATTTGTTTATTGTTTTTTTCAAGTCAGGATCTTTAAATGTAGTGGTTAAATATTCTTTGTATTCGTTTAATAAATTATTAAAAAATATGCCGTACATTAAGACTTTGTTTTGGGGATTCAAAGGTTTGTTGTGTATAGTTTCGTCTGTTTTTATTAAAGCATTATTAACCACAAAGCGTACATATACGCCATCGTTTGTGTATTCGTGTATCTTTACAAATTCAAATGGCACAGATTTGTTTAATTCTTGCGCATTTTTAAATTCACGTATTTTTGTACAAACAATCCCCATAATAACCCCTTTTTGTTATGTTAGGGGTTATTATAGACAAAATATAAAGACTGTCAAGAGTTTTTGTAAAATTATCTTGCGACTTCGCCCTTGATGGCTTCGTGGCAAACATAGTCTTTTAATATAAATCCATCTTTTGCAGACCAGTTCAGCATCCCGTTCCAGTTTTTGTTCGGAATTTCTACGGTTGGTAATTTTTTGGGTTCACGAGAAAGTTGTTCTTTGACTTGATTTATGTGATTTTCATAAATGTGGACATCGTGTAATTCGCCACGAAGAACACCTGGTTTATATCCCAATTCTTTTGCATAAAGCAATAACAACATCGCATACGATGCGATATTATATGGAATACCCAAAAACATATCACAAGAACGTTGTGTCCAAATCAAATTTAGTTTGCCATTGTGAATTAAAATTTGATGCATAATGTGGCATGGTGGCAACGCCATTTTGCTTTGATCGACTGGATTCCAAGCATTTACAATCAAACGGCGATTGTTTGGATCTTTTTTAGCGGTCGCTATTGTTTTTGCTAATTGATCAACACCAGGTTTTCTGGTTTTATAATTTTCAAGTGGGTTTTCTGGCTTCCATATGTATTTTCCGCCGAAATGACGCCATTGCCAACCATAAATTGGACCTAAATCACGACCTTCAAACATGGCTTCATTTTTGGCTTGTTTATCGGTTTCTTGTGATAAGCACCCGTTTTGACACAGTTCTTTTCTTTTTTGTTCGTAAATCGGTGTCCAACAATCAATGTTTGACCATTCGTCCCAAATATGACATTTGCGATCTTGAAGCCATTTTTTATCTGTATAACCTTTAACGAAAAATTCTAGTTCTGTGGCGATGTTTTTTAAACCCATTTTTTTAGTTGTTAATAATGGAAACCCTGCTTCCATATTATGTTCAAAAGTTGCGCCCCATGGAATACGAATTGTTGGAATACCAGTACGATTATCAGACATTGTGCCGTTTTCTAGGCAGTTTTTCAAAATATCAAGATATGCTTTCATTGTAAATAACCTTTCCTTGTTTTTTAAGTGTCCTGCACCCTTCTCTGCCTCGGGGGGAATTGTATATAATGTGAGATTTTTAGTCAATAAAAAAAACCGCCAATTTGGCGGTTTTTTTATTATTTCGCAGAGGCTTGTTTAAATAATTCTTCTGCTGGCACAGTTTTTTCTTTTTGTTTGACGTGTGTCAACATTGTATCCAAAGCCTTTCTTTCAAAAATCATTCCGCGCAACATTGTGACCGCATTTTGATTTTTGTTATAAAATTCAAAGATTTGTTTTGGGTCAGGATATCTGGAAGCTTCTGCCCAGATAGCATTTTGCATATCATCACGAGTCACTTCAACCCTGTGTTGTGTACCCCATTCTGCCAAAACCAAGCCTAATTTAACACGGCGTTCAGCATCTTTCTTTTCTTGCTTTTCGTCCCATTTATGATCTTTGCAATCTTTGTCATTACAATGAGCGTGTTGAGCATCGTGTTCTTGCTTTGCCATATTTAATTCTTGTTCGACCAAAGATTCAGGCAAATTCATTTTTACTTTGTCACCCAAAACATCTAACAATTCATTGCGCATTTCACGTTGAGCAGCTTCGGCATATTGGTCTGTGATAATCTTTCTGATGTGTTCTTTTAATTTTGCAACAGATTCTTGACCAACAGCTTTTGCCAAATCATCGTTTAATTCAGGCAAAATATGTTTGCGAATTTCGTGGATTTTAACTTCAAATCTTGCTTTTTTGCCAGCCAAGTTTTCTGCATGGTATTCCTTTGGAAATGTGACATTTACATCAAATTCGTCCCTTGCTTTGTGGCCAATGATTTGGTCTTCAAATCCTGGAATAAAAGCACCAGAACCCAAAATCAAATGATGTTTTTTCGCTTCGCCACCTTCGAAAGCTTCCTTGCCAATAAATCCTTTGAAATCGATAACAGCAACGTCGCCATCGGCAGCTTTGTATTTTTCGTCTTGTTTTTCAGCTGTGCTGCGAGATTTGCGGATGTTTTCCAATGCTACATCAATTTCTTTTTCATCAAATTTAGCCACTTTCTTGGTCACAGTAATTTTTTCTAAATCGATTGCTGGTAATTCAGGTAAAATATCAAATTCCATAGAATATTCAACGTCTTTGCCAATGTTATAGCCGTCAAAATTAACCTTTGGTTGAGCAGCCAAGCGTAATTTTTTATCGTTAACATAGTTTTGTAAATCTGAATTCAAAGCTTTATCGATTGCTTCGCCCCACGCAGAAGCATTGTATTTTTGACGCAACATAGACAAAGGAATATGCCCAGGACGAAAACCGCGCATTTTTGCCGTCTTGCCAAATTCGGTTAAAATTTTATCTGCTGCTTTTTGTATGTCTTCGGCAGTAATTTTGCCGGATACTGAATAGTGTAAATCTTTAATTTTTTCTTTTGTAAACATGTTTTTTCCTTTGGATATTAAACTGGGGTTGATTATACAGATATTTTTTTCAAAATTCAACATAAAGATTTAAAAATATGTAAATTTTACTTGCGTAAAAAAATATAAATTTGCTACCCTTTTCATATACACAAGGAAGGGTTGTTTTTGAAGTAATTTTATGTTTAAAAAACACAGTAAAAACAATGAGAAAAATAAAAAGTGTTTTTTATGGTATAATATGTGCATTTGGGATACTGTTTGCCCAGATGTCGTATGCGTCGGCATGCACCGCGGATGAAATAGATGTTGGTGGTGGTTTGTGTGAAAATGCCAAGTTTACTGTGACAACCACAAATTTATCGTCAAATAAAACATTTAAATTCGTGTTATCTGCAACAGGAACATTTTATGTTGATTGGGGTGATAATACACCAGTTGATGTTATTACGCGTACCGATACAACGCCAACAGAATATTCGCATACATTTGCAACTGGTGGGGTGAAATATATACGATTTGGTGGTGTTGCCACTGGATATAATACTACCACTTATGCTGATAAAGACGCTTCGGGTGCCGCAATCAGATTTGGTGCCGCCACAAATCAAACTTCTACACACACAGGTGGAACCCCGACATTGATTAAAGAATTAGGTGGCAGCATTGGTTCTGTCTTCCCCAGTTTGGGTGATAATGCCGACCAAAATCCTATATTTTTTGAACTTTGTGTTGGTTGTACAAATTTGACTCAGATTTCCAGCACACTGTTTTCCGGTGTAACCAAAGCAAAGAAAAGTTTGTTCCGTTCGGTATTTGATAAATGTAATAGTTTAGCAACTGTTCCTGATTATTTGTTTGCTGGCGTCACTGGTTCTGCAGAAAGTATGTTCCGCAGTGCTTTTTATGAATGTTATTCATTAAGTGATATTCCAGGGCATTTGTTTGATGGTATAGATGGCCCAGCCAAAGCGATGTTCCAATATACTTTCTTTAAGGCAAATTCGGCAAATTTGGCAAATAAATATATTCCAACGACTTTGTTTGCTGGATTACATAATCAAACGGCCACAGATATGTTTGCTTCGACATTCCAAAATACATCTTTGTTAGAATCATGCCCATCCGGGACGGTAAAATATACAGGATACCCCCAAACATTCTATAGTTTGTGGTATAACAAGGTTTCTTGTGAACCTATACAAATTTTAAGTTGTGAAGGTGCCAAGTATAAAAGTGGAAATGCCTGTTTAGATTGTCCATTTGGTTATGATTATGATACCACAGATGGAAAAACTTCAATCAATGAATGTACTATGCATTGTGATGCGGGGACATGGACAGGTGAATACGAACAATTGGATTATTTGGAAAGTTCTGGGACACAATATATTGATACGGGTCACGTTGTAAATACTTCGAATTTAAGTGCTGATTTTGAAATCAGTTCTGGTGTAAATGTCAGTGGAAACATCGGGCATTTTGGCGGAAATCAGGACGCATTAAATGGACACGCTGCCAATTTTAAAGATAATGCTTTTGGACTTTGGGTTGCTTTCGCTAAAGATGGAAACAGTACTGGATCTAAAACAAAAGTCGGTGGACCGTTTAATGCTGGTGTAAGAAAATTAGTTCATTATGGGTTTGATGGCAATCAAAGAACTTTGAGTGTTGATGGTACATCAAAAACTGAAGGTTTCCAGGGCAGTATTATTTCTCAGAACACATACAGATTGTTTTCTAATGGTTGTTTGGGTGGATGTAATGATAAAATGCTAGAAGGACGCATGCATTGGTTCAAATTATATGAAGACGGCATTTTGATATTTGATTTTATACCTGTGCGCAGAACAACAGATAATGCCATTGGGATGTATGACCGTGTTAGTGGGCAATTATTTACTAATTCTGGGACTGGTGAGTTTGTCGCTGGTCCAGTCATCGATACCATTACTGGAACTGCTTGTGAAAATGTTGGATATGGATATTATTCTGCAGATTCTGTGACCAATTATGGAGATATCAGTCAAAGGGGCGAATGCGGACCAGACGAAATCACAGACACAGAAACTTCGACCAGTATTAATGATTGTCATGCCGCGATGAACAGTGTTGTGTGTGCGGCTGGTACATATTTGCCAGCAAATGCTTCGACTTGTTCTCCTTGTACCGCGGGGAATTGGTGTCCTGGGGGTGTGTTGGACATAGATGTGGTTGATACGGGTATATATAATTGTGCCACAGAAATAGGTTCTGGGTGGACTAGTGAAGCACATGCCAGTGCCCAAACAAGTTGTTATTATTTAATTACTTTGGATAAAAATGGATTTTCCGGTGTTCTTGAAGCACATTCTGGAATTGGATGCTCTGTTGCCAATATAGCAGAAGGTACAACCAACGCACAATTAAAATTGTTTTATAACACAAGATGCACTATGCCGGCATTGAATTTAACACAATCTGGTTTCACACCATCTACTGGTTGGTCGGCCAGCAATACTGTTGGTGCAACTCAGGTGACAACTATACCTGCAACTACTACAACACCAATCGTGACGACATATTATGCACGTAAAGTCTGTGCGGTTAATTATTTTAAAACCAGTGCAACGGCATGCAGTGCTTGTCCGGCGCATACAGAAAATGCAACTGCAAATACGTTGGAATATTGTACGTGTGCTTCTGGTTATACTGCTGATGGATCATCAAACGGTGCAACAACCAGTACTACTGCGTGTAAACTCATAGGAAACATGTCTTGTGCAGCAGGAAAATATGTGCCTGCGGAAACAGACAGGTGTGATACCTGCCCCGTGGGCAGTTATTGCGCTGGGGGTGATTTCACGGTTGACGCAAATGATCAGGGTATTAAATATTGTGCCACAGAAATAGAATCTGGTTGGACCAGTGTTGCTGGAAAAAGTGCCAAATCAGATTGTTATTATCCGATAACTTTGAATAAAAACGGTTATAGTGGTGATATAAACGAAAATGCTGGAACAGGATGCCAGGTTTTAGAAACAGCAACAGGAACGGATAGTGCAACTTTGCAATTGTTTTATAATACCGCTTGTACTCTGCCAACAATAAATTTCACACAAACAGGATATTCAAATGCAACCCATTGGGCAGACGTTAACACACTAGGAGGAAATGTGACTGTGATTACAAATATTGCCGCGACTACTACAGCACCTGCTGTGACTACATATTATGCGTATAAGCCATCGTGTGCCGCCAATTATTATAAGGCTAATTCAACACAATGTTCTGCTTGTGGCCCGAACAGTGTCACATTTGCAGATAATTTAGTCGGTACGTGTAATTGTATGTCAGGTTTTACTGTGGACGGAACATCAGAAGGTGCAACCACTGGGACATTGGGGTGTCAATATGTTGTTGAAGATTCTACATATCTGCATGCCGGTGAAAAAATGTACAAAGTGTTGACCCAAAGAAGAACTACCCCGTCGATTTGTTTGGGAATGGATAATAAAACATATTATGTGTCCTTGGTGCCAGCAGAAATTGACGATGCATTGGCTGTGGAATATAATAATATGACATATTCTGGGTGCGATATAACAAATGATTATTGTATTACGGATGGTGTGCTTTATTGGGCAGACCCAAATTTATATTTAAAATCCAGCGGTACGCAATACATAAATACCGGGGTTGTTCCTGATTTAAATACCGCAGTTGAAATAGAAATGGCGGATGCGTCTATTGCAACATATGCTTTGTTTGGATTAAAAACAGGGACTTTGTCTACTACGGATGAAGGTTTTGGTATTTCACTGTCTGGGGGAAATTTCGGATTTTTCCGCAATGGAACATCCACGGATACGATTGCAAAAGATAATAATTATCATGTGTATTATCTGTCTAATACAGAAGCCAAAGTTGATGGTGTGTCCTATAATTTTGGTTCTTCATCGACAGCGGTAGGTGGAAATCAACCAATGTATGCGTTTGGATTTAATCACAATGGGTTTGCGTACGATAAAACAATGTCTATTAAATATATAAAGATATGGTCTGGCAATACATTGGTGCGTCATTTTGTACCTGTTCCAACAGGATTGGTAATAGGCAGTTATACTGTCCCAGAAAACGGAATGTTTGATATTGTGACCCAAACGTTTTACGCAAATTCTGGGGCTGGGAATTTCCAATACGGTAAAGAACAATAATGATTATTATGTAATATGTATAATATAAAAAATAAAACCGCCATAAATGGCGGTTTTTTGTTTGCAATCCGCAACGATATATTAACGTTTGCTGAATTGTGTAGAACGACGTGCTTTGTGGAAACCAAAGTGTTTACGTTCAACAACACGACTGTCGCGTGTTAAGAATCCAGCCGCTTTCAATGCTTTGCGTAAATCTGGTTCTGCTTTTTCCAATGCTTTGGAAATACCGTGTTTTACGGCACCAGCTTGACCGGATAAGCCACCACCTTGAACCATAGCGATAACGTCATATGCGCCATCACGTTTTGTGACATCAAATGGTTGAACCAAAATCATTTGTAATACTGGGCGTTTGAAATATTCTTTCATTGCAACGCCGTTGATTGTGATGTTGCCCTTGCCTGGTGTCAAATATACACGTGCAACAGAATCTTTACGTTTACCTGTTGCATAAATTGAACCAGACAATTTTGTTGTGGCCACAGGTGTCTTTTTTGCAGCAGCCGTAGTAGTAGCTGTTGTCTTTTTAGCAGCTGGTTTCTTTGCAGGGGCTGCTTTTTTTGTAGTTGTTTTTGCAGCTGTTTTTGTTGCTGTCTTTTTTGTTTCTGTCATTATTCGCCCCTTTTGTTTTTACGGTTCAAACTTGCAAAATCAATAACAATTGGATTTTGTGCAGCGTGTTTATGTTCAGCACCTGCATAAACGTGTAATTTTGTTAAACGTTTATTTGCCAAGGCAACAGCTGTGCGACGACCCATCATGCGTTTTACAGCATTTGTCACCAATTTTTCTGGTTTTTCAGAACGCATTTGACCCAATGTTCTTTCTTTGGTGCTGCCTGTCCACAAAGAGTGCCAAAAGAATTTTGTTTTTTCAGCCTTGTGACCAGTCAAAGCAACCTTGTCAGCGTTAATGATGATAACATGATCACCACAATCCATGTTTGGTGTCCATGTTGGTTTGTTTTTGCCACGCAAGATGTTTGCTGTAAAAGCAGCAAGGCGACCCAACGTGCAATTTGTAGCGTCAATCAGATACCATTTGGCTTCTAATTCGCATTTTTTTAACGATTTTGTCGTTGCCATTGTTTTTACCTTTTTTATGTTTGTTAAAAATAGCGTGCCAATTATGCATCAACCCCGCATAAAAGTCAAGAAAAATCAATACGGTATTATTATACCGTGTCTATAAAAGCGATTCCAAAACGTCTTTCAATCTGTTTTTGTCTGAAACTAGAATATAACGACTTCCAAAAGCGGCAATGTTATCAACGATTTGTTGACTGTCGTCAATCCAGAGAAAATCGGAAGATTTTACGCCAAAATGTTTTTCGAGTTTTTTAATAAAAACGTCAGATTGTTTTGGGTAATATATTCCGTTTACAGATGCATATGTTGCATCGAATACTTCAAATGGAAATTGTTTAACTGAAATATTAAATTTTGCCTTTATTACTTGATTTACGTGTTGCGTGGCATTGTTTGTACAAATACATATTTTGCATTTATTGGCTAACTTTTTAAGAGTTTTTAAAATATTGTCTGAATCAGGGGTTATATGCGAATAATCAATGTGCGCAACTACTTTTGATATAAAAGTTTCTGTATCCAGACCTGCTTCTTGGGCAACATGTTCTATGTAATTATACACACCTTTTACTGGTTCGTTGTTTTTGTCGCCTTTGATTAGTTTTTTGTCGTTTAATGACAATTCTTCGCATACATTATTAAAAGCAAAGACCATAGCATCTATATCTAGCTCTGAAGGATGATACAAAACCCCATCACAATCAATGATGATTAATTTTGGGTTGAATGTTTTTTCCATAGTCATTGTATTCTACATTTCGTTTGGGATTTTTAAACCCATTAAATCAATTGCTGTTGCCAAAGTATTAAACGCCAATTTAGCGATATACAGACGCCCTGCTTTTGTTTTGTCGTCTATATCGTCACGTAAAATTGGGCAGTTGTGATAGAAATTATTGATTAATTGACACAAATCATACGCATAATTTGCAACCATATCTGTAGCACGATTTTCATACGCAGATAATATCATGTGTTCAAAATCCATAATTTCAATCAACAGATTGCGTTCTTCAACAGATAAATCAAACTTTTCTGGCTTTACAATATCTGCCCCTGCCCGTTTTAGAACAGAATTCAAACGAACCGCAGTATATAATATGTATGGTCCTGTTTTACCTTCGAAACTGGTGACAGAGTTTGGTTCAAATATGTAATCAGAACTTAAATCGTGCATCAAGTCGTTGAATTTTAATGCGGCTAATGCAATTGAATTAATTGTTTCTTCGTCTAAATTCTTTTTAGATTCGGCAATACGTACGCGTACAGCTTCGTTTACCATATCATATATGTCGTTAAGTTCGGCTGCATTACCGTCGCGCGTTTTAAAAGGTTTACCATCTTTACCGTTTATTGTTCCGTATCCGATATGTTCAAGATTTTCTATTGGGAACAAGTCAGCCAATTCAGCAACACGGAATAATTGTTCGAAATGTAAAGATTGGCGCGAATCTGTCAAATAAATAATCTTATTTGGATTATCGGTAATTTTACGATAGTAAATCGCCATGATATCCGTAGCATCATATGGACAAGCACCGCGTGAATTACGAAACATCATCGGTGGCATTGGTGCGGTATCAGATGCTTTTTTAACAACGATGACTTCTGCGCCGTCACTTTTTTCAATCAAATTTTTTTCGCGTAAAATTTTTTCTACTTCTTCTTCGTACTTAGCGGCGTTTTTTTCTCCCAAATCATTATCAAAAGGTAAAATGTTTAATTTTTTTATTGTTTCGTTCATAGATTCCAAAGATATAGGCATATACATATTATATAATGCTGTATACCCAGGATGCCCATGTTGCAGTTCAGCGGTGATAATTCTAGCTTTTTCCATAAACGCTTCGTCTTGTTTTGCCAAAGCGGCAGCAGACGGATAATATGTATTTAGCTCTTTGCTTGATACTGTATATTTGGAATAATCACCGTTGATATCAAAATCTTCTTTGAAGAAAGGCCAATCTGGGTGCAATTTTTGAAACCATGCTATAACCAGCCCCATAGAACGCCCCCAGTCTCCCATGTGATTATAAGAAATGGGTTTGTGACCAACAAATCTAAATATTCTGTTTAATGTATCACCAACAATAGATGTTCTTAGATGTCCGATATGTAAAGATTTTGCAACGTTGTATGCACCATAGTCCATATCTATGATTAAAGGTTTTTCTGCCTTTATAGGTTTTGGTGCGTTTGCATTTTGAAAAATAAAATCGTCCTTGATTTTAATATTGATAAAACCCGGGCCAGCCACAGAAACATTTTCAATAAAATCTAGTTCTTGTAATTTTGGCATAATTTCATTAGCCAATTCGCGTGGGTTTTTACCAGCTAGCTTTGCGCCGACCATGGCAGCGTTTGTTGAAAAATCACCAAAATCACGATTCTTTGGCGTTTCCAGTTTAGCTTCAAAACCTAACTTTTTATTTATTTCATCCGACACATATTTGTACAAATTCATAATTTAATCCATTTTGTTAAAGAGGTAATACTACGCGAACTTTTAAACCGCCAAGTTCACTATCTTCCAAGAATATTTCGCCACCGTGATTTTCAATAGCGGTTTGCGCAATAGATAATCCCAAACCCGTGCCACCTGTGTTTTCGTTTCTTGATTCATCCAAACGCACAAATGGTTGTAGTGCCAAAGCTTTTTTATTGTCTGGGATGCCTGGACCATCATCTTCAATGATAACGGTGACAGATTCGTCAGAATCTATTTCGCTTATTTTTAAAGTCTTTTTTGCAAATCGTGCTGCGTTTTCAATAATATTTGTAAATGCACTGGTCAGCGCATTAGGACGTGCATAAAATTGCGCAGGTGTATTCGGAAAATCCAAAATAATTTTCTTTTTTGGTGCGGCATCTCGTGCAATGCGTGTCAGCATGGCTGGCAATTCCATGGCTTGTTCTATTTCTGGCATTTCGCCACGCGCAAACGCTAAATACCCATTAACCATTTCCGTCATTCTATCAATATTTTGCAATAAATCTTCTTTTTTTATTGAATCAGTTTCTACGCCCAGACGCATGCGTGTTAGCGGAGTTTTTAAATCGTGCCCTACTGCGTTCAGCATATCTGTGCGGGTTTTGTTGTATCTGTTAAGACGTTCTTTCATAGTTATCATAGCTGCGGCTGCTTCTCGGATTTCAGATGAACCACTTGGTTTAAATCCGGGGACATCCATCCCACGACCAAATTTATTTGCTGCTTTGGCTATGCGTCTGATGCTGCGTGTATGCATTATCATAAAAGGTGTGATTAATATAGATACAATTAATATTGCCCCGATGACCCATATCAAAAATACTTCTGTACTAGTTGAATATATTCGGTGCATAGAAGTTCCGAATGTCGCGATTTTGCCGTCTTTTGTTGGTATGTCTATATAGACCAATCTTGGACGTCTATCAATGTATATTTGTGCGGGTTGTTTCAGGCTTTTTTGTAGATTAGAAGCCAATTCCCCTGCTTCGCGATCATTGTTATCGTTGTGTTTGGGTCTGTTTAAGTTTGTGTTTATAGAAACATTTATCCCTATATCATGAGCCAATGTTTTTACGGCTTCTGTATCACCTTTGTCCAAAAAGTGCATCATTGTCGTAATTTCACCAGATAATGTTCTGGCCAAAGTTGCATGAACGCGTTTCCAATGGTTGCCAAAGAAAGCGTTTGTCACGATAAACAAAGCGATAACAAGCGGAATCAATACCATTAGAATGGTTCTTATTAAAAAACTGCGTGGTATAAGTTTCATCTTTTTATCCTAGTTTTGTTTTTATTATCTTATAGCCCATTCCGCGGACCGTCACGATATCTATATCTGATAATACACCATTTATTTTATTGCGCAAGCGTTTTACGACCATAGGGGTTGCAGCCACGGTACAACCGACAGGACTGGTCAGATTTTGTAAGATTTTCTTTTCTTCGTTGGATAAAGATAATAAAATTTTCTGACCGTTTTCGTTTAAAACAAAAAAATCACCATTTGTAAATATTAACCCTATGGATTTTGTTGTTTCTTCGGTCGTTTTTTGCGAATGTTTTATCACGTTGTTTAAGCGCAAAATCAGTTCTTGTAATTGAAAAGGTTTTGACATGTAATCGTTTGCCCCACCAGACAGACCGTCAATAGCGTTTTCTGGTCCAGATAGCGCTGTCAACATTATAACTGGCGTAAAATCATTGTTTGAACGCAATTGTTTAAGAAATGTTAGACCGTCTGTACCTTCCATCATACGATCAAGTACAATTGCATCAACAGAAACACGTTTTAATATTTGATTAGCGTATTCGGCGGATTCAGCAGTTATTGCATCAAAACCAGCTTTGCGTAATCCGTTGGCTAACGTATCACGCAACATCTTATCATCATCAACAATCAGAACACTCTTGGTCATTTGTATCGAGTATTTTTTATTTTTACAGTTGTCGTGACAATAGCGACCACCGATTTATTTATCTAGTGCTTCAACAGCATATTCGCCAGGTTGAATTGCGCGATTGCCGGGATTGTCAAGATTTTCAGAATTTTTATACGTAGATGCACGGAATTTTGCACCATTGGTTGTGAATTCTGTCTTGAAAACCAAATAACCGTTTGCGCCACCCATTGTTGGTCCTTGAAGTCCCAATGAATAATAAGCGCCGATTAATCCATAATCTAAATCAATATAATCTACACTTAACAACAAAGATATGTTTGACATGCCGTCACTTGTCAAATTGCATGCGAATTCACGGTTCATCAAAGTTGCTTGGGAATTATTTGGAACAGAAATATCCATTATAGTTGGTTCACAAGAACGTTTTATTCCGTTGATTAAAAATTCATAGGTCATAGTCACAGTTGCACGAGAAAGTCCTGTGGATAAATTAACCTGAGAAATTGTGGCTTTTGGTATCTTTACCAGCGCATTAGCAATACCAGAACGGACCGGGAAAGATATGCCAGATTGTAAGCAACTGCGAGAAAACGGATCTGCTTCACAGATATAAACACGAGAATGAGCGTTGGTTAAAAACATATTAGCCAAACTGTTAAACAAGAAAGTACGTGTAATACGATTGTTTAAACGCGTACAATTAAAATCGCGACAAATCACAGTAGGTCTTTCTGTAAACTGAACGCCAGGATTTAACATAGCTTCTTCTGAGCGCACCTGATACATAACTTCGTCATAATCAATATTGTTATCCATGTCCATAAATTCCGTTTCTGGAATAAAGTTTGGATCATCAGGATAAGCATAATATGATTGCACAGGAATTTCCGAATATACTGTTTGGGTTTCTTCAAACGTATAGTTATCGTACACCTCTGCACAGGCATTAGTTGCATAAAGTGCCAAAAATCCGGTTAATAAAACAATTTTTTTCATGGTGTTTAGCCTTTCTCTCGTAATCTTACTATAAATAATAGAATATTTTATAGGGGTATGTCAAAGCAAAAAATATTTTATTGGAAATAATAACTTTTTTGTTATATATAAATATGATATAATAGTGTATCGAAAAATAATAGGATGAAAAAATGGTAGATGTTATTATTTCTGGTGAATGTGGCAAATTGCATGCCGTGTATCATAAGTCTGAACAAGAATCCGCGCCTTTGGCGGTTGTTTTGTCTGGCAGTCCGCGCCAAAAATGTCATATGAACGATCGTGTTTCTTATGCGATGTTTCGTGCGTTTATGGATGCTGGCTTTTCTGTGGTTAGATTTAATTATCGTGGCGTTAATGATTCCGAAGGGTCTATTGGAACAACTGCTGATAATATGTTAGATATAGCAACTGTGATTGATTGGATTCAAAACAAAAATGAAGACAGTGAAAAAATCTGGTTGGCAGGACATCAATTGGGCGCATGGTATGTTTTGCAAATGTTGATGCGCCGACCTGAAATTTCTGGCTTTGCGCTGGTGTCCCCTGATGTGTCGGTATCTGATTTTGGCTTTTTGTCACCTCGCCCAAATCGTGGTTTGTTATTGCAAGCCATGAACGAAGGTGAAGAAGCTAATGCTTTTGCAACTCATTTGACTCAGATTTTGAAAAAACAGGCCCAGATTAATTTAGAGACAATTCGTGTAAAAAATGCCGAAGCTGGTTATAGTCAACCTGGTGATTTGCGACAAATGTATAATGATTTAAAAGCTTATGTTGGTCGTGAAAATGCAGATAATAAGTTGTTGTAATTATGATGAATGAAAATAAACGTTTTATGGACCCAAATATTCCAGATGATATGGTTGCTAGTATTCGACCAAAAACATTGGGTGATTTTATCGGACACGATGTTTTAAAACAAAATTTATCCGTGTTTGTGTCTGCTGCGCGCAGTCGTGGTGAAGCTATGGATCATGTTTTACTTTATGGTCCTCCGGGATTGGGTAAAACTACTTTGGCACACATCGTTGCTAATGAATTGGGAACAAATTTTCGTGCAACGGCCGCGCCAATGTTGACTAAGCAAGGTGACTTGGCGGCTATTTTGACGGCTTTGGAACCTATGGATGTGTTGTTTATAGATGAGATACATCGTTTGCCAACAGCAATTGAAGAAGTTTTATATTCTGCAATGGAAGATTTTAAACTGGATATTATGTTAGGCGAAGGTCCAACGGCTAAATCTGTTCGTATTGATTTGCCACCGTTTACATTGGTTGGTGCAACAACCAGGACAGGTTTACTTTCTAATCCTTTGCGCGATAGATTTGGTATTGATTTAAGATTGAATTTTTATCCTGCTTCTGATTTAGCAAAAATCATTATACGCAGTGCAAATATTCTTGGTACAAAGATAGATGAAAACAGCGCAAAAATGTTGGCTCAATCTTCACGTGGTACTCCAAGAATCGCAAATAGATTATTGAAAAGAGCCAGAGATTTTGCTTCGGCAATAAATAAAGATTATATTGATTCTGATATAATAAAAACTACTTTGTATCAGTTGCATATTGATGAAGTTGGATTGGATGAAATAGATCGTGAATATATGACTGCAATTATTAAACATTATGCTGGTGGACCAGTTGGAATTGATAATTTGGCGGCGGCTTTATCCGAACCAGCTGACACAATCGAAGATGTAATTGAACCGTATTTAATGCAACTTGGGTTTGTTCAAAGAACGCCGCGTGGTCGTGTTGTGACAGAAAGCGGTTATAGACATTTAGGAATTAATAAATAACTTTATTTTATTGGGTTAACATTATGAAAAAAGAATATAAATTTAATTTTACTGTTGCGTATGCTGATACTGATACAGAAGGTGTAATGTATCATGCTCGGTATATAGAAGTGGCAGAACGTGCACGTTTTAATTTTTCAAAAAATATGAAAATACCAGATGGAGATATTGGGTTTGTTGTGCGTGATTTAAATATTAAATATATGCATCCTTTATTATTGGGTGATGATTTTGTTGTACAGTCAGATTTTGTAAAAATTGGTGCAGCTTCAATGACTATTGAACAAAAGTTCGTGAAAGATGATAAAATTTGTGCTATAATGAACATAACAATTGCGTATTTGGGGTCTGATATGCGACCAAAGGCGATACCGGACAGTATACTGAATGCGTTATAATAAAATGGGGGAAATATAAAATGGAGAATAGTTTTTCTTTGTTATCTTTATTTACAGGGCGTGATATTATGACGCTTTGTGTGTCTTTGGTTTTGGTTGCTGCTAGTATTATGTCTTGGGCGGTTATTATTGAAAAAATAAGATTATGGAATTTTCAAAAACGTAATCCTGTATCTGTAAAATCTACGGATAATTTGGATACCGTTGTTGATAAATTAATCCGTCCGTTTGATAAGAATTTGTGGTTTTTGTCGATGGTTTCTTATGTTGCGCCCTTTATAGGTTTGTTTGGAACCGTATGGGGTGTTATGGATTCATTTGCTGCGATTGGCGTAAATCAATCGGTAAGTATTGGTGTTATTGCGCCTGGTTTGGCTGTTGCACTTGGAACTACGGCGTTAGGATTGATAGCGGCGGTGCCTGCGGCGATTGCTTATAATGTTTTTTCCAAAAAATCTGATGATTTGTACGATGCTTTGGATGACAAAGTTAAAGAATTAAAACATAAATAAACGGGAATAAAAATGTCTAGAAGACGCTCTGGTAGAAGTGATGCAAATATGTCATTGACACCAATGATAGATATTATGACAACGTTGTTGGCGGTGTTTATGGTGACAACACCAATGATGACTACGGGTATAGATATAGAATTGCCACGTGCGGGAACTTCGGCTATGACTGGTAATGACCATGCTATTCAAATAAGTGTGGATTCGCGTGGAAACTATTATTTGTCAGACCAAAGGTTGTCCCGGGATGAAATAGTAAAACGTGCAATCGCTATGCGTGGCGAAAACCCGAATCTTGCAATTACTTTAAGTGGTGATACGCATGCAGATTATGGTGCTGTGATGTCGATGATGGGTAAATTAAAAGACGTTGGTTTTCAACGCGTTGGTCTAAGAACACGACTTGATAATAAATAATGAAACAAAGTACGCAATTTCAAAGTGAAAATATGTTGATGTCTATATTTGGACATCTGGTTTTGATTGCGATAATGACTATATCTTTTACGGTCGTGGTTGAACGTGCTAAATTAGTGACCCCAAATCGTATTGAAATAATAGAAATAGATTTAAAAAATGTGAAGGTTAGTGGTGATGAAACTAAGCTTTATAATACATCTGTTCCCCAGCAAAAAGATAATGAAAAAATAGATAAAAAAGCCGAAAGCAAAGAAATTATTCAAGATGAAAAAATTGACTTGAAACAACCAACTATGGTTGAAGATGAAAGTAAAAAATCAACTAAAGAAAAAACGCCAAAAAAAGATGAACAAAATAACGAAGATAAACCTGCTCCGCGTAAGAAAAAATTAGTTCGTGTTAATAGAGAGGTTTTGTCTTTGGATAGAACTATGACAATATCAGTTATTGATGCTTTGCGTGTTGCGTTGACAAGATGTTGGAATATTGATACGACTCGTCCTAACTTGGAAGATATACGTTTAACGGCTCATATAAAATTTTTACCAACTGGTGTTGTGGATAGATTATGGTTTGAATCTGAATCGCGTGCCGAAAGTGACCCTGATTTTGCGTATGTTTTGGAAACCGCCAAAGAGGCAATTAAGGTTTGTTCGCCTTTTTCTATGTTGCCACGCAATGAATATGATACTTGGCGTGATACGACTGTGACGTTTTACCCGACGTCTGGTAAAGTTATGTAAAAAATCGCCGTGATGGCGATTTTTAATTTGCTGGGTGTTCAATAAGCCGGATTCTGTTCAGCCCAAATCGTGTCGAAACACAATAAGGGTTGCAAGCATAATTAATCTGCCGATTGTGTTGCCACAAAAGGTCAAGCCCCCTACCCGATTCCGTATAACGATTGGGACGAATCTTGGAATCCTTTTTGGAGTTGCTGCACATAGAGATTGCCCGTTTCACCGTAAATAAATACGCTCGTCTCTGTTGCTCTAATCGTCAGGTTGCCCCGCGTGGTCATTAGCCACTATGTTGTCCCAGCGCAGTCCGGACTTTCCTCTGAGTTGTGTTCATACGGTTGCCCGCGTCCAACCCAGCTATGCTTTTTCACGCCCAGTATTTAAGAATATAGCATTTTGTTTTGATTTTTCAATGGTTTTATTATTCGCCCATTGTTTTTGCTTCGTGTAAAACCTTGATTAGTGTTTCAGCAGCAATTTGGCGAATTTTATTAGCTAATGGTCTGACATTCATTGCTTCTGCCACAGCATCGCCGAAGTTTCGTGATATAGCTTCGATTTGTGTTGGAGCAATAACAAAAACATCGCTAGAAATTTCAGATGTTTTAAGATTTTTAATATTTTCCTTCATAGTCATTCTCTCTTGTTTTTTATTTTTTTATATCAGCACTATCATATCACAAAAAAGAACAAAAAAAAATGAATAGTTGTATTTTTTTTCTTTACACGATTGTGTGAATTTTTGTACAGTACAAAGCGATAGGAGAAAAAGGTTAAAAGGAATGGCTGTTTTCCGGGGGTTTTGTCATAAAATAAGGTATGTGTTATTCACATCGTTTTTTGGTCTTTTTGTGGCGTGTTTATTTCCGCATGTTTTGTTTGGGTATACGATAACATTTACGAATGGAAATGAAACAATGTGGGAACAAGATTGTCCTGATAATACAACAGTTACATTGGATCCTGTGGCTGGTATGTCAAATATACCTGTTAGTGGTCATGGTTGGGGTTTTAGTACATGGTTTAATGTCACTAATAATTCAGGCAGTTATACTGATGGTGCATCTGGCTTTTTGTGTAGTTCAAATATAACTTTGCGTGGAAGTTGGGTTAGAACAGCAGTACAATTTTGTTATTCACATTCGTCAGGGGGTAGTTATAGTCCACGTTGTTCTGTTACAGCTCAGGGTTATTCTAATGGTAGCTTAGGTAGAACATCTACCCGAGCTTTGGAGGCGCATGACGGTTGGGAACCATTAGGATGGATAATAGGTGATCCAAATAGTACATCAATATCTGATATAGATGATTCTGTTCTGACTGCGCATGCGATACAGCCGGTCCCATCGCCAGCTGCTGATCAAGATAAGCTTTACTATTATGCATTATATAGGCGTAATCCTACTGTCGCATACAACGGTAATGGCGCGGATAGTGGTTCTGTTTCTGCGACAAATTGTTCGCCTGAACAATATTATAATGCAAGTGGTGCAGCGACAACTAATTCTGAATGTGTGCTCGCATCAAATGAAAATGGTTTTGTTAAGAATGGTTATTATGTGTTTGCAGGATGGAACACAGCGGCTAATGGTACTGGCACAACGTATGCTGCAGGAGATACTTATACTGTACCTGCTATATGGGGAACACCTGTGTTATATGCAAAATGGGCACAATGTTCGTGTACGAACGGAAATAATTCAACGTGTGGTGGCACACCTTCGATTACAAATAATACGTGTAGTTATGATTGGACGTGTGACGCTGGTTATGATGACGGTGATGGAAACACAAATGGAACGGTATATGCAAGTGCTGCTGGCATCGGACCTGTACAGGCACCTGATTGTTTACCGATTAATCTTAAGTATACGTTGACAGTGGATAAGAACGGCGGAACAGGAAATGTGACTGTACGATATAGAACGAATGAATCAACAAGTGATAATACTAACAATGTATTTAGTGTCACAGGACTTGGTGATGGTGATAGTGTGACAATGCCGGCCTTGGGTGCGCCTGATAATACATTAACATTGACCGGGTATGGTTTTAGGCAATGGGAATGTTTTGATTCTAATGATGATCGGGTAGTTTTGGATGCTAATAATACGTTTGTTATGCCTTCGGATAGTGTGACTTGTACTGCACAGTGGGCAAGTTGTGAATGTATTGAAGGTACTGGGGTAACAACAGGAAGTTGTGCCGCTGTTTTGCAAAACAATCAATGTGTTTTTAATTGGTTGTGTCAGGACATGTATTATGGTGCGCAATCAATAACCACTTCAACAACCCCCTACACCGCCAGTTGTACTTTGTGTCCGGAAAATTATCGCGCTGGTTCAGATTTTCCGCGAACATTAATAACGGATTGTTATGGCGATAGAAATCGTGCATGGACTGGTGGTCAAACATCATGTTTTAACAGTACGTATTTACAGGCTAATAATATAGATTTAACAAATTGTAATGTTAATTCGTCCTCGTGTAATTCTTGTTCTGTAAACCCTTGTCCTTATACGGTTTATTCTAATGCGACTGGTGATGGTGACGGAACACTTAGGGGTGGTTGTGCAACAAACAACGACGATTGTCAGCAAACAATTGCTACATTGGTTGCAAATACTGGTTATCATGCAAATGGCACCGTATCATGTGATCCGAATGTGATTAATTTAATATGGAATGATAATAATTCTACATCTGGTCCAGTATCACAACCTGCATCATGTATTTATGGAACAGTTAATGGTATAAACCCGATAGCCCAACCAACAAAAACAGATAATCTATTTTTGGGATGGGGTATTAGTGGCAGTCAACCAGGACCATAAAAACAACAAGGAAAATAAAAAAAGAAAATAATGTAAAAACAAGGGAACTTTTTGCTGGACATAATTATAAGTAATTTTGTACAGTAAAAAGTAATAGGAGAAAAAGGAATATCAAAAGTGGCTGTTTTTTGGCATTTTTACCGTAAAATAAGGTATGTGTTATTCACATCGTTGGTGTGTATTGTGTCGACTATTGATGCTTCGAGAGGAGTTAATATGTATCCAAGCTGTCCTGATGGCAGTTTTAGCGTCCTCGATTCAGTTCAAAATTTTACTTATCCCTCTGGCAAATGTTATGTTTGTCCAATAGGGGCGTATGATAAGACAAATAATCATTATATTGAACCAAACAAAAGTGATTGTCGCATTTGTACAGCCGGCACAATAACAGCGGGTACTGGCACAACAACTAATGATGGCGATGGAGGAACTATAACAGGTCAACCGTGTACAGCGTGTCCTAATGCCGGTGGGGTGAATGGTTGGAAAACTGTCACTTGGGCATACAAGGTTTTGGACGATGAGGGAACACCACGAGGGATGTGTGATGCTGATAATGGACCTTGTAACCTTGGGTATGTGACCGGTTTGTGTGAAATTAATCAGTGTAGTGTTGGATATACTTTGGGAACAAATTTCAATTTGGGAAGCGATGGTTCAGAGGCGCTTGCTGTTATAAGAGTTGTGGACCAATGGGATGGTAGTTCTTCCGAATGTTATCATGGCGGATATGAACAAAGAGAAATTGGATCGCTGGGTGGACAGCCAGCATACACGATTGAATACGTTACTTCAACCGACGAAAGTAATTGTACAAGCGATTATAATGGTATGAATTATGATGATTGGAAAGCTGTCTTTTCTAGTGGTGCTGTAGGTGGAATATCGGTGTGTAGCAGTACGTATGGAAGCGCAAATGCTACAGGAACACCAAATGTTTCAAGTGCAGGTAAATATTGTTGGTGTAAGGCAACAGGGTATACAAAAAGTTCTGGAAATTACACTGGAGAATTGTTTGCTGTGTCTGATACACCGTGGGTGATGGGGAATGCATATACTAATAGCTCTGGGTGTTCAAGTGCTTGCGCGGCGAAATGCGCAGAAGCCGCTAGGGCAGATTCTTCATTTCGTAATGTTGCATTTAAAGATACTCAGACACCTGCGCAAGTTGTGTTTGATACCGTATGTAGTCCGAATACCTATACTATCGCTTATAATTTAGATGGTGGTACTTATGGTGCAAGTCATCCAACGTCTGCTGTGTATAACGAAGTGTTTAATGTTTCTAATCCAACACGGTCTGGGTATACGTTTGCGGGTTGGCAAATTAGCGGAATGGATGGCGGGACACATTATTATGGAAGTTCGGCAAGTTCTTTGAATTCGTTTTCTGGTTCTAATACAATAATTGCTAAGCTGACCCATTTCAAAAATTTACGTTCTACTTCGGGAACTGTGACATTTACGGCACGGTGGTGTCAAAATTGTGTGGCAGGTTCCCATTGTACTTGCAGTTTAACGGCAGGGGTTGGTTCTTGTACTTATGCAACAGGTGCTGATTCTGGATATATTGTGACGAGTGGTTCTGGAACTTATGCGCCACAATGTACAGCGATAAATTGTCCGGCTGGTGAATATTTTAGCACTACGGCGAATGCTTGCAAGGCGTGTGTGGCTGGTTCGTATAGTAATGGCGGAAGCGTCACCAGTTGCAGTATGTGTAATTCAGGTAATGGTGGATATTTAACCTTGTACCCTGGTTCTACCAGTAGTGATTGCGTTGCTTGCAGTAATGGTAATGCTGTGACCAGCTGGACTAATCCTGATTATTGGTATAATGGAACTGTTTCCGGAACAACAGAAAACACCGTATCAGAATTGTGCAGTATTTCTGGTTGTAATACTGGATATACTCTTTCCAGTTCCAGATACGATAAGGATATTTTAGCTAATAACGGGACTGGTCGTGAATATATTAATATTTATGACGGAGAATATATATATAATTCTGGTGAGGCTCGTGACGAAGAAGGTGGGCTTTATGGTTTAACGAATCGTGGACAGTGGGGTGTTTCGTTTAGTTATAATAACAGTACATCTGTTATTCTGGGCGATTCAATGTGCAGTGTATCTAGTGCCACACCGCCAAGCACAACTTCGGGCAATTATTGTTGGTGCAGAATGACTGGGCTTTTGAAAGATAACGTGATTGAACCAGCTGCTTATTCAGCATGGGTGTTGTTGGGTAGTGATTCTTCTTGTACAAGAACTTGTGCATCTGACTGTTCGAAAGCTTTTCAAGATGATGTAGATTTCAGGGGTAAATTAAATGATAATGTATTTTTCGGTAAGTTTTGGTGCAGACCAAATATGATTAAGTTGTCGTGGGATGAAGCTGGTGGAACACCAGATAGAGAAATCCCAGATATGTGTTATTATGGGACTACTGCGGGACACATTGGCGACATAAGTCCGATTCAACAGCCAACCCGGAATAATCATATATTCCTTGGCTGGTCAATACAATAAGTCAATAAAATAAAGATTGTAAAGGAAACAAATTAGAAAAAACAAGAAAACGAATAAAGAAATAAGAAAACAAATAAAACAACAAAGGAAAGGAAAAAAAACATGAAAAACAAAATCTTTTTAACAAGCTTGGTGGCCGTGCTGGCGGTTGGCCCTGCCCTTGCAGACGACCCAACGATAATATTCCCGTATAACGACACACAGGGTGACTGTATTGGTTCTGATATTAATAATGAAACTACTGATGGTTCGGCAGTTAACTATGTTGCAAATTGGGCGCCTTGTGACTGTACTGAAGGGGCTCATGTTCAGTCCGGTAGCTGTGATATAACAGGTGTTACTAATAATAGATGTCAATATACATTTGATTGTGAAAGTGGATATACCTACAATGGTAATGCTTCTGGATCGGGGGAAAGTGCGGTTGCTAGCTTTACAACAGAAGCTTGTGGTGATTTAAAACAAATTGAAATAACCTTGGATCCAGTGCGTACTGCTGGTGCTGGTGATGTGAATGGTTCGACAACGCTATATACAAAGTATAGTGATGGTGTGTATACTAATTCCGCAAGAACAAGTCAATATAAGATGACTACTGGTGCCAATCCAATAACTCCACCAACATGGACAGGACATACGTTTAAGGGATATTTTAGTGGAACCCCAACAAATGATAATTGTGGTTCTGGCGAATATATTGGTAGTACTAGTTATATTACAACCGCTGGGGATGCTGCTGGTAAAGGGTATACCAGCAATCAAACCTGGAAGGCGTGTTGGGACACTAAGAAATATGATATTGTATATAATAGTGGTACTTGTGAAGCTAAGGAAAGCACAGATGGTATATATACAGATGCTAACGGTGTTGTTTATGGGGGATCGTACACGGTTTTGGGTCTTTCAGGTGTTTCGTCTAAGATAGTGGAACCGACTGGTTATCATTTTGTTGACTGGTCTGAAACTAGTGGTGGTAGTGCGAGTAGTACTTATTATGCTGGTAATACTATAAATACTTGGACTAATGATAACAATGTGAATTTGTATGCAATATGTGCGGTAGATCAGTATAACATAGTATATAACAAGGGTACGTGTGGTGCGGCCACAAATGCTCCTAATAATGGTGTTTATACAGACAGTAATGCTATAACGTACGGTCAAGCTTATACACTTTTGGGTATTGATGACGTTTCGTCAGAAATAGTAGTGCCTCAGTATAAACGTTTTATTGGATGGAGTACAACTAGTAATGCTACTGCAGCAGATGCAACTTCTGGTACTTGGTTAATAGATCTGACTGATGGGGATACCGCACGTACTTTGTATGCAGTATGTGATGATATCACGATTACGTTGAACTGGAACCCTGGTAGTGGTGCAAGTTCGGTGCCAACACCAACGTATTGTACTTATGGTGAGACCGATGGTATAGATCCGATTGCACAACCGACAAAGGCGGGCAATATATTCCTTGGGTGGAGTATCGCATCAAGTCAATCAGGACAATAAAGAAAAATCTGAAACTAAAAAGGTTAAGATAGAAACTTTAAACAAAGGTAATAAATCATGTTCAAAAGGCTGTGGTTAATCTTAGTGGTGTTTATGACATTTGGGGCAAATGCTGTATTTGCTAGTGCCGAAGATGTCATTTTTGGACCTGAGGTTAACACAGCCGATTGTATTGGTGCGCCTATTAATAATGAAACTGCGGATGGTGCGACGGTTAATTACAAAGCTGAATGGGCAGAATGTAAGTGTGTCGAAGGCGAACATGTAGACCGTTGTGATGATACAGGTGTTGATGACAATCATTGTACTTACACGTTTGCTTGTGAAAAGGGGTATACTTATGATGGTGCAGACGGTGGTTCTGGTGTCATGGATGACAAACAGTATAACAAAACAACAGAAAGTTGTACACTGAATAGTTATACTGTGACATATTACGTGAATGGTGCTGTAAATAATACTGCGAATAATATAACGACTTATAATGTTAATACGTCAACTTCGTTGAATGATTATGTGACCGCAAATCATGATTTTTCTGGCTGGTATGAATGTGACGCAAATAATATGCCAGATACAAGCACTGAAAAAGTGACAACAATCGCAGGCAGATTTGCAAGCAATCCAAAGAATCTTAAATTATGTGGAACTGCGTCATTGAAAAATTGGACGATACACTATTATGGATGTATTGATGGCGATTGTACTGTGGAAAGCAGAAAAGTATATTTGAACGAGTTGGATGGTGTGACAGGATTAGCACCAACATCATATACTTATGGACAAGCCGTGAACTTCCCAACAAGTGGGACGATGACTGTTCCTAGATATCAGTTTGGGGGTGTTTGGTATAGGCTTCCAACTTTACAGAATGTAAGGTCTGGGGTGACTGCTACAACTACTGGTGATGTGACGGTTTATACAAGATTGAATACATTGTGTTGCACAAATGATACTTATCTGAATCCTTCTACGGGTATGTGTGGTATGTGTCCTGAACATTCTCATGTCGTAAGTGATGCTTCTGGTTGCGGTCAGAGTTGCGAGTGTGACGATAATTATGAATTTGAAAATAATTCATGTAATCCAAAGAGCTATGAGATAACTTTGGAACCAAACGGCGGTGATTATTCTGGTACACAAAAGATATATACTAAATATACAATCGGTGTTTATCTGGATGCTGCGTTGAATGAAAGAATGTCTTCTGTAAATTATCCTGTGACTGCGCCGAATCGCGAAGGATACACGTTTGCTGGATATTATGATACTGCATCAGCTAATAATGCGCAAAAGTATATAGAACAAAATGGAAATTTAAATAGTGATGGTGATACAGCTGGCCGTGGTTATACAAGTAATCAAACTTGGTATGCTCATTGGACAATAAATGAATACACAGTTTCTTATGATGGTGGTTATGATAGTGATGGTAATCATGTGACGACTGTTGCAATGTCTCCACATGATGAACAATATAATGCGACTGTTGAATTGCATCAAAACACATATAATGCTTATGCTGAACACAATGTGCCAGATACCTTTATTGGTTGGAGCTGTGTAAAAACAGGCACAAATGAAGAAGTGGCTGTCACGTATAATAGTACAACTGGTAAATACACAATTATAATGCCAGCAAGTGCTGTGACCTGTACTGCCCAATGGAATCCTTGTGATGCATGTAATCCTGGCGAAGGTTGTACATGTAATTTAAGTGTCGAGAATAATCAATGTGTATATGATACAAATGCGTTGACTGGTTATACTTTGGTAGAAAACGACGGAAAACCAAATCCTGTGTGCGAGCCTGTAGAGTATAGTGTGGATTATTACTGTGATTCAGAAGATACAACACCGACAGATACTGATAGTCCACGATATTATGAAGATGCTGTGACTGTTAAACCTGGTTCAACATGTTCGTCAAATGATTCAGTATTTACTGGTTGGATTTGTGAAGAAAACACGTATAATCCAGATGATGAAAACAATGACAGTTTTACAATGCCAGCACATAATGTGA
Organism: uncultured Pseudomonadota bacterium; assembly: GCA_947307295.1. GTDB lineage: Bacteria > Pseudomonadota > Alphaproteobacteria > Rs-D84 > Rs-D84 > Enterousia. The sequence goes on from CAMZIQ010000006.1 coordinate 54,800, forward strand.
CATGTGTTGCCCAATGGAATCCTTGTGATGCATGTAATCCTGGTGAAGGTTGTACATGTGATTTAAGTGTGGCAAACAACCAATGTGTGTATAATACAAATGCGTTGACCGGTTATACTTTGGTAGAAAACGACGGAAAACCAAATCCTGTGTGCGATCCAAATT
>CAMZIQ010000007.1 GCA_947307295.1 uncultured Pseudomonadota bacterium
TTTTCTTGCTGTATAATCGTTATAAGTTGTGTAATTTGACATGCGGGTATGGCGACTACGAAGTGCCGCCATCGTCGAACCTTGTTGATTTTTCTTTTTCTTGCTGTATAATCGTTATAAGTTGTGTAATTTGACATGCGGGTATGGCGAAACTGGTAGACGCGCTGGATTTAGGTTCCAGTGGGGCAACCCATAAGAGTTCAAGTCTCTTTACCCGCACCAATTTTCGTTATTGTGCATCACGCATAACTGTAAAAAAGGATAAAATATGAATATTCTGATTACCGGTGCCACAGGATTCATCGCTTCTCATACAATTGTCGAATTGCAACAAAACAACCACGATATTATTGGTATTGATAATTTGTCTAATTCTTCCATAGACACGTTGGATAACATTGAAAAAATCACTAAAAAAAAGATTGACTTTTATCAGATTGATATCAGAGATTATGATAGATTAAAAGATGCTTTGAAGAATCATAAAATTGATTGCTGTATTCATTTTGCCGGTTTAAAGGCAGTTGGCGAATCTGTATCAAAGCCATTGGAATATTATGACAACAATATCAACGGGACTTTGACACTATTAAAAGTATTAAAAGAAATCGGTTGCCATAATTTAATATTTTCTTCCAGCGCGACTGTTTATGGTTCGCCTAAATTTATTCCGATCACAGAAGACTGTCCAAAGGGTATTTGTACAAACCCTTATGGTTGGACCAAACACATGATTGAACAAATTTTAATTGATACTCAAAACGCAACGAAAGATTGGAACATTGTTATATTAAGATATTTTAATCCGATTGGTGCACACCCCAGCGGATTATTAGGTGAAAAACCTAATGGTATTCCAAATAATCTTATGCCGTACATAACACAAGTAGCATGTGGCAAAAGGGAAAAATTGTTTGTGTATGGCAATGATTATAATACTCATGATGGCACAGGGGTTCGCGATTATATTCACGTTGTTGATTTGGCGCGCGGACATGTAAAAGCTTTGAATGCTATAAATAATAAATGTGGGGTTGAAATTTTCAACCTTGGCACAGGTCATGGTTATTCTGTCTTGGACGTAATACATACATTTGAAAAAGTAAACCAAATTAAAATTCCATATGAAATCACAGATCGACGTCCTGGCGATATTGCTACTTGTTATGCAAAACCTGCTAAAGCAGAAAAGATATTAAAATGGTGTGCTGAATTCACACTAGAAGACATGTGCCGTGATTCTTGGAACTATCAATCAAAACAACGCTGATTTAAATCAGATACATCAGGTATCCAAAATAACAAAACAGAAAAAACAAACCCATATAACGTGTTAATTTCTGCCTGTAGATGGCAAATAACCAAAGACAAGTTGTGACGACTATCGCAATCGCTGAATCAATTAAAAAAGCAAATTCAAAATTAATCGGATGAATCAAACCAGCAAATCCCAAAACAATTAAAATATTAAAAATATTTGAACCGATTATATTTCCTATGACCAAACTAACGTGTCTTTTTTGTGCAGCGATTATACATGTCACTAATTCAGGCAAACTGGTTCCCACCGCCAACAAAGTCAACCCAATAATACGATTTGGAACATGCAACATATTAGCCAAATTTATAGCCGAATTAACTGTTAATTTACTGCCAAAAATAAGAGTTGCCACCCCCAAAACCAATAACGATGCAATTTTTGACAAAGACATTTCTGACACCTGCTCTGCTTCGCCAATTTCCTTTTTCGCATTGAAATACAGATATCCAACGAACACCAAGAAAAACAATAATAATATCATCGCTATGGGGCGTGTAATTGCGCCATAGCGCATTCCAAACCACATCAGCATTACTGTTATAAATATTACAAAAGGTATTTCGTATTTTATTGTTTTCTTTTTAAAAGCCAATGATGTTATTATTGATGTCACACCCAAAATCAATAAAACGTTTGCTATATTAGATCCCAACACATTACCAATCGCCATCCCATTAGCACCATGTAAAGCAGACGATAAAGTCACCGCCATTTCGGGTATACTGGTCCCAATAGCTACAACTGTTAAACCTATGATAATCTTTGGCACTTTAAGATGATATGCCAATGAAGATGCCGCTTCGACAAAGACGTTAGCCCCGCAAATCAGCAGGACAAATCCAACAGCAAGCAACACGATACTTAACAACATGCTTTGGATTATAACACAATAAAAATAATTTATGCTATGAAATTTATTAAAAAAATTTACGTAAGAATAATCAGTTTTACAAAGCAAAAAAGAACCGCCAATATGGCGGTTTCTTATCTTTGATAATTTTGGGTATTAACATTTGGCTGAATATTATATTTCGCCATAATTTCACGCCCTTTTTCAATTTTTGCTTTCAATTCCTTACGTTTTGCTTCGTATTGATCAAAACCTTCAATATTAAAACCCGTACCATTTGGAATCCACTTTGTTTCAAGCAATTCATCAAATTCTTTACTAAAAGCATCATATTTTTCTTTTGACATAGTTTTTTCAGAATTACTTAACGCATTATTTAAAGTCCAAAAAATATTGTTATATTCTTCGATTAACTTTTTTCTGCCCAATAAAGTATTTCTTGCATTACGAAATGTGACCCTGAAATTTTGTTGCATAATAAACCCCTTTTGTATATCAATAATTATATCATAAAATATGCTTTATATCAATCCGTTTTAAGTATTTATAATTATTGTGAAAAATATATTTGCATTTTGCAAAATAAAGGTTATAATGTAGTTCGTTTTCGGGGCGTAGCTCAGTCTGGTAGAGTACTTGGTTTGGGACCAAGGTGTCGAAGGTTCGAATCCTTTCGCCCCGACCAGAAAATTTAAACCACCATTTTTGGTGGTTTTAATTTTCTCTAAAAGGGGCGAAAGGATCGGTCAGAGCAACGCAGTTGTGCATGACCAATACGCAGACGAACAATTAGCAACCATTCAAAAACAGATATGTTTAATAGAGTTTTTGTTTATGGTTGGTTTATTGTTTGTCAAGGAGGACTTCGCCCCGACCACCCTTCGCTAAAGCTACGGGTGGCAAGCCAGAAAATTCAAAACCGACCACTATGGGCGGTTTTTCTTTTGGTTTCTAATACTTGCGACGAGTTCGAAACTGCCAATTTCAAAAAATGCTATTTTTATACCATTTTCAAACTTTTTTATGGTATAATGAGACGTAATGAATACAGCAAAGGATTATTTATGCGAATAACTATGAGGCCTATGACAGCAGATGAAGCATGGAACTTTATATTACGTCGCCATCACTATTTTCATACTGAATTAAAAAAATTTGGATATGGTATAAGTAGTTTTGTCCCAAGTCCTAAAAACAATCCAATTATTAAAGAAATGTTTGATAAAGAAAAACTTACTGATGAAGATATAGAAAAATACGGTAATTTTTTCAAACATAAAATTTATAATGTTAATGATTTAATCAAATATGACGATGTTATGAAATCTTACGTTATACCAATGATGGAACGCGGCATAAATAAATTTTTAATTCCGTTGTTAAAATCATGGAACGCAACCATACCGAACGAATTAGAAATTCTATGTACATATGGTCAGGGTGCAGCATATTCATCAATATCTGATAAAAAAGCCCAAATTATATTTCGTATGTCAAGGTATCCAGATAATCAGGAGACTATGCTTAATACCATGTTGCATGAGTTTATTCATATTTTGATACAAAAACCAATAATTGAAAAATATAATGTTCCACATAATTTCAAAGAACGAATTGTAGATATCATAGGCACAGAATTTTTTGGTGACCATATTCAAGAAAGATTTATAAGTCCTTTTGTAGATAAATATATTACACCAGAAACACTAAAAACAGATTTATCAGGTGCAGCTGCAAAAATGATGACAGATTATAACGCATTACAACAAAAACAAGCACAAGAGAGATAATTAGTTCAAGTTTAATAAAATCAATTTATCTTTAATCTCTTCAATCTCTCTTCCAATCTGTATAATTTCAGTTCACAAACTGCTAGACCAGCACGACCAGAAAATTTAAACCACCACTTTTTGTGGTGGTTTTAATTTTGTGATCGTTGTGAAGTTTGGATTTGATACATCACATTGTGAAACAATGTTAGGTTCGACTATGAGTAAGCGAAAACAAGCCTTGCGAAGTTTGAGCGCTAACGAATGCGGCGCAGGCATTTATGCCGAGCCAATCTTTCGCCCATGCCCCGACCACGAAATTCAAAACCGCTCATTAAGGGCGGTTTTTCTTTTAATTCCCAATACTTACGCCGAGTTCGACAAGCAGTAGATTTTGCAAGCACCAGCGCAGCGAAATCGTCACGATTGACCCGCAGGGCTTTGCCTGAGGGAGACTTGTGTTTTTCAAAAGTGTCATTTTTATATCATTTTCGAACTATTTGTGGTATAATTTACCTAAGGAGATTTACATGAAAAAATATATACCAGATAACAATTTTATAAAAACAATTAATGAAGCAAAAAGATTCGCCCTATACCCACTTATGGCAATCTTTGAATTTGATAATAAACGATTAATATATATTGGTACAGCTCATAACGGTATTCAACGATTGGCACCGGAAAGTTTTGATGCGATAAACTATGCTTTTAAAAAATTTGATATAGATTGTGTCGTTACTGAATTTGAACATACATACAAAAACATTGAAGATAGACCAGGTACCAGACTTGGTCAACCAGAAATGAACGAATTAGCTTACTCAGTCTATGTTGCACAAAAGAAAAATATTCCATATATATTTGCTGACACGGATTTGATAGATAGAATAAAGGATTTAGAAAATATTTCACACCACAAAGCAATTCTGCTACAAACAATGTATATATTGGATGATGCAAGAAAATATAAAAAATTCAAAAAAATAAATGATACTGTTGTACACGCTTTCAGCAATGTCAAAAAAAATTTTGCAAAAACAGGTTACGATATGTCAATTACAATCGAAGAATTCAAAGATTGTGTTCAAAAAGATTTTAACATTGCTGTATCCGATGAAAACATATCCGATATTTTAGATAATCTTGGAAATTGGCAAAGACCAAACGCAAAAGGCAATATTGTAAACAAAATACAATCTGAAATAGATTTCTATTCTCGAGATCCATATATGATTGAAAACATATTTAAAGCAATAAATGAATATAATAATGTTTTAGTTACTATGGGATCAGGTCATTATGAAACCCAGAGATTAGTTTTAGAAAAAGTGTTTGGAAGCCCAAAGTATATTTATAAATTTCCACGAAGTGAACGAATAGATATTAATTCAGATTTATCTCTTTTATCGCTCGTCCTACCGCCACAATCTCAGCTCGAGAACTGCTAGACCAGCACGACCACCCTTCGCTAAAGCTACGGGTGGCAAACCAGGAAATTCAAAACCGACCACTATGGGCGGTTTTTCTTTTGGTTTCTAATATCTTCACAAAGTTCGAATGTTGCGTTTTTAGAAACTGCTATTTTCATACATTTTTCGAACTTTTTATGGAAAAAAACAATAAATTATGATATAATATGTCTTGAACAAAGGAGCACAAAATGGATATACATACACTTTTAGATAGATTGGCTGCAGCAAAAATTCCATATGAAACCGTACAAGACACATTAGACTTTTCCGATGCTTTGGCACATGATTGGCCTGTTTGGATTTCCGATAAAGAACAAACAAGATATTATTCTTTTGACAGAATGCCTCAGGAAGCTTTTACGGATATTATGCTTGAAGAAATTGCAGATTCATTACGTAAATCTACAAAAGCCACCGGCATCACACTTTTTCATGGTGATGTCACAGATAAGGGGATGACATTATTTTTGAATGCTTTAAAAGAAACCAAAGCACCGATATCAGAATTAAAACTTGACGACTTGCGTGGTGTAACAGATGCATCTTTGAAAGCCCTGCCTGATATTATAAAATTAAAAAATATTACTAAATGTGATGTTAGTGGTATATTGAGAATAAGCGATGATTTAAGAAAAGAAATAGATAAAGCTGTAAAGGCTGTTCATAAAACGGTTTTCAATGAAACAGGAAAACGACTAAAGACAGAAAGCACGAAACATGTGCAAAATGTAGATTTAGGAAAAGAATCTAGATAATTTAATCTATTTCGTGTCCTATATTAAATAAATCATTGTAATTTATGGCTCGCAAATTGCTAGACCAGCCCGACCACGAAATTCAAAACCGCCACTAAGGGCGGTTTTTTGTTTAGTTTCTAATATCTTCACCGAGTTCGAGAGTTGTGTTTTTAGAAAGTGCTATTTTTGGCCTATTCTCGAACTTTTTAATAAAAAAGGTTAGAAACCTAACCTTTTTCATGAGTTCGAATTTATTGTATTTTTTTATTCTGATACTTTAGAAACACGATTGTAAACTTCCATAAGTTTTTCAACAGAAGTCAGTTTTTCGTGTTCTTCTTGTGTCATAATAGCAGCAATTTGATATTCTTTTTTGCCATGATGTGTAGCATCTATTATTTCATTTAATTTGCAATCACCATCTATTTTTGCACGATTAAAATTATATGCACCATTTGCAGGGTCTAAAAGCTGTAATCCATTTGACATTTTTACAGCAATAATTTGATGTCCATTCATATGCTGTTTACCAATATCAGGAGTGTAAACGCTAACAACAACATAAACATCTTTGATACCTGCTTCTTTTGCATACTTTGCAAATAAATTAGCACGACCAGAACATCCAACTACATAAGATGGTATTTTATACTTATCTATTTCATCAGCAGAAAAAGAAAACATATTTTGATTTGGTTTTATTTGATGTTTTGCATCTTGCAACCACAAATTACGGTAGAAAAATTCGTCATCGCTATTTTCTTTTATTTTCATTTGCTTGTAATTTTCTGGTATAACATCAGCAGAAATAAAGAAATCATCTACTCGTTTTAAAACAGTATCTAATCTTTCAACAATTTGTTGGTCAGTTAAGTTTTGTTGGTGTCTGTTTGAAGATATAAGAAAATATCCAACTATTCCCAAAATTACAATTATTGCGATTATTATGACTTTTTTCATTTTTTATCCTTGTTTCTTATGGATGTATTTTATCACTTCTTCAACATCTTGTCCAATCTCAATAATATCAGCTCGAGAATCGTTCACTAAGCACGACCAGAGAGTTCAAACCGCTCAAAAAGAGCGGTTTTTCTTTTGATTTCTAATACTTACTCTGAGTTCGAGAGTCGTGTTTTTCAAAAGTGTCATTTTTTGCTGATTTTTGAACTTTTTATGGTATAATTGATATAAAATAACAACAAAAGGTTTATATTATGCGGTTGTATCACTATACACCAAAAGAAAATACTGTATTAAAACAAGGTTTGTATTCTTATTCAAGATACCCAAACAAATTAAAAAGAGGATATTCTTTTCCTGCAAAATCAAACAAGAAAAAAGACATAGTTGCATGGATGGAAAAAATTTTCCCAGGACGCAGCAAGGCAATATCTTGTTTGACAGAACCTATAAAATGGCGCGGTAATGACAATGTTTTAAAAAGTATAGTTAAACGTTCATCTTTAGTTTCTTTTGAATTAAAAGATTTGATAAAAGCAGGCCTTGTTGAATCAATTTGGTGTCGTGATGATTTGGCACGCAAAGGTCGTAAATATACTTATGAAAAACATGTACAATATTATCAAAAAGTTACACCCGAAAAAATCGATACATCTTCATTACCTTGGGAAAAAGTTGACATTAACAAAGAAATAATGTGGGGCGCTGTGCGACATTACATGATTGTTCTAAAAAAAGGTGTTATTCCACCAGAATATTTAAGGTTAGAAAGAAATGATTTAGGATTGCTTTATAATTTGTCCCAGTTTGTAAAACGATTGTTTAAACATAAATAATTTTCACTCAATCAAACCGCAGGCAATACGCATTCCGCCACCACCCAGCGCAACTGGTTCATCGCTGTAATTATCACCACCAGCATGAATCATAACAGAGCGGTTTTTTATTTCTTCGACTTTTAGATTTTTGATTGTAAAAGATGTCTTAACTGTGCCATCTGAGGCAACGGTCAAAGCCGGCAAATCTCCTTTGTGTCCATCGGGATTATTCGGTCCCATATGATGTCCTGTTTTATCAGGGTCGTAATGTCCGCCTGCTTTTAACGCTGGTTGTGTATTTCCATTAGCATCCTCAGACGGATTACAGTCTGGATTTTCGTGAATATAAAAACCGTGTTCACCCGCAGGTAAATTTTGCAAATCAACATTTACCAAAAGTCCCGATTGAAAGAATGGTTATTTTTACAAAAAAAACTTGACAAACATATATTTTAGTATTATATTTTCTATAAAAGAATAAAAAGGGATGACGACATGACTAAATTAAAACATATTAAATATGCATTGATATTTACAGGCGCAACCGCCCTGTTTATTGGCATATTCAAAAAAACAAACTCTTCCGGCGAACCAATAACAAAGCAACGTGTCACAATAGAATATGATATTTGTTCACCTGATACTAATTACAGCAAAATGGTGAACATTGCTGAAAATCAATACACAGAAGACACATTATTAGAATCCGTCAGCTCAAAATCATATAAAATAAAAGATAGCACATACTATCTAATGGAAAATGCAGACGGCTTCGTTGAAACAGGTTTAGCATCTTGGTATGGTCCGAATTTTCACGGCAAAAAAACTGCGTCTGGCGATACATACAACCAATACGAACACACCGCAGCACATAAAACACTGCCATTTGGTACTCGTGTTAAGGTTAAAAATCTTGACAACAATGACAGTACCATAGTAGTAATCAATGACCGTGGTCCTTTTGTGGATGGTCGTATAATTGATTTATCTTATTCTGCCGCCAAAGATTTAGACATTGTCAAAAAAGGTGTCGCCAATGTCGAATTGACTGTGCCAGAGGAAGAACAACCAACAATCACACCTACTCAAAAAGTCGTTGAATATGCGACATCAAAAGCCAGATAAAACCAATAAAAACCCATGCTTTATCTTGTTCATGAAATACAAACTACACCAATGATAATCAGGACAAAGCAAATCAATTTCTTAGGCCAAGATACATTTATCTCTTGACATCTATAACTACAAATCGGGCGTAATAACATAGCGATTGCCAACAAGAACAAAGGTTCAGTCGCATCTATGGCGCTGCTGATTGTTGGTGATAATTTTGAAAGCGCATATACAGAAGTTAATACCGCCAAAAAAGTTATAAATTCTATCAACACAAATAATTTTACGTTTTTCTTGTAATCTGCAAAATGTCCGCGAATATCTGGTCTTAGTCTTTTGAAAGCTAGAAATATGAAAATCAAAGCACCTGAAATCAAATTAGGATAAAACATTGTGTTTACCCATGTTGCGTCTGTTGTCAAAGCCAATTTTGCCAAAACTATGCGGAACGCCAATAAAAAACTGGATAAAAACATCAAATAAAAAGCCTTGTTAACTTTGAACTTAACGCCCTGCTTTGTCGTCAAAATCAATGATGCTAAGATAACTATGGCAAAGCCAATATATTGTTGCAAACTCAACACGTCTTTTAAAATCACAAAGGACATAATCGGCACAAAAATCTTGCCAATCGTAAATAAAGACGAAACAATTGATGTGTCTGTTTTTTTCAATGCTATATAAAACGGATAAAGGTAAGCTATGTCAATAATTGCCAAAACAAGATAAATCATCCAACATTGCAAAGATGGCATAGTCGGCAAACCAAAAAACAATAACAAAGGAACAAAAATTGCATTTGTTAAAGACACATAAAAACACATGGTTGCAGGCTTTTTAAACACATCCAGCGATAAAAAGCTTTCAATCAATACTGAAATCGCAAAAAACAAAGGCGATAAAAAAGCAATGAAATAAATCATATTGTTATGCTTATCACATTTAATAATTTAATACAAGTTAGACTTTTGACATATACATAAAAATATGATAAAATTATAGCAAACAGTACAAAAGGATATAGATATGTCTAAATTCGTAAAGCCTATCTTTACAAAAGATGAATTGGATAAAAAAAAGACTGGTATTAATGTTGGGTATAAATATGGCGCTTTGTTGCCTGGTTATGATTTTGAAAGCAAACCTTTGACCAGCAAATTTAAACAAGAAATGAGAGCTGCCAAAGAAAGAATAAACGGCACAGCAAAAAAACGCGCACAACATGAAAAGATTAACAGTTTTGGTTGGGCAAAATTGGGTGGTAATTCGCTTTATTTTGGGCTTAAATGGTCATCTTTGAACGGCATGGGTCCCAGCAGAATCGGTCAAAGTGCAATAAAAAAATACGAACAATTATTGGGCTATCTTTTAGAACAAGCAGGATGGAAAGGTATCAAATACGAAGGCGGAGAATACGAAGTTCCTTTGAATAATCCTGATAATATAAAAAACTTATACGTTTTGTCGCCATCTATTGGTTTCCATTATAAAGGTATAAGACCTGATTTGGAATTCATGGAAAAAATGGAATTTGAAATAAAATATAAAGGAAATCAACAAAATCTACAAAGTTCCCGTGGTGAACACAGTTAAAAACAAAAGACCGCCAAGTGCGGTCTTTTTATTTCATTAATTCACCAATAAATTTATCTTTATCTATGCTTGTTATCTTGACATTGCATATTGTTTTATCCTGAATTTTTTTGCCCCCTATTTTGATATCTAAATCATCAGGTGTACGTCCTGTGTTATTTTCTTCCACCAAGACAGATACAGTTTTACCAACCTGTTTTTCCATAAATTTTTTACGATTTTCGTTTGCGATGTCTGATATTGTTTTGACACGTTTCTTAGAAATACCATGATTTACCTGATTTGGCATCGTTGCAGCAACCGTATTTGGTCGTGGCGAATATGGAAAAGCGTGGACATGTATCAATCCCATTTCACGAACCATTTTTACAGTTTCATTAAATAATTCTTCTGTTTCACCAGGAAATCCACAGATTATATCTGCGCTGAATGATATATCGCCATCAGCTTGCCTTACCAATTCCATCAATTTTTTGGAATCATGTCTGCGGCGCATGGCATGCAAGATAGTGTCAGAACCAGACTGCATGGATAAATGCAAGTGTGGCATAAAACGAGAATCTTGACGCATCAAATTCATTATTTTTGGGACTTCTGGTGAAGCTGGGTCAACAGAAGACAATCGTAAATGCTTTATTTCCGGAACATCAATCAATAACCTTTTGCAAATATCAGCCAACAATACAGGTTTGCCGTTTTCAATACGAACATATGATGCCGTATCTACACCTGTTAAAACTATTTCATAAAAACCGTTTGCAATCGCATCACGAACGTCTTTCAAAATTTCTTCGTATGGGAAAGACACATTTGGACCACGCAAAAGACGCGTCACACAATAAGTACAATCATGATTACAGCCATTTTGAACCTGAACGAATTTTTTGGATAATTTAGATTCTGTGTCTTTGAATATGTCTATTTTTGAAAAAGATGTGTCAAAATCAGCGTTTCTTAGTGCATCTGTATACGAAGATAGTTTCATTTTATCCGCATTATCTATGACCAAAACATGCGGAATCGCTTCAAACAAAGCACGATTTCGTGTTGCCCCACATCCTGTCACAAAAATAATAGCACTTGGGTTTTCCCGTGATAATTTACGAACAGTCTGAGCACATTGCCGTTCAGCTTCACCCGTGACAGAACAAGTGTTAACAACAATGGCTGTATCCACGATGCACGCCAACATTCGTGATATCTTTTCACATTCAAGGGCATTAAGCCGACATCCAAAAGATAATGTTCTTATATTCATTTTTTTATTTTTCTGCTTGATTTTTTAGCATTCTTAATGCATTATATCGTGGATAAAAAAGATTTCAACAAAGGATTTAATATGGCACGTGTGACAAATTCTGATACTTTACCTTTTGTAGAAAGCCGTTATGAATTGGGAATGTTGGCTTCGCAACGCGTTCGTGATTTGAACGGTGGCGCGGAATCTGTGGTCGAAAAAAACAATGACAAATTAACTGTCGTTGCACTACGCGAAATTGCCAGCGGTAAATTAAATGTGGACGATGTTCGTCATGAATTCATCGAATCTTACAAAGAAGCACCTGCTGTCGTTGATGAAGATGCGGCGCTGGATATTGCTAGCGAAGATCCAATGTTGCGCGAAATTGATGCAGAATTGGAAAATTCTTTGGTAGAAGATACTAATGACGGTATCGAAGATGCTGGTGATGATACACCAGATGCATCCGAAGACGAAGAATAATCATATAATCCGGAGACGTCGCATAGTTGGTCTAGTGCGCCACATTGGAAATGTGGTATACTCGCAAGGGTATCAAGGGTTCGAATCCCTTCGTCTCCGCCAGGAATTAAAATCTTAAAACGCCCGCCAATGCGGGTGTTTTTGATTTTAACTGGCGGAACGAAGGGATACGCCAGAGTGTTAACGGCACATCAAAGTGCCGTTAGAAAACGAAGTTTTCGTGGGTGTTAACCCACAAACACGCATGGTGAATCCGCAGAAGAACAATTAAGAAAATGTTAAAAAATGGCAAGGTTCAATCTACCAATAGAGCGTGCAGATATTTCTGGGAAAAATATGGCTATGATTCCAAAACACTTGAAACAAATGTTCGGATATCAAAACGCAACCCAAACATTGCATATATATACTTACACAAAAATTCTGTCCAGGTAAAAAATTTAACGCATAATTTTATTCGCTGATAAATCCACCAGACTGCATTTTCCAAAGGTGTGAATAAATGCCGTTTCGGCGCAACAGTGCTTTGTGCGTGCCGGTTTCTACGATTTGTCCTTTGTCCAGAACGATAATTCTATCCATATTACGCAAAGTTGATAAACGGTGTGCGATAACCAATGTTGTACGTCCAGATGACAATTTTCCAAACGCTTCTTGGATAACACTTTCTGTTTCACTATCCAGCGCAGAGGTTGCTTCGTCCAAAATCAATATCGGGGCATTTTTCAAAAACGCACGCGCAATAGATATACGTTGGCGCTGACCACCAGACAGTTTTATCCCGCGGTCGCCAACAATAGTATCATATTTCTTCGGTGTTGAATTTATAAATTTATCAGCCGAAGCATTGTGCGCCGCCTGTTTTATTTCTTTATCCGAAGCATTCATATTACCATAAGCAATATTTTCACGTATCGTACGATTAAACATTGTTGTATCTTGGGGAATAAAAGCAATTTGTTCGCGCAAAGATTCTTGGGTGACATCCCTGATATCCGTACCATCAATATAGATACCACCACGTCCAACATCATAAAAACGCATCAATAAATTTACCAATGTAGTCTTTCCAGCACCGGACATACCAACTATACCAACACGTTCACCAGCAGCAATTTTAAAAGACAAATTATTCAAAACGTTTTTGCGACCATATCTAAAACTGACGTTTTTAAAAGTGATTACACCACGTTTGACTTTTAATTTATTCGCCCCTGGTTTATCAACAACACGCAAAGGAGCAATTAAACCAGCATAAGACCCAGCAGATTTTCCCCACATCTCAAAAAAGTCTCTGGATTCAACAATTAAATTAAATGTTATTGTATCAATACCAATATAAACGCTTAACACAAATGACACGTCTGCCAAAGACGATTGTCCGTTGGCATACATATAACCAGATAATAATATCAAACACGTCATACCGACCACAGAAACCCAAAAGTTACCGGGTGCCCAATACCAACGCGATGTAAAGTGTCCGATTCTGGCAGTATGTTCGTATTCGCGTCTGTCTGGTGCAACTGATTCTTGTTCATATTTATCGCGTGCGAAAGATTTCACCACCAAGAAATTAGACAAAGCATCCAACAAACGTCCATGTAAATGATTTAATTTTCGAGCCGAATTTGCAGAAGCCTTTAAAACACTTTTTACCCGATACGCCCCCCAGATAATACGCCCTGCTGCACCAAGGAAAATCACCACCAGATATTGCCATCCAACCGAAAACAAACCGCCAGCACTTAATATAAAAGCGACTATCACAGCAGAAAAATTACCAAATATCATCCTAACAACACCCCAAAAACCATTCGCAACACCATCTATTTGCGAATTTATTTTACCCGGCATTGAATTAGAATAAAATTCCAAACTCTGTTTAAAAACATAATCGTATAAATCACGAGATATAGCATTATAAGAATGATATCTTATCCGACTGTCAAACACAACCCAGCGCATTACACCACCAATCACCAAAGCACTACGAGCAATAACATACATAACGGCCACTGGTAAAATTGCTGCAAAGGCATCAGGACCCGAACTGCCTTCTAATGCGGCAACCGTCATTTTTATAAAAAACGCTGGGATTATTGTAAAGCCTGCCGTATCAAAAACAGAAAAGAACATATAGAGCCAAGGCCAGCACTTAGCATACTTATAAAGGTTTTTAGCATAAAAACCTAAAACTGTTTGTGGGAAATTTAACATGCGTAACATTGTGACACAATTCCTGATTTTTATCAAGGACTATTTTTAGCGCTTTAGATAAATATTGACATTTTATATTTTTGTATTACATTATGTTTGATAACCAAAAATAAAAAAAATGAAACCTGATATTAATGATGCAAAAGAATATTTTTCTACCACCATCGCTTCAAATGGGGCTTTTTCACCGTATTCTACAGCATATGCTGTGACTAATGAAAATTTGCGTTATGATTTAACATTTATGCCAAAAGAAACAGAAAATGCCTTGGTTGTTGCTGCATCTGGCGACCATCCAATGTTCACTGCATTAAACGGTGCAAAAAATATTGATACTTTTGATTTATCTTATAATGCTAAATTAATCATGGATATAAAAACAGCTGCTTTGAAATTATTAAATTGCCAAGAATATTGTAAACTGATATCTGATATTCACAGTTCATGCGATATATCCAGTGTTGATAATGCTCAAAAAATAATAGATATATTGCCAGTTGAAGAACAACATTATATCAACGAAATGCGTGGTTATAAACTGTTTTGTCATGGGCTTCATCCATCTGGATATATTATTACAAAGCCACTGCCAACCCAAGAAGAATACGATAAAATGCGCGAAATTATTACCAAGTCGTTTAATTTCATTTGGTCAAACATTACATGTTTACATACTAAATTGGATAAATCTTATGATTTTATACATCTGTCGAACATATTAGATTACATAAATATAAAAGAAAGCGGACAAATTCTTATTTCTTTGATGGAACACACGCAACCTGGTGCCGTCATCTGTTTGAAAATGACTTTTTATCCCCCTCTTCGCGTTCTTAGCCAACATAAAGAATTTTATAAAATGTTTTTAACCGGTAATAAATGGAAGATGTTACCGCCCCAATCAAAATACGATAGTCTTTATGTGATGCAACGTGTAAAATAAACACAGCGATATCTTGACACTGTATTTTTTGTGTCTATAATGTTGGAACTGAAAAAGGATTTGATTTGATAGAAAGAAACATACTTATAAGAAAACATTTACGTTTTCCGCGCATGATTATGGCGGTTTACGCTTTCGCTGGCATTTTACTTTTTTTTAGTGTCACAGGCGTATCGGATAAAATTCTTGATAAAAACGAAGATTTAACTGTTTTTAATGTTAGTGTTTGTGGCGGGGTAGCTGTGCTTATTGCTTTGGTATGTATATGGAGTGATTTAGACCTTAAGAAAAACGCTAATAAATTCGCGATTGAGGCTGCAAAAAAATACATTCAAAAGTCTATTGTTTCTTATCCCTATCCTGATTTTAAAGATTTTCAAGAAGTCCTTAGCGTTCCAGAAGCAATGCAGGAATTGGCGACTTTTATATCCAACCAATTAACGCCTGGTGAACAAGAAAGAATTTTAAATATTGTTTCTGAAATGCCTATATCAGACAATATTTCAAAACAGCAACTAGCCATCGTGATTAATCGCGCATGCGAAGATATTACAAAGATTCTTAATGGCTGGATTGATAAAGATGGCATAAGACACGATGCACACCCTGACCCAACATTTATGTCTGATGTGTATGTTAAATTAGCAGGCTTGCATCACAGATACGTTGTTTTGGGCAACAAACAAGAAACAAAGAATACCAAAACATCTCAAAATGATTATTGGGAAGAAAACTCCAAAACTCTCGAACTGACACAGAAAGCATGCAAATTGTGGGAAAACAATAAAATAAAGGAAAGAAACACACATCATATCAAGGGTTCTTAAAAACTATTTGAAATATGCAGAAAATTTTCTGCATATTTTTTTACACAAAAACTTGACAATCTGTTTTTTTGTATTATATTGTGTTCATAACAAATAAAAAAAGGATTACTTATGAAAATCGTACCAAACAACAAAATTATCAACGACTGCTCAAAACTTAGCGCGGCAGAATTAGCCATAATTATATGCTCGGCCATTGGTGTCGGGACTATAACAGCATTATATGCCGACAAAGCACAATTTGGTTTAACCACTGGCGACACAATTCTTATGGCTTTTGTCTTGTTAATCGCCGTTGTTACTTCAGCTGGCTACATTATCGCAGATATTAAAGAAAAAAAAGATTTAAACAAAGTATTATCTGCTGCCGCAAGGGTATATATCAGAGATGTTATGGACGAAGAAAAATCAAATACTGACGAAACAAAACCTTTGTTAACAGATCACAAAGAAGTTCTTAAAGACAAAAAAGCAGTAGAAAATTTAAGTGATTATATGTTTAATAACTTGCGTCCATCAGAACAACAAGATGTTGTTGCAGAATTGAAAAAGTTATTTAAAAACTTAAAGAAACCACGTATACACAGTTTGAAAACTGCGGTCAAAGGGATTGTTGAAATTCTTAAAGGTCATGCTCATACACAAAATGACGCTGTACAATCTTTGTACATTAAAATGTTAGAAGAAAATAACAAAAGATATATGCAACAATGTATTGATGAAAATCAACAATAACAAACATAATCTAAAAACACGCAGAATTAAATTCTGCGTGTTTTTTTATAAAAAAGTATTGGAAATGGACTTTATAATTGCTATCATCAAAGCGTTATGATAAAAAAGTTCCTGATTTTATTCATGTGTTTTAATGTCAGCATTGCTTTTGGTGCTGGCTTTGAAACCAAGGCTAAATCTGCATACCTTATTGATTATGACAGCGGTGATGAAATTGTTTCTAAAAATGCAGATGTTTTGATGCCCCCTTCTTCTATGTTAAAGCTTATGACATTGGCTGTTTTATTTGACGAGATTAAATCTGGAAAATTAAAAATGGGTGACACTTTGACTGTTTCTGAAAATGCAGACTATAAAAATCCATTATGGTATCCAGCCAGCAAAATGTGTTTAACCACTGGTCAAAAAATAACTGTCAAAGATGCAATTCTTGGTATAATTGTTTTGTCTGCTGGCGATGCTTCTGTGACAGTCGCTGAACATCTGGCGGGTAGTGAAAATAAATTCAGCGAATTAATGCAAAAAAAAGCTCACGAAATCGGTATGGAAAAATCTACGTTTGGAAATGCTAGTGGTTTACCACACGAAAATAATTTGATGACTTCACATGAATTAGCAATTTTGGCAAAATATATTATTGATGAATATCCTGATATTTATCCGATGTTCGCAACCAAGCGCTTTGAATTTACAGACACTAAAACAGATTGGTGTCGTGAATGGAATCATACTCATACAATGAATTATAACAGATTGTTGTTTTTGATGCCTGGTTCCGATGGCTTAAAAACAGGTCACACAGACGATGGTGGTTATGGCGTTGTGGCAAGCAGTAAAATCGGTGGTCGTCGTTTAATCGGCGTTATAAACGGTTTTCACGGCAAAGGACATGATGGTTTGGCAGAAGAAATGAAAAAACTATTAAGCCATGGATACAAAACAACCAAAACGAAAGTGTTCTATCAATCTGGTGAAACTTTACTAAAAATACCAACATGGTATGGTCGCTATCCAGAAGTAGAAGCAACAACTTCAGAAAATGTCGCGATAACTTTGCCAAAAGATTATTCTTTGAAAAATATACGCGTAATGGCACGATACGAAGAACCAATTGCTGCCCCTATCAAAGCTGGTCAAGAAATCGGCACAGTTGTCATAGAAAAAGACGGCGATATTGTTAAACGCATTCCTTTGGTCGCTAAAAACAAAGTCAGAAAAATTCAATTCTTTGGTCGGGTGTTTAAAAACATTTCCGTGATGATTAGGGGTAAATAATATGGCAAAGAAAAAAGAAGTTTTGTTCGAATTTCCGCACCCGATGGATAATGACTGTTTGATTGGTCATAATGACACATTAAAAACTTTTATGGATGCTTGGAACAAACGCAACGAATATCCGATACACCCAGTATGGATGTTATGCGGGCCACGCGGAATCGGCAAAGCAACGTTTGCTTATAAAATTGCAAAGATGGTTTATGGCAATGTTGGTGATTTCTTTATTGTAGATTTAGCACACAATATTGACCAATATGGAAAAGACAAACCTGATGCAAAACAAATTACTGTGCATACTGTGCGCGCTATGATTCAAAAAATGCAAATGTCTTCTATGTCTGGTCAATGGCGCGTGATATTAATTGATGCTGTTGACGAACTAACTGGACCAGCGGAAAACGCCGTATTAAAATTACTGGAAGAACCCCCACAACAAACTTTATTTTTATTAGTGACACATCAATTATCTAATGTATTACCAACGGTGCGTTCACGTGCACGTGTTGAAAAAATGCGTCCATTAACTGTATCAGAATTACGCGAATTATGTGTAAAATTTATGCCTGATACAGAAATTAATTCAGATATATTGAAACTAGCTAATGGCAGTTTTGGTAAAATTGCCAGTTTAAAAGCGTCTGGGGGCGATATAATATACGAAGAATTATTAAATATTTTAAAAGATAAAAATTCAACCGCCAGCGATGCGTTGACCGTTGCTACAAAAATCGCAGCCACCCCTGAACTTTACGGAATTGTGTTGGATGCGATCGCATGTTTTAATTTGGCTGATTTGTATCCTTTGGCGACACAGTCTATATCTGATATAAACAGATTAAATTTAAAACCTGATATAACAATATTTAAAATTATAAACGAAATAAAAAAATGTTTATAGATACCCATTGTCATTTAACTAATGAATACCAAGATGGCATTGATGCGATAACTCAACGCGCAGAAAAAGCCGGTGTTGGAATTTTCATTTGTGCTACTGCCGAAGGTATAGATATTGAACCCGCGTTAAAGCTTGCAGAATTACATGATAATATTTTTGTGACAACTGGTATTCATCCTGACCATACAGATTTAAACCCGTCTGATTTTTTAACAGATAAAATTTTAAATCATCCAAAGGTAATCGGTGTTGGCGAAATTGGTCTTGATTATCATTACAATTCAGAAACACGCAAAGCACAAATCGAATTATTTGAAAAACAATTAGACATAGCATACAAACACAATATGCCTGTGGCGATTCACACGCGCGATGCAGATGAAGATACTGTGGCAATTTTAACAGACAAACACAAAGGTGTTATGCATTGTTTTACTTCCAGTTGGGATTTGGCAAAAATTATGCTGGACCGCGGATTTTATTTTTCAGCCAGCGGTATTTTAACTTTTAAAAATGCAGAATCTATACGTGAAACTTTTGCAAAAATACCAGTTGATAGAATTGTGATTGAAACAGATTCGCCCTATTGCGCGCCCGTGCCATATCGTGGCAAGGTATGCGAACCTGCGTTTGTAATTGAAACTGCAAAAGTTTTGGCACAAATCAAAAAGTTGCAAATTGAAGAATTGGAAAGTATACTATCTGAAAATACACAAAGGTTATATCCAAAATGCCACGTCAAATTATAAAATTTGGTCAAGTTAGTGAAAATCGCAAAGCGCGATTTGCTTACTCTATTGAAGACACAATAGAGGCTGGCGTTTCATTGACTGGAGCAGAAATAAAATCTTTGCGATATGGGTTAGTGACTATTGTTGATGGTTTTGTTCAAAGACGTGGCAACAATTTATTTTTGGCTGGTGTTGAAATTCAAAAATTACCTACTGCTAATCGCGCGGTCAACTTTGATGAAAGACGTCAACGCCAATTATTACTGCATCGTAATCAGATAAACCGATTAATCGGTAAACTGCAAGAAAAAGGCGCAACTATCGTGCCACTTAAATTATATTTTAACAATCGTGGCAAACTGAAAGTATTGTTGGGTATCGGATACGGTAAAAACAAAGTCGACAAACGCGAAACTATTAAACAGCGCGAATGGGAACGCAGTAAATCAAGAATATTGAAAAAATAAAACCTGCAAACCGCAGGTTTTATTTTTATGTGAATAATTTATCTATCCATTTCAACAGGTTCTGGTTCACGTGGTCCCTTTGGTCCATTGAAACCTTTGTGTTCACGCATTTCTTTTCTCATTTCTTTTTTGACTGCTTTGTATTCTTCAATAGAAACACATTCATCACCATTAACATCTGCAGCCATTAATTTTTCGCGCATCATTGGACAATCAATCGAATTCATTCTTAAACAACCATTATCAAATACTGGGTGCATTTTTGGCATATGTTTAAATCCATGATGACCACAACAAAACATCTTGCCACAAACCATACCCAGAGCAAATATAATTGCCCACAAGATTAAATGTTTAATAAAATGTCCATGACGGTGGCATGGGCAATCACGTCCACAATCGCATTTATGTTCCATAACTGGTGCAGGTTTAACAGGTGCTTTCTTAGCAACTAGTCTTTTCATTGTTTTTTTAGTTGGCATTGTATCCTTCCTTTGTTGTTTGGTTAATACGATTGTATTGTATCAATTCGAAAAATTAAGTCCAGCGGAAAATTAACATAACAAAAAAACACCCACAAATCTGCAGGTGTTTTAACCTTACTAAACAAACTTCCAGTTTAGTTCAAAGCATCTTTCAAAGATTTTCCTGGACGGAACTTTGGTTGTGTGGAAGCAGCAATTTTAATTGGTGCACCTGTTTGTGGGTTGCGACCTGTTGTTGCTTTACGTTTTGCTGTGGTAAATGTACCAAAGCCAACCAAACGAACTTCGCCTTTTTTCTTTAATACTTTTGTTACTGTGTTGATGAATGCATCCAAACAACCAGCTGCAGTTGCTTTTGTAACTTCAACTTCATTTGCAATTGCTTCAATCAATTCTTGTTTGTTCATATGTTTCTCCTTTCATATAGAGTTTAAGGTTGTCCGGCAGTTTTCAAAGGCTTTGCCCTTGGAACAATATCTTTTTAACAAGGTTTCCAAAGACATTGCCCTAACTGCTTAACCGAATCGTAGAGAAAACTGGGCTTTAAGTCAAGCCAATTATTTCAAAAGCGCAAAAAACTTAATTCTTGACAAATATATACTTTTTATGGCAAGGAAACATTCTTGTAATTCGTGGCTTTTACACCATCAGAAGTATTTTCACAAAGCACCCAATCACTACCGCGTCCACGAATTTCAACCTGTCTAAAATGATTCGGTGTTTCTACCAAAACAGTAAAGCATACCACCAACCAGAAAAACACCTTGGTCAGCAACCATGGACGTTTATAGGCATCATCAACAAATTTATCTTTCAATAAATTTTGATAAATAGCCCAACCCCAACTGAACACCAAAACAATACCAGCAAAAGAAAATAAAGCTGGTGCAAAGCTTGTTAATAAACGCAACGATTCTGCCGCCTGATTCCATGAAGATTCCCCAATTTTACATACATATAAAACAGTATCGGGATTCACGTTCGCAGGCAATTTTAACGGTTCGTTTCCACCCAAATTAAAATTAAACGAAACCGCGACTATTATAATCGTGAAAACTGATACTGCGAAAAGCAAACCTGGTTTCTTATTCATGTGTTATTCCTATATTCAAATATTATTATATCACAAAATATACCCCTTTTGCAATTTTATGATTGAATATCGTAATTTTTAATTTTATCATAAGGCAGTAATAAGGAAAATACTATGACATATAATGAAATAAGAAAAGTTTTTTTAGATTATTTTGAAAAACATGGACATAAAATTGTACCATCTGCATCATTAATTCCTAATGACCCGACATTATTATTCACAGTAGCAGGTATGGTTCAATGGAAAGGTGTTTTTCAAGGCACAGAAACGCCTATTGCGCCGCGCGTCGCAAACGTTCAGAAATGTATTCGTGCTGGTGGAAAACATAATGATTTGGAAGACGTTGGTTTTGATAATCGTCATCATACATTTTTTGAAATGATGGGTAATTGGTCTTTTGGTGATTATTTCAAAGAAGAAGCTATTGCTATGTCATGGGAATTATTGACCAAAGTTATTGGTCTTGATCCAAATAAAATCGTTGTGACAACTCATATAAGCGATGATGAAGCAACCGCAATTTGGAAAAAAATCGCTGGTAAAGAAGCAATTCGTTTAGATAAAGATAACTGGTGGGCTGCCGGCGAAACCGGGCCTTGCGGACCATGCACAGAAATGCATTATGATTTTGGTCCTGATGTTCCTGGCGGATTACCGGGAATGCCAGATGAAGATGGTGGTCGCTATGTAGAAGTTTGGAACGATGTGTTTATGCAATATGATCGTGATGCCAGTGGCAATTTGTCACCATTACCAAAACATAATATTGATACTGGTGCAGGATTGGAAAGATGGGCGGCGGTATTACAAAATAAACTAGATAATTATGATACTGATTTGTTTGTAAATTTAAAGCGTGCGGTTTCCGATTTGACCGGCGTTAAAGAGACAGATGAAAACAAACCAAGTTTCAAAATCATCACAGACCATTTGCGTTCTGTTGGTTTTGCTATTGCAGATGGTGTTATACCAAGCAATGCCGACCGTGGTTATGTAATTCGCAGGATATTAAGACGTGCTATGCGTCACGGACAAATATTGGGACATCGTGGTGCATTGCTTTCTGAATTATATCCTGCATTAATCAAAGAAATGGGCGATGCGTATCCTGAATTAAAACACCAAGAAAAACGTGTCGTTGAAATTATTCGCAACGAAGAAAATTCTTTTGCAGATATGCTACAAAATGGTATGAAGTTATTAGAAAGCGAATTACCAAAAATAAATAACAGCATGTTGCCTGGGGATATCGCTTTTAAATTGTTTGATACGTATGGATTTCCTTTGGATTTAACTCAGATGATTTTGCGCGATAAAAATATAAGTGTTGATGTTGATGGTTTTGAAAAATGTATGAAAGAACAAAAAGAACGTTCACGTGCTGATACCCGTGGAACTAAGTTATTATGGGAATCTCAAACAGATTTACCAGACACAATTGATTCTGAAAAATATGACACAAAAACTTCCAGTTCTGCAAAGGTGCTGGCTATCTTGCGTGGCGAAGAATTTGTAAAATCTGCAAACACGGGCGATGAAGTTGAAATTGCATTAGACCACACACCTTTTTATGGAACCCAAGGCGGTCAAGTTGGCGATATGGGTGTATTTAAACGCAACAATGATATTGTTATGAACGTGGCGGAAACAAATCGTGTTGGAAATGTTGTTATTCACAAAGGAACTCTTGTTGCCCCTATTTCAGTTAATGAAGAAATTATGCCTGAAATAAATCAAAACGTACGTCAACAAACCGCGCGCGCGCATACTGCAACGCATTTATTACAGGCTGCTTTACGTAAAGTATTAAATGATGATGTAGAACAACGTGGGTCAAAGGTTGCACCTGATTCTGTGCGTTTTGACTTTTCTTTTGGTCGCGCATTGACTGCGGAAGAAAAACAGGCTGTCGAAGATTTAGTCAACAAATGGATTAACGAAGACATGCCTGTTTCACACGAAGAAATGGATATCGAATCTGCAAAAAAACGTGGTGCGATGGCTTTGTTTGGCGAAAAGTATGGTGATAGAGTTCGCGTTATAACTGCTGGTGATGTTTCTTGTGAATTGTGTGGCGGAACACATATTTATCATACTGGTGAAATTATCAAAGCACGTATTAACAAAGAAAAATCTATCAGTTCTGGCATTCGCCGTATAACAATGTCAGTTGGTGCATTGGCTGAATAGCATGAAACAATTAAATGATGAAGATATTGCGAATATGATTGGTGCAGATTTTGCACCTGATGATGAAGCAACAAAAAAATCAGTTCGCAAATCTTTGCATCTATCTAGTCATATTCCCCAAAAAGAATTTATACCAGAACACGTGACAATTGATTTTCATCAACATACAGAAGAAGAAGCGTGGGAAATGTTGGTAAAAACTGCGACATCTGGGACACGTAGTGCAACTGTTATAACTGGCGCCAGCGGGATATTAAAAATTAAATTTCAACAATGGGCAACTGAAAGCATTATCAGCCCACACATAATATCTTTTACACCGATAAACAACGGCAGTTTTGCTGTTAAATTCAAAAAACAAAATAATTAACGCACTTCATCTGGCAACAAATCTGTAATTGTCGTCATACAATGGCCGTGTTGCACACGCCACACGGAACGTTTTCTATCATTAGTTCTTGGATCATATCTATGAAATTTATATGGTGCATTGAACAAACTGTGTGTGCATTGCATACTTAAAGGATTATCAAAAGACGTATCGGTATCTCTATTAGTTATTTTGCAAGGACATAAAATATCTACAAAATGGTTTGGTTTGCTTTCAAATCTAATTCTGTAATCCAAATGTGGACCATAAGGGTTGCCTTCTTTTGATATTCCAGAATGACCACTTTTTGCAATTTCTTGACATGCGCGTACAGTATCACCTTTTTTAACAAGAGCTTTATCAAGGTGAAGATACTGTGTGATTAAACCATTGGCATGTTTAATGCTTATATAAAGTCCTGCTCCACCACGTTGCGTCTGATTATTGACTGCTGACACAACACCATCAGCAGTAGCATATACAGGGACCCCATTGGGTGTATCAATATCCAAAGCAGGATGTATACCGCTACCATTAGGAGAATGCGGTCTTAAACCAAAATCACCAATTATTTTATATTTAAAATTAGACATATCCACAGGATACCGTAATGGCAAATCGGTAGCCAATCCATTATTACACCAATCTACATATTTTTTTATTGGTTGCCCAATATTATTTTGATTTGATTTTTCTATCAAACCTGCCATCCGTTCAGTTGCTTCATCTATGGCATCCATATCTTCTTTGATAGTAATTCCCCGATATGCACAGCCAGAAATACAAGCACCACTAGCATCATATTCTATTTCATAAGGCAGATAACTGTCATACAGAAATTCCATCTGTGATTTGAAAGATAAATCTTCAAAAGTTGCAGGGAATTTTTGTGCTGTTAAAAAACTTTCTGCATTTGCAGAAACAACACAAATACAACAACCTAAAAACAGCCAGATAAACTCTCTCATATTTGACATTATATCACATTTTTGTATAAACAGGCAATCTTAACTTGACCAATTAAATAAAAATTGTCTATATTTGCAAAAAGGGGAACAGAGAGCGAAAGAAAGGAAATATAGACATGGCTAAATTGCATTTTTATTATGGTGTTATGTCATCATCTAAGTCGGCTTTTTTGGGCATTAATGCGTACAATTTTAATCGTACAGATAATAGATGGGAAGCAATCAAGCCATCCATAGACAATCGCGATTCCGATACAAATATTGTTTCTCGCATTGGTATAGTGACCAAAGCACGCGCATTACAAAATTTAGACAACTATATCCCTGCCCCTGCAACACAATTTATACTGGTTGACGAAGTGCAATTTTTTAAACCGTCTGATATTGAAAAGCTGGTTCAAATTGCTGACAATTCCAATATAACAATATTTTGTTATGGGCTGAAAGTGGACAGCAATGGCGATTTGTTTCCTGCATCTGCTAAATTGCTGGCAGAAGCGGATGAAATTCATCAGATGGAAACAGTCTGTGAAATTCCACAATGCACAAATATGGCGTCTCATCACATCAGATTTGATTCAAATGGAAATATTATTCGTGGCGGTAATCAGGTAGAAGTCGGCGCTTCGCAATATAAATCTGTATGCAGAAAACATTTTCATGATTTATACAATGGCAAAGTATCTTTGATACAAATTTGCAGGAACCAATTTATAAACGGTAAATAATTATCATTTTTTCTTGCATTTCGAATAAAAGGGTATAAAATATACTGCGTTGCGCCCATGGCTCAATTGGATAGAGCATCTGACTACGGATCAGAAGGTTGAGGGTTCGAATCCTTCTGGGCGCGCCAGAATTGAGAAAACACGGTTTGATACCGTGTTTTTTAATTCTGCTGTGTGTGTAGCCCAGAAGGATGGGTCAGAGTGCCATAGGCACGCATGACCAATACGTAGATAAACAATTAGCAAACCTGCAAAAACGGATATTTTTAATAGAGTTTTTGCATCTGGATTTGATTATTGTTTATCAAGGGGAATGAATGGGCGCGCCAGAAATTCAAAACACCACCTTGTGTGGTGTTTTTAATTTATACAGGTCTAAAATTTTTACCTTGCGCGGAAAGGTAAAAAATAGTATAATTTTATGTAATAAAAGGAAATGGGGATTTTTCATACAATGAAATTCACAAGACATTCGTTTTTTATGCTGGGCGTCGCAACCATGATGTCATTTGGACATGTTATTCCGTCATATGCCACCAAATTCTGTAATAAGAACCACCCAACACCCGCAGGTGAATACTGCCGGAGTTTGCTAACTTATAAATGTCCACCGGGGTGCTATTGTATAGGTGGATATTTCGAATCTTATGACGGCGGTAGAAGGATAGATAAAGCGTGTTATGAATCTTGGTCAAATGAAAATGTCTGGGATGAATTGGATGATTATGGCATTTATTCTTGTGATAAGAAAGCCCCGGGTTTTCCTGATTCAGACCCAGGTAAAAGCACGCTAAACAGCTGTTATTATAATTCACCTCACGGTAATGGAAAGGTTTATTATACCACGGTTTCCTGTCCCCCTGGTCAATATTTGCCACGGGACAAGGGTTCTTGTGTCGAATGTAGTAAATCTGTTTATTGTTTAGATTGCGAATATCATAAATTTGAAAATTACTATTGTCCAGGAACAAATGGAGTGGTGACCCCAAAAAGCGAGGACCAAGGGGTAAAGGAATGTGGCGAAGGAACTGTGCCAAGTAGTGATCAAAAGCGTTGCATAGTTTCACAATGTCCATCTGGGAAGGTTCCAAACGAAGATCAAACAGCATGTGTGATAGATAATCCTGTGCAAGTTCAAACCGGATATTATTTACCTGCAAACAGCAAAGATGTCCGTCAATGTACGGGAACAAAATATATTTGTCCCGGTGGAGAATTCGGAAAGAAATCTGTTGACCAGGGTAGATATGCCTGCCCTTATGACAGCAAGGCTAATGCTGATAAAACCAGATGTATTTTGTCGATGAAAAGAGAACAGCTGGCAAATGGTTTAAATGGCGATGGTAAATGCTGGATATACACGGATGAAACAGAATTCAGAAAATGTATCTTTGGCGATAAATACAATCGAAGCGAATTGCCGGCTTTGAATATTACTGGTGGCAAAGGACCCGCTGTTTATAAAGTTCCAGCATCTAATATGACTGTATCAAAAATGCCAGTTCAAACACAGGCAGTTAATAAATCTGTTGCCCAATAATCTGGTGTAGCCACGGTTTCAAAAATGTAGCCACGGTTTCAAACACAAGGTGACAGTGCTGCTGTATCTGTACAACCAACGACAACAAAAGGTGGCGGAAAAGTTCTTTAAAAAACACCCGTTTAAAACGGGTGTTTTTTTAATCACATTATTCGTATCTTAGACTGTCAATTGGATTTAATTTGGCTGCTTTGATTGCAGGCATCACACCAGATACCAATCCAACAACCACCGCTACAGAAATTGATACCACCACCGGCCAGATTGAAAACGGAACGTTATAGTGCAAGACAAAACGCCCTATGCCCTGGGATAACCCCACCCCCAGCACCAATCCAAACATAGAACCAATAAACGATATCAATATCGATTCTGATAAAAATTGAGTGACTATCGTACTTTCTTGGGCACCAATAGCCTTTCTTATCCCGATTTCACGCGTGCGTTCTGCAACCGACACCAACATCATATTCATAATACCGATAGAACCCACCAATAATGACACAGCCGCAATTGCTATTAACAAAAGCGTCAGATAACCCGTCACCGTTTCCATTGTTTCCATAACTTGTTTCATATCAGTAATTTGGAAATCATCCGCGTCACCGTCTTTTAATTTATGCCTTTGACGTAAAAGCGAAGTTATTTGTTCTGTGGCAATATTGTTATCTGCATCTTGATACAATTTTAAAGAAATCATGTTTACTGAATCCGGAAAACGCGAACCAACTATACGTTTCTTTAATGTGGTAATAGGAACGATTATCATATCGTCTTGTGACCCCATACCAGATTCACCCTTTGCCTTGGTCACACCGATAACCGTCAATGGTGTATTACGGACACGAATAACCTCTCCCACCGGGTTTTTAGGCATGCCTAGTTCTTCTGCTGTATCTGGGCCAATCACAGCGTATGTTGCGGCGTTTCTTACCGCAGACATATCTATGAATGTTCCGTATTCCATTTCTAAATTTTGCACCGTTGCATAACCAGGATACACACCAACCATTGACGTAGACCAATTCTTATTACCATATACAACCTGAGCCGAACTGTTGTCCACAGGACTTACCGCGGCTACATCAGGTAATTGAGAAAGATACTGAACATCGTTTATTTTCAATGTCATTCGATTTCCAATTCTGACACCTGCACTTTGCGCAGCACCAGCACGTATCATTATCGTATTTGTTCCCAATGATGAAAATTGGTCTGTAATAGATTGCTGAACCGTTTCACCAACCGCAACCATTATAACCACCGCCATAATACCAATAACGATGCCCAAAACCGTCAGGAAAGACCGCATTTTATTTCCACTTATCGATAACCAAGATTCATGTGCAATATCGTAAAATGTCATTTTTTGCGCACCTTTTGTTCTGATTTCAATAATACAGATTCATTTTTCGGGACAGGTCCATCGTACGTCACGCGCCCATCGTAAATATGTATTACACGATTTGCATAACTTGCTATTTCAAATTCGTGTGTAATCATAACTATTGTTATGCCCAATTCTTTATTCAATTTTTTGAAAAATTTTAATATCTCATTTCCCATCTTTGAATCTAATGCGCCTGTTGGTTCGTCTGCCAAAATCAATTTAGGATCACCAGCCAAAGCACGTGCAATAGCAACCCTTTGTTTCATACCGCCAGATAATTGTGTCGGTAAATATGTTTCAAAATTTTCCAAATTAACCAAACTTAACATTTCACGCGCACGTTCCAAACGTTCATTCATCGGCAAACCACGATACATCAATGGCAACATTACATTATCCAAGATATTTCGTTTTGGTAATAAATTAAAATTCTGAAAAACAAACCCGATGTATTCGTTTCTTATTTTCGCCAATTCATCAGGCAGCATTGTTGTTATATCTTTGCCATATAATTCATAAATACCGCTGGTTGCGGAATCCAGCGCACCTATGATATTCATACAAGTAGATTTACCAGAACCACTCGGTCCCATAATCGCAACAAATTCACCCGGATTAATTGTGAAAGATATATCAAATAAAACCTGTTGTTCGCCACCGATTTCCAGCGGAAAACTTTTACAGATTTTTTTCATTGATATAATAGGAGTTTGCTTCATAACAATCACCTTTAACGTGGGCCTGGACCGCCCATCATACCACCGCCACGACCATTACTTTTGGTTTTTGATTTTTGCCCCATATAGCCAATGACTATCTTATCACCGTTTTGTATTTCATCAGAAATAATCTGAGTTTCTGTGGCTGTTGCCAATCCTTTGGTATAAGGGACCAATATTATTTTCCCATCACGTTGAATTGCCAAATGATTTGCAGGTGTAATCTTTTCATCATTTGTTTCAACAATCCCATCAAAACTGCGAATCAAAAATGCAGAATTTTGTGCCTTCCATGCGTCTTTGGCTGCATTTACCGTGATAGTCACAAAAGCTGTCATTCCTGGCATCAATTTCAAATCTGAATTGTCAACGTCTATTACAACAGTATACACAACTACATTAGATGTTGTTGTCGGAGAAAGACGAACCTGACGAACGCTGCCAGAAAAAGTTTGCCCAGAATAAGCATCCACAGTAAACGTCACAGATTGTCCCTGTTTTATCATACCGATATCAGCTTCTGAAACAGAAGTTTCAATTTGCATTTTTGTTAAATCTTCCGCGATTTCAAACAAATCTGGTGTTTGGAAAGATGCCGCAACAGTTTGCCCTTTGTCAACCTTGCGCGAAATGACTGTTCCATCAACTGGCGATATAATTGTAGCGTACCCCAAATTCGTTACCGCTTTATCATATTGAGATTGCGCACGAACAACGGAAGATTCAGCCTGTTCATATTGGGTTTGTGATTGTTCCATTTCACTGCGTGCGATAAAACCTTCGTTATACAAAGTTTTATTTCTGTTGTATTCGTTCTTGGCATAATTACGTTGAGATACAGCGCTGTCTAATGATGCCTTGGCTTCATCAACAGAAGCCTGTAATACAGATGGTTCTATGGTTAATAATTTATCGCCCTTTTTAACAGTAGAATTATAATCAACAAAAATTTCTTCGATTGTACCAGAAACCTGTGAACCAACACTTACCGTATTAACCGGCATAATTTCACCTGTGGCTGTCACAGTTTGTGAAATATCACCACGCGTTATATCCATAGTCACATAATTTTTCTTTTCAACCTTTTTCGCCGTCACAAACATAGCAACAACCATCACGACAAAAGCGACTAAAAACAAAGTCCACCATTTGTGACGTAAAAACCAAATTTTCCTTTTACCTGTCATTTTATTTTCCCTCCAATTCAGATTTAATATCCCCGATTGCCAGCGCAACCGCAGCACGTTTTATAAACAAATCATATCTAGCAGAATTATGTTGTTTTTGTGCGTTTACTAATTCAGATTGCGCCTGTTGCCAATCAAGCATAGTTGCACGCCCTACTTTGTACATACCAGATGTGACACGTTCAGATTCTGTTGCAGATTTCAACAAACTTTCCGTGTGTTTCAAAACTGTTTGCGCTGTCTTGTAATTCTGATACGCAGTAAATACATCCATCATAGCCGCATTTTTAGTTTGCTGTTCATTATATTTTGCACGGTCATAGTCAGCTTCAGCAGCGCGCAAACCATATAAATTCGCAAAACCTGCGAACAAAGGCATAGAAGCACGTATACCAATAGAACCATTTATTTTATTTGTTTCTGGCGCAAAAATGTCACCCAGATTATCATCGTTCCATCCCAAAGAACCAGATGCCGAAATCGATGGTAAATTCTTTAAAAATGCAGAGTTGCGTTTGTGCCACGCTGCGTCCTTGCTGGCTGA
Source organism: uncultured Pseudomonadota bacterium (assembly GCA_947307295.1). Classification (GTDB taxonomy): domain Bacteria; phylum Pseudomonadota; class Alphaproteobacteria; order Rs-D84; family Rs-D84; genus Enterousia. Next base: position 31,676 of record CAMZIQ010000007.1, read on the forward strand.
AGCCTTTAACAAATCAGGTCTTTTTTCACGAGCAATTTTTATCAATTCATCGATACTTTCATTTTCTGTTTCTGTTCCGAAATTTGAAGACATATCAGCAATAATTATATCTTGATTTGCCGGAAAAGATAATTTAGTTAACAATGTTCCCTTTGCAATTTCACGATTGTTTTTAGCGCGTTCCAAAGACAATTGTGACGAAGCCAATGTTGTTTCAGCCTTATACACATCAGCTTTGGCCACAGAACCAGCCTTGAACTTTTTATCCGCAGTATCTTTCGCCGTCTGTGCCACAGTCAATGCAGATTCTGCAGATTCTACGTCTGCATCCGCGTTCAACAATTCATAGTAAGAACCAACCAAACCATAAACAAAATTTTGCACCGTTTCATCATAATCAAAGCCCGCAGCACGATAAGTCGCAATCATCTGATTCATATCAGCCGTACGCTTACCAAAATCAAATATTAAATACGAAGCAGAAATTGATGCGCCATAAGACCAATCTTGCCATCCTTTTGGTCTATTAGCATTAGCAGAATCCGCCGACACGTAGTCCTTGCCTGCAGAAATACTGGCATTTACAGATGGTAAATAACTAGCATATCCGGCATTTTTGTTAAAATGTGTAGAACGCAAAGACGCATACGCCGCCGCAGTTTGTGGATTACGACACAATCCTAAATTAATAACATCTTGCAAAGACAAAACGCCATTTGGCACATTGCGCATCGTTGCGCAATCGTCCGATGCAAATGCTGCAAACGGCAAAAATGCGACAAACAATAAAAATTTTTTCATATGAAGAATTCTCCTGCCTATCCTTTAACGAATATTATCCTAGCAATATTTTCAATATTTGAAAAGCACTTTTTTAAAAAACGATTGTCTTTTTTTATCTTAGGACTACAATATCAAGCATGACAAATATTCAATCTGATTTATTTTCTATGCAGGATAAAAAGTACGGTGAATTTAGCGCCAAATTAATGCCGAATATACAATCTGAAAATGTTATTGGTGTTCGCACCCCGATGCTGCGCAAATACGCGTGTGATTTACCAAAAGATATAGCTGATGAATTTATAAATATTTTACCACATCAATATTTCGAAGAAAATCAATTACACGCGTTCATTATATCAAACATCAAAGATTTTGATGAATGTATTGCGAATGTTGATAAATTTTTGCCTTTTGTTAACAATTGGGCAACTTGCGATCAATTATTACCAAAAGTTTTTGCCAAAAACACAGATAAATTATTGCCATACATAAAACGTTGGTTGCAATCAAAGCATACTTTTACTGTGCGATTTGCGATTGGACAATTGATGAAGTTTTATTTGGGTGATAAATTTGATAGAAAATATGCTGAGATGGTAGCGAAAGTAAAATCCAAAGAATATTATATCAACATGATGCGTGCGTGGTATTTTGCTACAGCTTTGTCAAAAAATTACGAAGATATATTACCATATATTCAAAACAAAAAACTAGACGATTGGACTCATAATAAGTCAATTCAAAAAGCAATTGAATCTTTCCGCATAACAAACGATAAAAAAACAACCCTTAGAACTTTGAAAATATAAAAACAGTTTTAATTAATTTTATCTATGGATAATATTGTTATCAATATATTGCCAGATGGCAGACGCACATTTGCTTCATCGCCGACAGATAACCCAATCAAAGATTTTACCAATGGCGTATTATAAGCATACATATTTTTCGAAATATCTTCTGCCCCCAATGGGACTATGCAAAATTGACGCTTAGTTTCTGTTCCTGTATCTAAGTTTTCTTCGTTAACACAGACGGAACAATTTAACCCGACCTTGTCAGTATTGTTTTTAATATTCGCAGGAACAACGCACATATTGTTGATTTCTGATGTCAAATCTGCCAGTAATTTTTGAGTCTGCTTTTCTTCACGCGTCAATTGTTCATAGGCAAAATTATCATGCCAAGTATTTGTGTCTTCGTTATATGCAGCTGTTTTTTCTTCGCGTATTTTTGCCAGCGTTGCGTTCAGGTCACGAATTCGCTCGCCAGCCTTTGAAAAATATTCTTTTGTGACAAACAGTTTCATATTTTACCTGTATGCCAGCATTGTGGCATATCTATTTTATTTTTGCAATCTTTTTCGTATTTACCCATATACGATGCTGATGATATGTATCACCCTGACTGTCAGAAATTTGTTCACCACCATACATTTTCATTAGCCCTGTTATTGCCCGATACGACGCCATATTATTAACATCACAAGTCATAAGAACTCTGTCTAAGCCCAATTTGTTTGCCTTTGCCAAACACATTTTTATACCGATAAAACTGGAATATTCACCACGGTGCTTTGGTGAAATATTTGCAGCAATATGCCCACCCCATTCTTCTAAAAGCGGAGTCAGAGCATGTCGAATACAAAAAGCACCAATCCATTCATCCCCATCCATTAACCAAAATGTAGTTCCCGGGACATAACCGGGTTTCATATTTTTCCCCTTTTCATAATCAGACAACTTTTGCAGATATTCATCCACAGTATCTTCCTCTATGGCCTGAATTAAAGGGTTAATTTCGCCACGTGCAAAATGATTATCATCTTTTTTGTAATCATCGATGACTTTCAAAAAAGATTTTATATATTTTTTTGATGGTTTAACAAGTTTCAACATTATGAACACCTATTTCTTTTCTATCTTGTGGCGACCACGGAATTGACCAATATCAAAACCACCACCAGATTTCATAACAAATTCATATAACTTATCAACAGCAGGTATTTTATCTTTCTGTTTCGCGTTAAAACAATCCAGTAACAATTTCGTAAATTTTTTATCTGGTAATTGTTCAGCATGATATCTTTTTGCAAACTCTTTGTTCGTTAAAATTTTTTCTATTTTTGAATGTGATACGTGGGGCAAACATTTGAAATCATAATATGCGTCAATCAACCCATCAACTAACGTCCAATAAACCAAATCAATATGATAACCGTCAGATTTCAAAGAGTGCAATTCATCATGTTTATCCCATAAATGATATTTTCTAAAATCATTTGAATATTTGGAAAAAGGTTTTATTTTCTTTTTCAAATCACGAACGGATTGTTGATGCAATTTTTTCATTACACCATGTTTATCATGCAATATAACCCCATAAGCATACATATTTTGGTCAATAAATCTGTGTCTTTCAACACCAGATTGCATATATTCTTGGACTTTATATACAGGATTTATAGTATATTCCATTAAAAATCCATCAACATAGCAATTGGATTTTTCTTGGAAACCCATATCATTTTTTCCAACTATTGCTATATCAATATCAGAAAATTTGTTTTGGTTACCTGCTGCATAACTGCCACACAACAATGCACCTTCGAACCAAGGTTGGTTAATATATTTTTCAAGAAATTTATTTAATGCTTTTTCCCATTTTTGCATTTATGCCCCCCTTGTGTCAGTCATTATTATATCATAAAAATTTGACTTTTTATATACCAAATGTTAAACTGGTTCTAACAAACAAAAGGATAAAAACCGATGCGCATGTAATATTGTAATTTTTATATAAAAAAACAGGACACGTAAAAGTGTCTATCGTGGTTGCAATATTCAAAGGTTTTTATCATGGCAAATATTTCTTTATCAAACGTATCTTTTTCTTATGATTCATATGACACTATCTTTGATAGCGTGTCTGTATCGTTTAATGATTTTGACAAAGTAGCAATCGTTGGTGATAACGGTTCTGGCAAAACAACTTTGTTGAAATTGTTGGCTGGCGATATAGTTCCAGACAAAGGGACCGTCACCAAAAGTGCCAGCGTTTATATGTTAAATCAAATAAATGCTTTGGATTCTAAAAGTGGTGGTGAACGACAAAGTACAGAACTTAGACGCGCATTTGATAGCGGTGCAGAAATTTTATTATTGGACGAACCTACAAACAATTTGGACCTGGACGCCAAAGCAAAATTTTTTAACGATTTAATGTATTATCCTTTTGGTGCCGTGATAGTTTCTCATGACAGAGAATTGCTGCAAAAAATGGACAAGATTATAGAAATTTCTGGCGGTCATATAAAAGTTTATGGCGGAAATTATGATTTTTATGTTGAACAAAAACGTGCAGAACAAGATGCTATTTATTCAAAATATGTTAATTCTAAAAAAGAAGTTGCTCGACTTAACAATACAATAAACATAGCACAAAATACGCGTCAACATCACGAAGCAAAACAAGCCAAAGATGTCTCAACAGCCAAACGCAGCAAACTGGCGGCCAATTCATTAAAAGGTAAAAGCCAAGAAACAGAAGCAAAAAAACGAAATATTATTCAAAAGAAATTGAATCAACAATTTGATTTACAACAATCTTTATCTGCACAAATGATTGACGATAAAATCAAAATACCATTACCCAACAAACCTTTTTACAGCAAAGAATTGATTCAAATATCTGGATTAAAATTTATGTATGGTACACGAACGATTTTTGATAATTTTGATTTTACTATGTATGGTGGCCAAAGAATTCGTATTACTGGTAAAAACGGTTCTGGAAAATCTACTTTGTTAAAACTGATTTGTGGTGATTTAAAAGCGCAATCAGGCACAATAAAAACATTTGGAAAAATTGCGTATTTAAACCAAGATTTATCCGTTCTTAACAAAAATAAAAATATAGTTGAAAACATAATGGATATCGCAAATTGCCTTAAACACGATGCTCATGTTATAGCAGCTAATTTTGGCTTTCGGGGCGATACGTCTATTAAGCCAGTTAGAGTTTTATCTGGTGGTGAATTATTAAAAGCCACATTGGCGGCAATACTCGGTGGCGACAATCAGCCTGATTTGCTAATTTTAGATGAACCTACAAACAACCTGGAAATTAAAAGTATCACGATTTTAGAAGATGCGTTGAACCAATATCGTGGCGCAATATTATTAGTATCACATGATGAAATCTTTGCCAAAAACATCAAAATAGACACGACAATACATATCGGATAAAAAACATTATTCAGCAAGATATTCTGATTTTAATTTACCGAACATGGATGTACTGTGGATGGAACCGTCGCGCCACAGATCTCTTTCTCGGTTTACCCCCTCAAGCACATAGCCATTTTTCTCGGCGTGCCTGCGAGATGCAATATTATCGGTGTCGCATGATATATCAATCTTACGCAAATTCAGGGTTTCAAAGCCCAATTTTTCGATAGCTGGGATCAATTTATCAACAATCCCGGCACCACGTGCAGATTTTTTCAACCAATATCCGATTTGGCCGGTTTGGTTCCGGGTGTCAATGCCGCTTAGACCGATTTCACCCAACAATTCACCGTCTTTGAATATACCGTACATAGCGTACTTCCATCTAGGTTCATCATTTTTTGCTTTGTTTTGATAATATGCCAGGACTTCATCCGCAGATTTCCACATACCACCATGAAACCAGTGCCGAAAGGTCTCAGTGTCCGCAACAAAGATATCATATATCATTTGTGCATATTCCTTTGTCGCCGGGATCGGTCGCAATACAAAATTATCAACAATTATTTCTTTGGGTTTTGTAAACACAAGCATATATTATTCCTCTATTTTTCCAATTTTTTTTCAAGCATATATTCATGATGCCATTCGCCATCTATGAACGCGATATCATGGAATATGCCAACTATCTCATAACCTTGCTTTAACAAATTGCCCAGCGAGCGAACATTTCTATGTAAAACACCACTTTGTAATATATGAACATTATTTTCACGCGCCCATTTTTCAATAAGTTGTTTAAACTTTGTACCAAGCCCATTAGATGTATATTTTTCCAATATAGTTGTTCCTGTGACAGCCACACGCCCAGTACGTGGATGATTAGGTCGCTTTTTGTTTATGCTGGCCATACCGACAACGTTTTTACCATCCCATGCACCCAAAAACAAACTGTTTGAATCTTCATATAATTGTATTGATTTTTCTTTGTCTTTTTTTGGCTGACCAGCATATTGCCAAGTCCATTTTGCACCATCGCCGCGTGAAAATTTGTCTAAATATTTCATCACGTCTTCATAATCATTAGCACGAATACGGCGAATTGTCACAACTTTGCCGTTTTTTAATTTGAATTTAATGGCACGATTCATGATATAACCTCTTATTATTTACCCAAATAATTATACCACAATTATCTGTGCTATTCAACAACACGCAAGAACAGAACTTTTAAAATTCGTGTTATTTTATTCGCGGTTTTTATCGGCTGGTTCAGTTGTGATGAATTTAAAAAAGTCTTGGGGTGTTGCACCAGTAGCAGAAATTATTTTTGCAATACTGCTGGTCGAAGGCCAACGTGGTTGCTCGTATTTAGAAAATCTTTTACTCTTGTTAAATGTAGTCGGATCCAAACCACTACGTTTTGCAAGCCCAGAACAAGTCAACCCATGTTCATTCGCAAAAAGTTCAATAGCATGCCAGATTTGATAATGATTCATGATATTCTCTCCTTAAACATTCATTTTGCCCCCAATTCATCCAGGTATATTATCGTATTAAGAGAATAAAGTCAACTAATTCAACCACAATAAGAAAACAAACCTATGACACAGCCTTAAAAAGCTGTTTATGTTTCGCAGAATATGGGATTTTTAATGTGATTATTTGCATTGAAATTGTAGTGCGATATTCCATCCTTGATTTTATCCGGTGGTTGTATTACTTTTATAAACGGTAATACATATTCTAAAACCATAATTTTTTAAAGGTATACAATGCACTATCTATCAACTTTTGTATCCGGTTGCGAACAAGAAGTCGTTAATTTCTTACGTCAAGATGTTCGCGATGTAAAAATTATAAAAATTATGGATGGTGCTGTTTTATATAATACAGACAAAGATATTACAACAATTCAGAATATACGGTATTTCAATAACAGTTTTATTGTTTTGAAAACATTTCGTAATATATCTGGGGGTAATCGCATAATTATTAACAATATGATATCTGAATTAGTTAATGATTTTTCAAACATTAAATTACCAAAATGTAATATAAAAATATTTAAACTTTTTACATCTGTAGAAAACAAATTAATTTCTCATGGTGGTAAACTTACATCACAATTAATTGATAAAATAAAAACATTGACCAAAAAACAATATGATAATTTACGTGCAGATACAGAATTCTGGTTGATTTATCGTAGTGAACAAATCGGATTTTTTATGTTAAGAATTACTGAAAATAAAAAGAAACTGATGCGTGGAGAATTACGACCAGAAATTGCGAATATATTATGTAGATTATCAAATCCCAAAGAAGACGATGTTTTTTGTGATCCTTTTTGTGGCTCTGGTTCTATACCGCTAGAACGTTCTAAAATGTGTGGGTATCGTGGTATTTTCGCATTGGATAACGATGCAGATGTTATTTCTAGTTTGAAAGAAAAAACAAAAAAAATAAAAAATTCAAAATTCCAAAAATCCTTTTTTATAAAAAAACAAGATTTTTTTCATAATTCTTTTGATGATAACTTTTTGGATGTAGTTGTATCCGATCCACCATGGGGATATTTTCAAAAGATTGATAATAATTTTTATGATTTATTGTTTGCTGAACTCGCACGAATATTAAAACCCGGTGGACGTCTGGTGTTGTTGACAGCATTGAAAGATAAAATGCAAAATAATTTCCAAAATTTTAAATTACATAAACATTACGATATTTTGTTATCTGGGCAAAAAGCGGGTATATTCGTTTTCAAAAAAATATAAGACTTGTTTACGACCACTTGTTTTCATATTAAGATTGTTTATGAATGAGGCTAAGATGATAAGAATATTTACGATTGGTTTTAGTGGTAAAAAACCGGAATTTTTTCTAGAAGTAATGAATGCTGCACGCGTAAGTTGTATTTGGGATATTCGTCTTTGGCGGCGAAGCACTTATGTTCCGTATTATAATGGTAGTAATTTAGTGATGGTGCTTGGCAATCGTTATGAATATCATCCAGAATTTGCACCAAGCAATGAAATATTGGCTGATTATAAAAATAAAAAACTTGCTTGGGGCGAATTTGAACAAAAATATCTTGAACTGTTAAACGCGCGTGCCCCGCTACAAAATTGCGATATTGATAAATTAAACAGAATATGTTTGCTTTGTACAGAAAAGACAGCAGATAAGTGTCACAGACGGCTGGCAGCGGAATATATTGCTAGCCAAATTCCAGATATTGAAATTACACATTTATGATATTAAAAATTTTTGTTATTTGATTTAATGCCTATAACTTATGTATGTTTGTTCGTATATGTTAAATATGCTTTTTTTGTGGGTCTTAGAAAGGTTTTGAATGGTTTATTATTACGCTTTCTGAAATATATTAAAAAATAGTATAGGTCATATATTTATAGGTTTGTTTTCTTATTGTGGTTGAATTAATTGACTTTATTCTCTTAATACGATAATATACCTGGATGAATTGGGGCAAAATGAATGTTTAAGGAGAGAATATCATGAATCATTATCAAATCTGGCATGCTATTGAACTTTTTGCGAATGAACATGGGTTGACTTGTTCTGGGCTTGCAAAACGTAGTGGTTTGGATCCGACTACATTTAACAAGAGTAAAAGATTTTCTAAATACGAGCAACCACGTTGGCCTTCGACCAGCAGTATTGCAAAAATAATTTCTGCTACTGGTGCAACACCCCAAGACTTTTTTAAATTTATCACAACTGAACCAGCCGATAAAAACCGCGAATAGATAAAAAACCGTTTCTGCAAATTGTTGACAGGTGATTTTTATCCGACATGTATCGTAGTGTCTATTTTGATGTTTCTGGCAAAGATTTCATTGTGATATCAAAAAGCAATACATAGAATATGCTAAAAACGGCTATTTATTGCCCCCTATTTTTGGTAAAATCACACTATGGTACACCGAAACTCCTGGCACACTGATTTGCACATTTTTCAATGACGCTTTATCTTTTATTTTTATAAACCACTTGAAAACAGTAAATTTTATTCTATAATTAAAGACGAAAGCCGATAATCCACTAACAATGGGGAGGCGGAAGAAGAACGGCGGCAGGCGACTGCGCTTATTAGAACTTCCCGGGATTGCCCGTTATAGCAAAAGACTCTTTAATGGTATGGCGAATCCAGCGAGAGTTGAAAAGGCAGCATTGGTGACAATGCCTGCGAAACAAGGTGGCACCACGTTGTGTCATGTATTCTGAAAAATGATATGCATGATATTTTACGTCCTTGTGTTCTTATTATCAACAGTAATAACAAAACACAAAGGAGGTTAAAATGTCAATGATAAGAACGCATATCGCCGAAATTCCACAAAAAATTGGCGAAACTATAACTGTCAAAGGTCACGCGCAAACAATACGCGAACAGTCAAGTATTGCATTTATTGTTTTGCGTGAGATAACCGGAACCATTCAATGTGTTATTGAAAAGGGAACGGCGGCCTTTGAGAAAGTCAAAGAAATCACAACAGAATCTGTCATATCTGTGACAGGTAAAGTTGTGGAAACAAAAAGCACAGAATCCGGTTTTGAGATCCACGCATCCGAAATCGAAATAATGTCTTTGGCCGAGGCGACACCGATACCTGTCACACAAAAAGGCAGCGCGGAAGTGACACCGGAAAAATCGCAAGATTGGCGTTTCCTATCACTGCGCAGCCCACGCGGTGCAACGATAATGCGAGCAATATCTGCGATGACCGCCGGATATCATGAATACCTAACTAAACAAGGGTTTATTGAAATCCAAACACCAAAGATAATGGCAACACCATCAGAATCCAGGGCCGAATTATTCAAACTGGAATACTTTGGTCAAACAGCCTACCTTGCACAATCACCACAGTTATTCAAACAAATGGCGATTGCATCTGGTTTGGAACGCGTATTTGAGGTTGCACCGGCATTTCGTGCGGATCATTCATTCACTACGCGCCATGCGACAGAATTCACATCTTTCGATGGTGAAATGGCATACATTGAAAGTTTTGAAGAAGTGATGAAAGAACTCGAAAGTGCGATTTCATATATGCTGACATCCATTAAAAAGACATGTGGCAAGGAAATCGAAAAATACTTCGGTATTACTGAATTCCAGTTGAAAAAGCCAATTCCACGCATCACGATGGCAGAGGCTAAAGAGATTTTGCGTGAAATGGGGTGTGCATCTGAACAGCCGGACATTACGACTGCCGAAGAAAAAGCACTTGGCGATTACGTCAAGGAAAAGTACGGCTCTGATTTTGTGTTCGTGACCGAATGGCCATGGGAATCGCGCCCGTTCTATCATAAAAAGGCGATAGACAAACATGGACACGAAATATCGGTATCTGCCGACTTATTATACAAAGGTGTTGAAATTGTGACCTGCGCCCAGCGTGAAGAATCCTATGCCAAACTGTGCGAACAGTTGCGTGGCAAAGGATTACACCAAGAGGGCCTGCAATGGTACTTGGATTGCTTCCGCTATGGCATGCCACCACATGGTGGTTGGGGCTTTGGTGGTGCAAGATTCATAAAGCAGTTGCTGGAATTACCAACGATACGGGAATCAACGTTCCTGTTCCGCGGCCCATCACGCTTGATGCCATAAAAAACAAAAGACGTTCAGGTAAACCCTGAACGTCTTTTTATTCAATAACGGCAAGAAATGTGATATACTTAGCAATGACACAAAAAAGGATTGGATATGCAAATAGAATTAAAACCATTGCAGTTGTCAGATGCAGATACTTTATATGAATTTTTTCAAAAACTACCTGCGTCAGAAAACGGTAAAAACAATCGGGCGCATGGTTTGTCCCGAGAAGAGTTTGCCGCATGGGTCCAGAAAGAAATCGATGCATCCAACGGTAAAAACTTGCGAGAGGGTTATGTCCCAGGCACAACCTTTGTCATGTACGTGGATGGAACACCTGTTGGAGTTAGTAATTTAAGGCATTATTTGAATGAAAACTTAGAAAAAGACGGCGGTCATATTGGTACGCATATCCAGCCAGAATACCGCGGACGTGGGTACGGAAACATTATCAAACTGGAAACATTAAAAAAAGCAAAAGAAATGGGTATCAAACGCGTGCTGATATTCAACCATGATGATAATGTTCCAGCATGGCGAACATCCGAAAAGATGGGTGGCAAACTGGATTCAATAAATATGGTTAATGGGGTAAAATTGCGAAAATACGTATTTGATACATCAAAATTATAAAACAAACCGCCCAAACGGGCGGTTTAGATAACGTATCATTATTTTACTATTTTGAAGAATGTTTTACGTCCTACACGAACAAACAATGTACTATTGGTTGGTATAATCTGATTTATATCAGCAACCTTTTCATCATTTATTGTGACGGCATTTTGTAAAACTAATCTTCGTAATTCAGTTTTTGATTCCGTTGGCATACCAATTTGCAACACTTCTATTACAGATAATTCCGGTTTATCTGTTGTAAATTCAGGCGCATTTTTGGGAAACACTTTATTTGAAAAAGTATTCTTAAAATGTTCCATCGCGGAATTTGCCGCATCGACACCGTGGAATATTTCTACGATTTTGTGTGCTGTAAATAACTTGGCATTCATTGGATTGTTTTCAATGTCTAACGCATCTATTTCATCCAATGGAACACGAGTATTATTTATCAAGAAAATACGTATCATTTCATCTGGTTGAGCCATTATTTGCCCAAACATAGTATTTGCATCCGTATTCAAAAATACACCTGTGCCACGTGATTTAGACATCAGTTCGCCGGTTATTGGGTTTTCCATCAAATTATTGCACACGATAAACTTTTCTTTGTTTTTTAATTTTTTCAACAAAGTTCGTCCCATCAGTGCATTGAATGTTTGGTCAACACCACACAATTCAACATCGGCATCCAGTGCCACAGAATCAAACCCTTGGAAAATTGGGTACAGAAATTCATGCAGGTGAATTGGTCGGTTCTCTGCCATCCGTTTTTGGAACATATCACGTTCCAACATATGTTGCACAGTGGTATTTGATGCCAGTTCTATCAAATCACGCATAGAAAGTTTATTCAACCAATCGCCATTGAAAACAATGTGTGCGGGGTTATCCGCATCGCCGAAATTTATAAGTGGCGAAATCTGTCGAACCCAATCTTTTGAAAATTCGTGTACTTGTTCTGGGGTTAATCTAGCACGTGCAGAGTTTCGGTCGCTGGGGTCGCCGATGCACGCGGTAAAATCACCGAACAACACAAATACTTCGTGTCCCAGTTTTCTAAATTCTTCCAGCAACATAAAGTTCTTTGCATGTGACAGGTGCAACGATGCATTGGTTGGGTCGGCACCTATGAAAAAACGAAGTTTTTCATTCAGCAACCGTTGCTTAAATTCTTCCCGCGATGGTAAAATATCAACAATTATCCCACGGTCCAATATTTCATCTATAATTTGTTCTTTGGTTTTCATTACTTAATCCTTTGTTTTTGTTATGAATAAAAAAATTGGCTTTGGCAAAATCCCCTTATGGTGCCAAAGCCAATCAAACCCATAACACCATAAGGGGTTAATAGGCGTAATAAAAACCACATGCACAAAAATGTGCAGTATTAAAATTGCGATTAAGATTCATACAATCTTTTGTCATCTCGTCTTATATTGTAGGCAAATTATCGCAAAAGTCAAGACAATACGGGAACGTCGCTTGTTTTCAAACAAATGACTGGACAAGTGGCTAAAGATTATGCCTAAACTTTATCAACAATGTTTTTTGAATAATACCGATGGACGATGTCCGGATCCGGAACGCATTTTATCGGTTGGCACAACTTTGTTTGCTATTGTCCTGCGAAATGCCGCTGGAAGTAATTTGCGACCTAAAATTATTTCATAAACCTGTTGTAATTCGCCCAATGTGAATTCACTTGGCATCATATCAAACACTATGTCTGTGTATTCGATTTTATTACGCAAACGTTCTATGCCGGTTTTTATAATCATTGCATGATCAAATGCCAAATCTGCCTCGGTCAAAGTTAAATCCTCATTATGCAACAACAATTTGCCGTTGTTATATTCTATACTGAACCATTTTGCATCATGCTTTCCCGAATAATGCAATTTGTTTTTATTTATCAATGCCATATGTGCAATTGAAAAAACACGCGTTCTGGGGTCACGATTTGGCGCATCAAATGTGTATAATTGTTCCAAATATATGTTACCGGTTGCACCTGTTTCATTACGCAATATGCGATATGCCGCATCCAGCGCAGTTTCATCAATTCCTATAAAACCACCAGGCAAATTCCATTTGCCTTTTTGTGGATAATCATCGCGATGTACCAATAAAACGCTGAATAATTGTTTATCAGCTTTGCGCCAATTTTCTGCCACACTGTTTGATACAGAAAATATTAAAACATCCGATGTAACCGATGGCCTATCAAATTGTGATGCATCATATGCGGCCAAAAATTCTGCCTCGGATGAAAATTCGTGTTTGGTATTTGTCATGCCTTTCCTATTTTGTTTTATACTTCTGTATTTTGGCAATAATCAAAGGCATTGTCAAATCTTTGATTTCATCTGGCCAAGTGCATTTTGTCTGCATATATTCCAATAATACCTCTGGTTTCCAGTCCTTGCCGGTATATGCACGCGATGCGGCGATTGTATCGCATACCATTTCTTTGACATATTTTTCTGGTATAGGCGCGATTTTACCGTTTGTTCTGTCCACCCAGTATTCCCAATGGTGCTTGTTCCGGTTGGTGTGTTCTATCCACGATATAGAATAACCATATTTCTGTTTTTCTATGTTGATTGGCGATTGATTGCCAGCATAAAATTGTCCAAGCCGGAATTCGCTGGGGCGAAATTTTGATAAATCATGTACCAATCCTTGCCAAATCAAACCGTATTCCATACATTCCATAAACACATAATATTTGTGTGTCATTATCTTTTTAAAATGTAGCCAGTAATTTTTTATCATTACATATCCTTTTATCTTGTTTTTTGATTCATTTCTGCGATCAAAGCATTCCCGCATGTGATACGATCACTGTCTTCTTCATGACTTGGAACAAAAACAATAACATCCCAACCCATTTTTACAAGCGGTTGTTCAAATTGACGATATACATCATAATCATCATAGGATGTTGTCACATCAAATCCATTTTTTACCGCAGAATTTGTTTCATGTATCGGGGTTATTTTTACAATAAACATATTTGGATCAAATAACTCTGTTAAACGTGCAGCATCCAAAACCGTATCCTTGGTAACCGCAAAATTTAAAGTGTATTTACGCCCCACAGGATGTGGCAATATTTTGGCTAACGCTGATATTTCTGCCAAACTTAAACTTTTTTTGTTGAATTGATAATCGCGTTGTGTATCGTCAGTCGAATTGATACTAAATTGTAATCCTGCTTCGCCACGATAATCTATGTTTTTAATATTACACCAATCCAAAACAAACTGTGTTAAATGGCTATTGGCTTTTGGCAGCATCGTTGATACAACTGGATGAATTGTTTTTGCCTCAATATATTTCGCAACCAATTTTCGCAGATTATCTCGTGCAAAAGCCAAAACATTCGGATTAAATGTCGGTTCGCCCATTCTGGCAAAATGCACATTAAATCTGTCGGTGTTTTTAACAGTTTCGTTTTTCAAAATAGTTTCTATTTCATATGCCATCTCAGCCACAGATGCATTGCCATAAAAACCATATTTCGGACAATCGCAAAACTTGCAATTCATAGGGCAGCCTTTCTGTGTACTGATTGTTGCCACCCATTTTTGTGTTAAATCCACAGTTTTATGCTGCACGCCATTGATTTCTTTGTGTAGCCCCAAGAAGTCCGCTTTGATATTATTTTCTTTGCCGTAATCGCCAACGGTCAAAAATTCTAAACGATGATCGGTATCTACATAAATTTTACCTGTATGCGTATTAACTATATTCATCTGCGCTACCTTTGGTTTTGTAATTGTTTGGCCGTTATAATCATGATTTTTGGATTGTTAAATTCTTTGACAACGTCATCAATTTGTTCGTTTATACCGCGGCACAAATCTTGTAAGACAAAGACCGAATATCCGCGTTGTAAATATCCCCAAATTGCATATTTTACACAGAAATCACTCGCGACCCCCATAACATAGACATCTGTGCTTTTCGGATCAAATCCGGTCAGTGCTTTTTGTATTGCACGCTGATCCGCCCACACGTCATACACATTTTTTAATACTCTGTCATATTTATCCAACTGTATTGCTAATTTCCAACCATTTGTTCCGTATAAACAATGTGGTGGAAAATCTCTTGCTTCTGATGTGTTATTATATGTTGCACGATAGTGCGTATCAAATGTTGCTATGGTTTTATCAAATTTAACATTACGCAAAAATTCGTTTACTGGTTTAATCAAAGATTCTGCACCGGTGACAGGCAATTTACCGTTTGCCAACACAAAATCGTTTTGCATATCAACTATGTGTAAAAGTCTACTTTTCATTTTATTACCTCTTTGTTATTTTGTACGTTGTAAAATTTGGCTTAACACCATTTCTGTTTGTTTTTTATAAAGGCTTTGTTCTATTTCGGCGTGATATTCACAAGAATTTGTTGCACGTTTATATTTTTTATCCAGTCTGCCCAGGTTGTGCGCTGTGGCGGCGGCGATATCTTTTACATCACGCTGCATAACATCTTTGTCTATTACGCCGTCACACACGACACGAACCATTGGTTTATAAAACATTGTGTTTTTTTCATATGTGCGTTCTGTGGAATTTCTGGCATTAACACTGATGATTGGAAAATCGAGTGTTCCGTATGGTTGTTCAATAAACCCATGCGCAGTTATCACATCGCCCATAAAATTAACGTTGCCGTCCAGCATACGAACAATTTCTGTGGCGCCTGGGATTGTGCGTTTAATCGCATCCCCGGATATTTTCATTTTATCAATGCCGTTGATGCTTTTTAATTTATAAACACCGCCCAGGGATGGTTGATCTGCCGCAGTTACCAGGTTGGTTCCCAATGCGAACACATCAATTTTTGCACCACTTTCTAACAATTTTGTGATTGAATATTCATCCAAATCATTGCTGGCGATAATTTTGCAATTTCGCATATCCGCAGCATCTAATAATTCACGTGCGGCAATGGACAAAGATGCTAAATCCCCAGAATCTAAACGTATCATGTCTAATGGCACGCCTGTCTTTTTGGATGCAGCAATCGCATTCTTTACCCCTTGGATTGTGTCGTATGTGTCAACCAATAATGTTGTGTTGCCTTTGTTGTGCAATAACCAGTTTTCAAATGCCCCCATTTCTGTATCGTGACGCATAACAAAACTGTGTGCGTGTGTTCCGACCCATCCCAGGTTGTATTTGCGTGCCGCATCAGCATTTGATGTTGTTAAAATACCGCCAACTGCCGCACTGCGCGTAGAACGCATACCATACATATCTTGTGCGCGGCGCAAACCAAATTCCATCACAGGGCGGTGTTCGGCTGCGTTTACAATGCGTGTCGCCTTGGTTGCAATCAAGCATGATGCATTTAATCCATTCAATATTGCGGTTTCAACAATACCGACCTGCCATTCTGGGCCAGACACACGAACAATCGGTTCATTTGGAAATACCAATTCGCCCTCTGGTACTGCATCAATGGTCAAAGATAATTTTTGATTGCGTAAAAATTCCAAAAATTCCGGTTTGAATGTCGGTGTGCCATCTTTGTTTTTGCAGTTCGCCAACCATTTAATACTATCTTCTGAAAATCCGTAATCGTTCAACCATTCCAAGAAAGGTCCCAATCCTGCCGATACTGTATATGACCCACCAAATGGGTTTTTACGAATAAACATTTCATATGTGGCGGGTTCACATGCTTTGCCCTCTAAAAACGAAGTATGTGCCATTGTCAGGTGATATTTATCCAGCCACATTTTTTCTGACATACTGTCACGCAAAATTTCCAAATATTTATTACGCAAATCATCATCTTTGATTGTGTCTGCGATTTTGAAAAGTTGATCTATTTTATTTGTCATTTTTTATCCTTTTGGTTTTATTTGGTTTTTGTTATTTACAAAATGATAATAACATAACAATATTATCATTGTCAAGATGTTATTATCAAAAAGTTAAAAACAATATAAAAACACAGTAAAAACAACGGATAAAATTTCGCGTGTTTTTTTATAAATCGATTCGAAAAATTAAAATTCATAGTCTAAAAATTTATTTTCAATACTAAAAAACGAAAAATAATAACAACGGAATAATACGGAGTATTTTTGCGCAAATAGTTCGTGATTTTTACCTGATTTTTTCCCGTCTACACCAAGTCTACACCTTGACCGAATTCACCCCAAAAGGCGGATTGCTAGGGCAGACAAAAAATCTTTGTAAAATGTTTAGAAAGTCCTTGACTTGTGCGGATTTTAAGTATATTATATGCCTCGTTATTCGGGCATAGTTCAGTCGGTAGAACAACGGACTGTTAAATGAACCTTTTCGAACCCTACACAGCTTGATAAATCTGAAATTTCCGCATAAAACCCGACAGAAGTTGGGCAATTTTTTTTTGCTTTTTTTGACATACCTTGATACAACTACAGGGAAATATATCCGCAAAGACATACATATGACATACACGAACAGACATACATAAGTTATACACATTAAATCAAGTTCATTTTTGACACAAAAATCCAATACTATTTGTAGCAAATATAGTCAAGCAAATCATACATTTTTAGTTTGTTATTCTTGTATTATTGTGTTTGCTTAATCGTGTGATGCACCAAATATTTATCTAGCTCATCAACAACATCTTGTGCAGATTCAATTGATGGTAGACGCAAGAAAGTTGATAATTTTTCTCGTGCTTTGGGTTCTTGCAACGACAACACACATTGTTTAAGACCACATATAACATTATCATATAACCTATATTGTATTGAAGTATTTTTGTTTGAAATATATGTTTCCAGAACAAACTTCGCCATGCCTGCCACCATATTTAACCAGAACTGCTCATACGGATCGTTTTGCACCATTGGCATCAACGTTGCATTTAATGCGAAATCTTGTTCATTAAAATCTTCATACATAATAAATCCTTTTGGTTTCATTATATGGATTATAAACAAAAACACAAATTAAAAACACGCCCAAAATACTGCAACACAAACCCCAGGTTGTCCGCAGTCCCGTCAAATTTTATGCTATATTTTATATGTTTAACCATAAACACCGATAAACTCACTTGGTAATTAAACAATCCAATATCAAATTTATTTTCTCATACAAAGTTTTCATATCTATCAATAACTGAGGATGATATAAAATTGATGGTTTTTTATACCCTGTATCTAAAACAAACGTAGGAACAAACATTTGATATTTTTCTTGTTGATTATTAAGCAGGGTTATTTTCTCATCGTGTTTTTTCTCTAATTCTCTCTGTTTTGACAAACGTTCCATAAGTTCATCACTATCCGGGAAAAAACCTCTAGGTCTTTTATTAAGCTCAGCAAACCGTTTTGCATATTCTAACTGTTCAGATCTTTTCAAAGTTTCTAATCTTCGCCATTCACTTTCATTATCAATATTCACAAAGTATGGTGGCAAATATCCTGGTTCTTGATGCACTAGAGCATCTCGGGTTTCTTTCACATATTTTAACCAGTTAGTATCACCAATAAATTTACTTTTTACGTCTGTTGGTAAAGTATCAATTAAACAAACCTTCTTTTTCTTCTTATAAAAAAAAGATAAGTCAAAAATATTTTCTGATTTGTATTGTGTTTTTATTGCATAAATACGTGCTAAATTTTCTAATGCACCATATAAATGAATATAAAAACAATGTATATATAATACAACATCTGTTCTTGTATCTTCAGACGGCACTTTACCATTATCAAATGGATTTTTCTCAAAAACATTCACAACACATCTTTCTAATAAATTTAATCTTCTACTTAAACCGTAATAAACAAATTTGTACAAATCATCACCATGTTTGCAATTACCAACTATATTTTCTAATTTAAAAGCTATGTCGGCTAATATGCTTTTGTTGTTCAAAAAAACGCGATACTCTTCGGCTATTTTTCTTTGGTTTTTATCTGAATAATAAATATCCCCTGGAACCATTTTTCTGGTCATACATATTCCTTTTTTATTATATACAACTAGGTAAAAAGTCCAAAAATTCAAGTGGTACATTGTTTGTTTGATATTTTTTAATCGTTATGTTAGAATTCCTTATGAAGCCAACACACATATTAAAAAGGAACAAAATATGAAAAATATATTATCTATAATATTTGTCGCTTTGTTTGGTATTTATATATTTAGTGCGAATGATTTTGGACAAAAATTTAGTAATTATGATTATAGACATATGGTGTCTTCAATTGATGAAGAACCGACAATTATTGAGCTTGGTATGAGGCGTTCAGTCAGTCGTGCCACATATGAAACATACCACGAACATCATATAGGTCAAAAAGCTGCGGATATTGCAGAATTTACTGATGGTATAACAACTGTTGCTATTTATGGTATTGCTGGTGTAGCTATTAGTATTGTTACCTCCCCAGTTATTGCAGCTACTGTTGTTAGCTTAGGTGCTGGTATTCAGACTTGGTTTTCAAAGGCCGATGAATTTGCTGTAGCACATGTTCAAAAAACTAGTGATTATGCTCTTTCAAGATATGATAAAACAAACGACTTACAGGCTTTTGGTTACGGTTTAGTAGTTTCTGCGCTTGTATTTTGTTGTTTACTGTTTTTACTTAATGCATTAAAAAACACCAATCTATATAAAAGATTGAAAGGCGAGAAAGTTGAAAAAAAACCAAAAAAGGCAAAAACTAAAGAATTTAAAATAGAAATAGTGAATAATAAGCAATATATTGACTCTACAAAAGCAAACAGAATAAAATATTTGCACGAGTTGAAAAAACAAACATCAACCGAATTAGATAAGAAACGTAATGAATTGGAAGCAGAAAATAAAAAATTGAAAGATGTTCCTGCTGATGTAGCAAAATATATAAAAACCAAAGATGTGTCCAATTTGAAACAAGATATATCAAAGTTAGAAGACAAAATTGTAGCAATCGATGAATTGATTGAAGCAGAAATGACCCAAAAATAACCAGTAGGCAAAAATCGCAGAAAATTAAGCCCTATAAAATGTTTAAAAAGTCCTTGACTTGTGCGGATTTTAGGTATAATATAGGGTCTGTTATTCGGGCATAGTTCAGTCGGTAGAACAACGGACTGTTAACGGCCACAGAGAGATTCCCCTAACAGCCTATAATTGCGAAAAAATGCTCTAATAACCGCTGGTTATTAAGAAAATATTTTTGACCGTTTTTGCTGCAAATACATCCGTATATGGTTTAATTCTGAGTAACGTTTTACACGTGGTTTACACGAAATTGTTTACACGTGGTTTACATATAAAGTTCTGTGGATTAAAAATACCATTTTTTTCAACAAATGACTTGCAATCGTTTTACGTTTAGTTAACATCGCACACAACATTCGGGTGTAGTTCAGTTGGTAGAACGGTAGGCTGTTAACCTATATGTCGCTGGTTCGAATCCGGCCACCCGAGCCAGTAATAAACCCACCGCCTTTACTAATCTTTTTTTATACCTTTTTTCACTATATGTTTGTATAATGGTTCCGAATAAAAAGGATGTGTTATGCGTTTTGATGTTTTTAAAGCCTACTTGAAATATAAGTTTGGATTGACTGTTGGCTTGCCTGCGT
>CAMZIQ010000008.1 GCA_947307295.1 uncultured Pseudomonadota bacterium
GCTCCGCCAGAAAAATCAAACCGTCACAAGACGGTTTTATTTTTGTGTATGCGGACGTTAAGGATGAAGAACCGGTCAAAGTTGCGCTAGCAACGAAAGGTTCGACAATGAGTTGGTGTTTGCAAACAAAGTACAGCGAACACCATACGAATGCCGCACAGCCAAACATTTATGTTTGAGCGAGCGAGTCCTATACGCTCCGCCAGAAAAATCAAACCGTCACAAGACGGTTTTATTTTTATGTATGCGGACGTTAAGGATGAAGAACTGGTCAAAGTTGCGCTAGCAACGAAAGGTTCGACAATGTGATGAATTAAAACGGAACAAAAAATTAAGTTAAAAACAACACTATCTTTTTTTGTTGACGTTTTTTTATTTTGTGTTATATATACTATATAGTATAAAAAGGGCAAAAATGATAGATTATGATGAATTAGCATTATGGCAAGACGGATTTTTTTATGATTATATTGCGCCAGTCGGCGAGCCTGATTATTGCAGTTTTATGTACGACCCTGCAAAAACAAGTTTTTACAAAATTGTGACTAAAGATAATAATTTTAATTCTGTTAAAATCAAAAGTGGCACAATACTAAAATTTAATGAATCCGACACGCGTAGAGCATCATTTGGGCTTCAGGGTCCATTTTTTCATTTTGCCAAGGGTGCATTTAATACTACGTTATGGCGCGAATCCATAGATTACGATGAGGATGGTGAAATATATAAAGTACTACCATTATCCCCAGTAGTAGGAAACATAAGCGAAGGCAAAGCGCAATTTGGCGCACAACGACTGATGTTTCTTAACCGTGTATCACCTAAGCAATTGTTTCAAAAGGCTTTAAAAGAATTGGAAGAAAGCCCAGAAGAAACAAAGATGATGAACCCTTTGTGTTATGAAGAAGGTGTGCTTCCTTTTCTTTTAGAAGCATGGAAGAAAAACAAACTGGCTGGTTATATTTATTAATAACAAACCGCCGAATTGGCGGTTTTGTTTTATACTTGTTTTTCTTATGGAAGGTAAATGCAAAATTTATTTTTTATATTAGTCTATTGACAAAATGTATATTTGTGCTATATATAACGTATAAGGAGAGCATAAAATGAGCACATATTATAAAATCGTTTCTGATGCCACCGTTTTTACATATGCATACAACATAAACCCATACTGTCAAATACCGTCGGGTTCTGTGTTTACTGCACAACAGCCACAAATACAAAACGAAAAAAACGTATATTGTATAAAAAAACCAATACCAGTTTTACATTTTTGCGATAATGCGTTTGATACAATGTTGTGGTACTGCTATAACATGGGGGGATTTGATGAAAGCGCGTTAACTTTTTATGAAATTCAACCTTTGACCCCTGTTGTAAAAGAAAAATGCTGTGATGACGGTGGTTTATATCAATGTGGTGCTAATCAAATCAAAATTATCCGTCCAATAGAAAAATACGAAATGTTTAAACGTGCATTAAATGAATTTCGTCAAAACCCCAAAGCAAAAACAGAATTATACCCTAATTTGCAAATGCAAAAAATTATCTCTGACTGGACTCATCATCAACAATCCAAATACGTTTATTAATAAAAAAAAACCGCCGAATTGGCGGTTTTGTTTTATACTTGTTTTTCTTCTGGGATATGATCTGGTTGAAAAATTTCCACATCACGTGTCATAGATAAAAACTTTTTAACACGATTTGGAACAAGTTCTTCAACAGGTACTTCTTGTAATTCTTTTATTGCATCAGCCACCGTTTTTCCAACCATTTCCATTGTTGTTTGCCAATCTTTATGTGCGCCGCCTGCTGGTTCATCAATAATTTTATCTATTACATTTAATGATGCCATGTCACGTGCGGTTAATTTAAGTGCTGTTGCCGCCTGAGCCTTAAACTTATTATCTTTCCATAAGATACTTGCACAAGATTCAGGCGCAATCACAGAATAAATCGCGTTTTCCAACATAAATACTTTGTCACCAGTTCCAATCGCAATTGCGCCGCCAGAACCACCTTCGCCCACATTTACTGCGACATAAGGTGTTTTTACACTTAATCCCATTGCTATTGTTGAAGCAACCGCTTGGGATTGACCGCGTTCTTCGGCAGCACCACCAGCAAATGCACCAGCGGTATCAAACAATGATATTATTGGTAAATTAAACTTTTCTGCCAGTTTCATTAAACGTTGCGCTTTGCGATATCCTTCTGGATTAGGCATACCGAATCTGTGTTTTTGACGAGTTTCTATGGTACGACCCTTTTCTTGACCAATAATCACAGACGGTATTCCATACCAATAACCAATACCACCACACATTGCCGCATCTTCAGCAAAACATCTGTCGCCAGCAAGATACGTCCATTTATCAACAATTCCGTTCACATAATCTAATAAATGTGGTCTGTTTTCATTGCGAGCCAACAGAACCCTGTCGTATTCAGGAGACTTGCCAACATCACGCGATTTCTTTGGCGTGTCAAATTTTGGTGTTTTGATATCTATAACCTTAGCATCACGTGGTTGTTTTGTTAAAACAGACAATACGCGTTCCAAAGTTTCTTTTAAATCAGACCTGTCGGCAACAATATCGACCATACCATGATCATACAAATAATCTGCAGTTTGGAAATTAGACGGTAATTTTTCGTGAATATTTTGTTCAATAACACGACGGCCCGCAAATCCGATTCTTGCGCCCTTTTCTGCGATATGAATATCGCCCAACATTGCAAAAGATGCGGTCACGCCCCCAAAAGTCGGATCAGTCAGAATAACTATGTATGGTAATTTGTTTTCGTGTAATTTATTTACAGCAACGGTTGTTCGCGCCATTTGCATTAACGACAGAATGTTTTCCTGCATACGTGCACCACCACTACAAGTCACCATTACAAAAGGATTCTTTAATTCAATAGCATGTTCAACGCTTGCAATTATAGCATCACCCGCAGCACGTCCCATAGAACCCATCATAAAATCACCATTCATAACACATACTGTTGTGTTAATTCCGCCTATTTTTCCATCTGCAGTAGAAATAGCATCCTTTGCACCAGTGTCTTCGCGAGCTTCTGCCAGTCTTTCTTTGTATGCGACCATGTCAGAAAAATTTAATGGGTCGTCAGTTGGCAAAGGCAATTCAAATTTTTGCCAATCTATATCATCAAAAAGCAAATCAAATCTTTGCTTTGGATTCATTATGAAAGCACGATTGCATCGCGGACAGACATAATGATTGTTTTTATAATCTTTGTAAAACACCAAACGACCACAAGCTTCGCATTTTATCCACATCAAACGGCGAACGCGTTCGTATCTATCACGATTATGATTTTTTATTCCAGCAGACATTTAATTATCCATTCATTTTTTTAGTTAATTCCTTGCTTGGTTTAAACAATACAGTTTTACCCGCAGGTACAATTGTTGTTTCCCCAGTAGTTGGATTATAACCAGTCTTAGCAGAATGTTTACGCGGTTGAAAAGATCCAAAACCACGAATTTCGATTCTGTCATCGCGCGCAATTGCATCTATCATTTCGTTCACAACTGTATCTAATACAGTAGTAGCATCGCTGGCGCGCATATTTTTAAATTGCACTTGGACAGTTCTAATAATATCCGAACGTTTCATAATAAAATACCCTTTTGTTTTTTACATTATACAACATGATAGCACATTTTACAAAAAATAAAGTAAAAATTATTTTCGTGGCACAAAAAAATAAGAAAACCGTCTTATGCAAAACAATTCTCTTTTTTGATATCTTAAATATTATCCAAAGGGTTTTTTTATGCAAAACAACACACAAAACGAAAATAAATCTTTGCCATTAATTGGTGATACAGCACCTAAATTTACAGCAAAAACCACCAATGGCTTCATAAGGTTTCCTGATGATTTTGCTGGATGCTGGGTTGTTCTGTTTTCTCATCCAATGGATTTTACACCAGTATGCACAACAGAATTTTTATCTTTTCAATCTTTGTACAAAGATTTTCAAAAATTAAACACCGATATAATCGGACTTTCTGTAGGTGCAATATCTTCTCATTTAGCTTGGTTTCGTTCTATATACAACGAAGTTCAATTTGAAAATTTTAAAAACACAGAAATTACATTTCCTGTGATTGCTGATATGGATTTAAAAATTTCAAAATTATACGGTATGATTCACCCAAATGCTTCCGATACATCTACTGTGCGCGCAGTGTTTATAATTGACCCGCACGGAACAATAAAAACTATTTTATATTATCCTCAAAATGTTGGTCGAAACATCAAAGAAATATTAAGAATTTTAACAGCTCTGCAAACAAGTGATGCTTTTGGTGTATCTTTGCCTGCCAATTGGATACCTGGGGCGCCAGTCATAGAACCTGCGCCACAGACAACAAAAGATATGCATAAATGTATTGCCGCACATACAAAAAATAAAAAAGCAGAATCCTGGTATCTAACTTTTCAAGACCTGCCGGAATCTGTTATTTACAATAAATTAGAGAAACAAAAGAAAAAGCATTAAAATTTTATCGGTGCATCACGCAAGTTTATTGGGGCAGATTCGTTTTCCGGATGCCAGCGATACTTTTCTACATCAATGTTTCCATCTGGTTTGAACCCAACGCCTTCGGCGGTTAATAAATCACGTTGAACCTGTTCCCATTGACCATCCCACGTTTTCCCATCTGCAAAAGTGACCCGATGCCACGGCAGCGAATCCGTTTCACACGAAGCATTCATCGCATATCCCACAAAACGTGCAGCACGCGGACGTCCCAACATTTTCGCAATATCGCCATAGGTTGTCACTTTCCCTGCGGGAATTTTAGCAACCAAATCATAAACCTGTTCATAAAAACCTTTCATACCGTGTATTGTAAACCAAAAACACGGAAAATAAAACCAGAAAATTTTTCTTAATCGTGCGTCTTGCAC
Organism: uncultured Pseudomonadota bacterium; assembly: GCA_947307295.1. GTDB lineage: Bacteria > Pseudomonadota > Alphaproteobacteria > Rs-D84 > Rs-D84 > Enterousia. Next base: position 4,956 of record CAMZIQ010000008.1, read on the forward strand.
CCGACAACGAAAACGGATGGCGGAGATAGGGGGATTGATTTCGCTGTGCTACATTCCCCTTGCCTCATTCGCGTTGCTCACCGGCATACTCCGTCTGCCTTTCAGCTGCGGTTCGAACCCTCTTGCCGGGTTCGAATTCCGAAGTCGACGAAACAAACAAAAAAATGCCCCAACGGGACATTTTGTTATTTGTGGCGGACTGGAATTCTGTTACACAATTTTGTATACCTAAATTAAGCTATTTCAACCCAAGCGCAAGTTTAGCACGATTCAATGTTTCTGATGCGACCACGTGTGCTTTTTCTGCACCGTCATCAAGAATCTTGTTCAATACTTCGGGATTCTTGAACTTTTCATAATTTGTTTGAATGCGTTCAATCAAATCACAAACGGCATCTGCGACCTCACGTTTGAAATCGCCGTACCCCCGACCAACAAATCGTTTCTCTATGTCAGAAATACTTTCACCAGTCGTTGCGGATAATATACTAAGCAGGTTTGATATACCGGGTTTATTCTCCTCGTCAAACCGCACTACTGCTTCACTATCTGTGACTGCCGACATTATCTTTTTACGAACGAGTTTCAAATCGTCCATCAAAAAGATTGTTCCTGGGTTTGGCCCGTCCGATTTATTCATTTTTTCAGTTGGATTTTGCAGATTCAGAATCTTGTTTCCAACCGGTGCGATATAAACGTCCGGTTCATTGAATGTATCGCCATAGCGATTATTAAACCGCTGGGCCAAATCGCGTGTCAATTCCACATGCTGTTGCTGGTCCAGACCCACCGGAACCATATCTGTGTTATACAGCAAGATATCGGCAGACATCAATGGCGGATACACAAACAGCCCTGTATCAATGCCATTTTTACCCGTGGCCTGCGATTTCAGTTTAAACTGGGTCATTCGTGACAATTCGCCCATATGCGTTTGAAATGTCATTATAAAGCCCATAATGCCATGTTCCAAAACATCACTTTGCCGGAATACGATGGTTTGTTCTGGGTCAATACCACACGCCAAATACATTGCGATACAGTTATTGACGGCTTCGTGCAATTCAGCTGGGTCGCGTGGACTGGTTATCGCATGCAGGTCCGCCGCAAAAATATAACTTTTATATTTGCCTTGGCGCGTCACAAAGTTTTTTATTGCTCCCAGATAGTTTCCCAAAGTCAGGTTTCCACTTGGACGAACCCCGGTCAGCATTACTTTTTCATTTTGGTTTTTCATATCTCATTCCTTTTGGTTTTAACTGTTTCTTTCGTGTTTCAGATAGGCAGATTCTAAGAGCCGTCTTTTGGCATCAGAAATACCGAAAACCAATCCGTTGGGATTGAATTTGATCCCAGAAACCCCGTCTAAACAGGTTTCTTCGGTTCCTTCGCCTAACTTTAATTCCTGAACATTGCTGAAATCCAGATAGCCGCGCAATCCTTTGACCCTATAAAGGTCTATGAATCGTGCATTTGGATTGAATTTGATGGTTGCTTTGGATATGTCGCAATGGTCAATATACAGAATACGCACCCCGGAAAAATCAAAACTTCCACGCATTCCCATAACAGATAAAGCTATATAGTTCGCTTTACTGTTAAAAAGCAACCGCACGTTAGAAACATCACCGGAAACTCCCACATTTTTTTCATCGTGGAAGTCGAATTCCCCAGATGTGTTTTTACCTAAATCGACACTTACTGCACTTATTTCCTCTTTTAGGCGCAAATTATAAGCGGTATGTTGAGAAATATGCAGCTGTCCCGAACGTTTTTTATTGTATGATATTTTCATTTTATAATCCTTTTGTGTTTGTATTGATCGATTGAACGGGTGCCAGGAATCGCCAAGCACACGCCCTCCAACCGGACCATATTGTTTTTATTTTTTGAGAGATGATTTATTTTTAGAAAATATTACAAACACCATCGTTCGCCGTAGCCGAACAATGAGGAATCAAAAGTAGCAAAAATCATACTTTCGTTTTTCATGTCCCTTTTATTATAGAGCATTTTGTCCAAAAGTCAATAGATGCAGATTTGACTATCGGAAAACAGGCATTGTATAGAAAGCCGTATTTTAGCGTTTAAAAAGGGGCATTTTTCGTTCATACCACAGTCAATGCATGAAAAATCCCGCTAGAGAGCGGGCTTTTGATAGGGATGCCGTAATCCTGAGAATACTGGCGGAGATAGGGGGATTCGAACCCTCGATACAGTTGCCTGTATACGCGATTTCGAGTCGCGCGCATTCAACCAGCTCTGCCATATCTCCGAAACGCGTGTTCATTATATATATTTAGTTTGTAAAAAGCAATTCTTTAATTTTCTATTTTTATATAAAAAAAACTCTGGACACACCAACAGCATTTTTTCTATGATAAAAAATATAGAAAGAGGAAGGATGGACAAAATGCCCTGTTTTTCGCGGTTTTTGCGTGGTTTTTGGACTGTATGTTTTTCAGCACTTATTGGGTTATTTGTTGTGAATTCTTGTTTGGCAGCATATACTGTTAATTATTTGTGCGGGGATGGTACGGGTGAAACGCCAGATGATGCTACAGACATTCAAACAGGTGCTGGTTTTGTTCCTGCTGCAAATACTTGTACCCCGCCAGAAAACTATGAATTCGATGGTTGGTCTGTTAGTGGCACGAACGAAGTCATACCTGCAAGCACTTCATTTACATGGGAATATACAGAAAACAAATATTTTATTGCACACTATGCAAAAACTCCGTGTTCAGCAGGACAGAGTTGGGAAACATATACTTGTGATTTATCCGATGCAACTGTTGGCAATATAGCCGGGAGCGAGCAAACCGGGCACTGGGGAGCCAGAGCTATAAACGGTGCAACAGGAAGCGATTATACAAGACCTTTAAACAATTACCAATTAGCAAAAGGCGAATGGATTAGCATTATGGCAAACGATACAATCAAAGGTCGAGCTTTCTGCAGTAACAGAGCAGGCAATCATTGGACTCTAACTTACCCAGAAAACTATAATAACGAGTGGCTGGCAAACGATTCAGAACTTATCGCTGCTGGCACAGGAGATCATTGTTGGTGCAAAATTTCTAATTCGCTACAATGCGATAACATTGAATCTGATTGGGTGTTTAGTGGACAATTTTCATCATCATCCTGTTCTAGTAATTGTGCTATATTTTGTGTTCACCAATTCCGTTCAGCGTCAGCAGCTCATTCGTATTTTCGTCGTGAACTGTATAATGCCGTAACGCGTGCCGAACAAGAAAAATGTGAAATCAATGCTAATTTATATTCTATAACCTATTCTAACCTTTTGGATGCGACATGGGATGAAAATCAATTACACCCTGCTTCTTATACAACTGGCGAAGAGATAACAATTGGAATTCCAACCCGCGAAGGATACGCTTTTGCTGGGTGGTGCGACGATGCCGAATTAACACAAAATTGCACAACAGAAAAAGTTATTCCTGCTGGTTCAACTGGTGATAAGACATTTTATGCTAAATGGACCGCTTTGCCGTGTGGCGCGGGATATCATGAACAGACAAATCCTTTTACTGATATGGATTATCACGCAGGTGTGACAGGATATGCTTATAAAAACGTGACAACAGGCACAACATATACAACCAGCGGTTATATTGGTCCAGAAGACATTCCAACAGGCAAATGGAATTCATATTTCAATTATGTGGATGCTTCAGCAAATATTAATATGCGTGGTGTATTATTGGGAAGAACTTATTGTGCTTCTGAATTTGGTCAAGATGGTTATGATACCATAGGAACATATTCTGTGGCTGATGATGTTTATCAGGCAGAACCAGGAAAAATTTGTTGGTGTCAGGCGTATGGTTTTATACCAACAGGTGAAGAAGAGATTAGTTTTTCTGGTAAATGGGTACACAGCACAACAAGTATGTATAATCAAGAAGCCTGTGAAAACAATGGCTGTGCGGTCAGTTGTGCTGATTTAGTAAATTCAAAGTTTGCTTTTCGTCAAGCATTGTTCACTGTTCCACTATGCACTGCAAACGCACCAGAAACATATTCTATAACTTACAGTAATATGCTAAGTGCGACATGGGAAAGTGGGCAAAATCACCCTGCTTCTTATACCGCTGGGGAAACCGTTGTTTTAGGAACGCCTTCACGCGAAGGATACACGTTTGTTGCATGGTGTGATGATGTTAATTTAAGCGAGAATTGTACCGGCACAAAAACAATTTCATCAACAGATACTGGCAATAAAGAGTTTTATGCTAAATGGAATGCTTCAGCTTGTGAAGCGGGTTATGAATCTCAAACCAGCCCATTTAATGATACAGATTACAAGGCTTCTGCTGTGGCTTATGCTTATTTTGATAGTGTAAATGGGAATCCCGCATTGGTTGCTTTTCGTGGCAGAAACAATGAAGTAAATGTAGATTTAGACGATTCATTAGAAAACCTACCCGCAGGCAGATATGAATTATTCTTTAAAGAAGGTGCAGAAGGCGTAAGTTTCTATGGTATGTTATATGGTCGTGCACAATGCAGCACCACACTTGGTTATACAGGAAACTGGATGTTTTCAGGACACGGTCAATCTGTTCCTGATACAATCAGCGAAACCCCTGGTAATTATTGTTGGTGTCAGTTGGATGGTTTTACGCCATATACATTATCTGGTTCCAAGTGGGTACCAAGTGGCGAGCGTTCAAATTTCTTAACCAAATGGATGTCGCCTGGTGGAACGACTTGCACCCCTTATTCGTGCGCAAAATTCTGTGTTGAAAAAATCGCTTATCAACTACCAGAACGCCAGGTTATGTATGGTCCTGGTGCTTTACCAACATGCAAAATAAAAACATACACTATCAGTTATGAACTGGACGGTGGCGAATGGCCAATTGCACTTGTCAGCAAGCCTGAAACCTATAATATTACTTCTTCAACAATAAATTTACCAACGCCAGCCGAACGCGAAGGTTATACTTTTGGTGGATGGTACGACAACAATAGTTTTACCGGCAATCTAATCACACAGATTCCAAGCGGTTCATACGGCAATAAAACTTTTTACGCTAAATGGACAGAGGATATTGTTGAACCAGAAACATGTCCAAATGGTTATGAATTAAGTAATGCCCAACATTGTGATATGTCAGGTTTAGATGTTAACCTTACTTCTGGTACGGTTTCTAATGGCGGGATAGGTTATTATGCTATTGATGGTTCTACCTCTGTTGGCGGCAACACTACTTCTGTGAATTATTCCAATTTAGAGCCAGGTCAATGGTATGATACGTTTTCATATGGGACGGTAAAAGGTGTTGCGTTTTGTAGCGCATACGCTGCAAACAACGATACTAATCAAACTTGGGAGCAAGACGCTTCTTATTGGACAGCCGACAAGGCGGCGGTTGTGGACGCTGGTACTGGTAAATATTGCTGGTGCAAAATAACTGATTTTACGTCTGACAATCAGCAATGTCATAACATTGAATCTGTGTGGGCATATGTCGGCAAAAACAATAGTACCGCTGCTTGTAATTCGCTTTGCGCATATGAATGCGGCACTTGGACAGGATGGTCAAATGGTGGTGGACACGGTTATCCTTCAAGATTACGTCAAGCATTATACAACAGTGTCTCAAGCAATACCCAAGAAATATGTGTACCGGCAACATACACTATTACATATAGAAACGACAATAACGAAAACGTCACGATAGACTATACCGTCGTCGATACGGTTGATTTACCAGTACTCTCTGATACAGAAAACGCTACATTCGTTGGTTGGTGTGTTAATTCGGCAGATTGTGATACCGTTGTATCACAAATTTCCGCAGGAACGATGGGCGACATTACTTTGTATGCACAATGGGAAGAACTGGAATTTGATATCACTTGTATAAACGGCGATTCTGAACAGACAATTATATACGAAGGTGGTGACACAGTAGTTCTACCAACGCCTGAGGCAAGGGATAATTATGAATTTATGGGGTGGTGCGAAGATTTATCAAATTGCGAAAACCCATTAACCGGCAGTCAGCCTTCTATAAAAACATCAAAAACATTTTATGCAAAATGGGTTCATGCACCTTGCTCAAACGGAGAATATTTAAATAATGAAGAATGTGTATCTTGTCCTGGTGGATATACTTCTAATGGTGCAACTGCAACCAGTGTGAATCATTGTTATAAAAATTGGTCTTGCAATGGGAATCCTGAATGTCCTGAACATTCTGTGAATTGTGGTTATGTTGGTGCAACATCTGGCACAGAATATTATGGTTCTGTGATACCACATTGTAATATAAGTTTTGGTTGCCAGAACGGATACACACCGCAAAGCAGTATTTTATCTAATCAAAATGTTTCTGTGAATGCAGATAGATTGGGTTCTGTTAATCTTGCAGGAAACGGTGGACAAAATGTCACAGATTTATCTGTTCCAGGTATGTGGTACACAACATTTAACTATGGCAAATTATCTGGTCGTGCATTATGCAGTGCAAAAAGCGGTGCAGATTATCACAGTTTCCAATGGAACGGTTCAAATCCTGGTTTAACTGCAACCGAAAACGAACTAACAAGTGCAGATGGCGAAGCAAGATATTGTTGGTGTCATGCAAATGAATTTACCCCAACAAACGAACCTTTGCAAAATATATCAACACCTTGGATAATGGCATCAGACAGATCAAGTGCATCCAATTGCACCAGTTCTTGTGCACAGTTTTGTTCTTATACTGTTGCTGGCATAGCCTATGCTGCCCTGGGGACAGAAAGTGATTCTGTTTTCCGTGCAGCGTTATACAATTCTTCTTCTTTGATTAATGGGACATCACGCACATACAATGCACAAAACAAAACATGGAGTGTGACTTTTCCATACGGTACTGCTTCTGGGGTTTCTTTGTGCAGTCCTACTTGGGCAGACGGTTATGGTTCTGAATGGCGTGTTGGGCATCCAGACGAAACCACCACTGGAAAGAATTGTTGGTGCAAAGCGACAAATATTTCAACCAACGACAATTCACATCAAAGCATGTTGACGGGTTATTGGGTGTATAGTGCATTCAATTCTAATAATTGCGAACTTGATTGTGCAGAATCTTGTGCTGATTCTATAAAAACACATCGTGTTGTGCGTTCATCGTCTTTGCGGGTTTGGGATGATGATAATTCTTGTGTTTTAAACAATTACACATTGACATTTATTAATGATGACAGTGTGTATGATACTTTGAATTACACTGTAAATGACACAATAAGTTTGCCAACTTTAACAAGTCGCACTCGCGCATTTGCTGGATGGTGTGAAAACTCTGAAAATTGTGCAAATCCTTTGACTGGAAATCAATCTAATTTGACAGGCGATAAAACGCTTTATGCAAAGTGGTCAGATGTTTCATGCGCAAATGGTTATCATGCACAAACCAATCCATTGATCGCCCTAGATTATCGTTCTGATGGCAGTTATGTAGCATATACAACATCATCTGGTATCAAGGTGTCAAACGAGCATATTTCTAAAACATTATCTGCTGGAGATTTGGGAACATATTTTGATACAGATGATAATAATGGCGCACATGGAACTGTGTATGGTCATGCGTATTGTTCAAATACTGTTGGCACGTCACAATACGAAATCGCCGATGAAATTGACACAGCTAATTCCGGCACGTATTGTTGGTGTCAAGCAACAGGTTTCAAACCTTTATCTGATGACGAACAAAGGATTTCTGCTGCGTATGTTTATTTTGCAAACCAATCAAGTGTTTCTTTGTGCGAAGATTCGTGTGCAGCTAACTGCGCAAAACAATTACAATTACAACCTCAATTCCGTCAATCTGTGTATGATTCTTTAAACGCATGTGCATTAGATTCTTATACAATCACATACAATATTGACGGTTCTACACAAACATATCCAACACAAGATTATATTGCTTCTGATACAATAACATTGCCAACGCCTAAAAAGAATCATTACGATTTTGCTGGTTGGTGCATAGATGAAGTGACTTGTGATAATCCGGTGACAGAACCTCAAACAGGCTGGACAACAGATAAGACATTATATGCACAATGGACACCAAAGACATACAGCATAACATATAATACAAACGGTGGTGAATTTCTAGCACCTGTTGTTGTTCCAGAATCTTATGTCGTTAATCAGACAACAACTTTGCCTGTTCCGACTAAAGAAAACAATGCCTTTAGTGGCTGGTATAACAATGCTGAATTAACTGGTGATGCAATTGAAAGTTTGCCGACGTCAAAGATGGGTAATGTGGCATTATATGCAAAATGGAGACCAGAAACATATCAAATCACATATATTGATAACGGCACAGAAATTACATTGCCGGATACAGAAACAGTGGCTGATGATAATGTTGCTGTTGTATTGCCAGAACCATCAGAAGCACCAGAAGGTCAAGCTTTTGAAGGTTGGTGTGATTCGTATGATTCTGCTACAGATACTTATACAAATTGTTCAAAAGAAAAAGTAGTTTCTGCTTATGAATCTACGACGTTGTATGCAAAATGGGCGCCTGCAACTTATAGTATCACATATTATGATGACGATGAAAAAATTACAGATTCTGATTTACAATCAACTTATACTTATGGTGATACTGTACAATTGCGTTCTGCATCAAAACCACATTATGATTTTGTTAATTGGCATTCTGACAATGAATTAACCGATTCTTCAATAGTTGAAGAAATTTCAAGCACAGATTCATCAAACCAAACATTGTATGCTGAATACGAACCGATAGATTATACTCTTTCATTTAATGTAAACACAGACGATGTAATTGAACCTATAACATATTCAATAGAAACAGTCCAATCAAGTGGCGCACTACAGTTGCCAAGTGTCCCTGTTTTTAGCGGGCGTGCATCATCTTCGGGTTGGTATTTAAATTCAAATTATACTGGCACTCCAATAACAGAATTAACTGATGAAGAAGTAGGAACAACCCAATTGTTTGCAAATGTTAGTTCCGATTCTTGTGGTGCAGGATATCAAACACAAAATTCTTCTTTGGCTGTGTTAGATTCGTCAAAGAATGTTAGCAAATCGACTCATTTTGCGTACAGGGATACAAGCACCGAACCAATGACTGTCACAAACGAAAAATTGCCAAAGATAAAGAAAAATAATACATGGAATGGAAATTGGGGTGTGTATTTTCAATCTTATGGGGGGACTATATATGGCGAATCAAGTTGTAACAGTTATACTGGCGGAAAACCATCGACAGAAATGTTATATTCAAGTTCTTCTCAAACAATGTCTCCAGCAAACGCTGGTCAGAATTGTTGGTGTCGAATGAAAGAATACGCATTAAATAATTCTACTGACTTTTCAACTACTACTGAGGCACAATGGATTTACGTTGATAGATTTAATGATTCTACTGTTTGTAGCGAAGAATGTACTTTGACATGCGTAGAAATGCTGTCTAATAATCAGTTTTACCGCAGTCAAGTATTTGGACCGTATTCAATATGTACACCTCGTATATATACAATTGAATACGAAAATAATGGCGGAACTGTTGCAGACGGAATAGAATTACCATCACAATATACAATTGTATATCATGATGTGACTATACCTGATAATTTAACTAAATCGAATTATACTTTTGGTGAATGGTGTGAAAATAGTAGTTTGTCTGAAGGTTGTGCTAATCCAAAAGTTATCCAAACAGGTTCTTCCCGTGATATGACGCTGTATGCCCAATGGACGCCTGACGTACATTATATACAGTTTAATCATGGTACCGCTAATGGCAGAACGACCGGTTTTACAGGCAGCATGGAAAACCAAGCTGTGAATTATGCTGATACGAATATTGAATTAACCGGAAACGCTTTCGCCATAGACGGTTATAGATTTAAAGAATGGTCTTGTACTGCCACAACAAATAATGGCGAAACGTATACAGGCACATATCCTGATAAAGGTATAATCAGCAAATATGAATATCCAAGCGATATGGTTTGTACTGCTCAATGGGAAGCCATAGAATATCAGATAATTTACAATAACCTGTTCAATTCTGTTTGGCCGAATAACGAACACCCAACGACATTTACGATTGACAGCGAAAATATAATTATACCTGTGCCAACTCGTGATGAATATACGTTATCTGGTTGGTGTGCGGGGGATGAAAATAATTGCAACGAATTACAAAAACCTTATACAATTGTTAGTGGTACTGTTGGCAATGTCACATTATGGGCTAATTGGGAAGCTGCAACATATAATATAACATATAAAAACCAAATTGATGATTCTGAAATTAACCAAGAATTAAGCCCTGCTACTTATACTTTTGGTATAGAAACAGAATTGCCAACCGATGTAGACAATTCAGACAGACCACATTATTCTTTTGATGGCTGGTATACAGAAGTAAATGGCGGTGAAATGGTGACCACAATTTCTGATGATACTTCTGGTAATCAGACCTTCTGGGCTAAATGGACTGCTATACCATATACCGTCACGTATTATTGGGATTCCAACAAAGAAGAAATTTATACCACCACAAGTTATACTGTGGAAGATAGTAATATAACACCTTTACCACAACCTTTAAAAGACCATTTCCGTTTTGATGGCTGGAAAGACGAAGGCGGTAATACAATTGACGAGATAATTACTGCAAATGGAGGAAATAGAGAACTTTATGCAACTTGGACTCGCACATCATGCGAAGATAATAATTATCTTGAAAATGGTGAATGTTTCTCGTGCCCGGTGGATTATCCTTTGGCAGATGGAACGACTGCTACACAAATAACTGATTGTTATGCAATTTGTCCATCAACGATACAATGTCCAGAACATTCAAACGAATGCGATTATGCGGGGACCGTTGTAGAAAACAAACAATTTTATAATGCTGGCTATCCTGTGGCATGCGATATAACGTTCGGTTGTGATACATATTATACACCTGTTAATAATTTATTAGCCAGCAAAGACACAAATATATCTGGCATAGGTATCAAAGGATATATTTCTGCTGATACTACGCAAACCAGCAATTCAGACATTTATGGATTATCAAATCCTGGTGATTGGGGTGCTTCGTTTGTTTATGGTGATGTATTGGGAACATCTTTGTGCAGCGCGACAGGCGGGACAAACTATTCGACCGCGTTTCCAGATACAAACACTAGTGGTAAAAGTTGTTGGTGTCGCGCGACAGGCTATACACCTGTTAACGATGTATCTCATACGATATCAGAATCTCCTTGGGTGTTGAATACAAGTTTTGCTGACACAGCTTCATGCGAAGCCTCTTGCGCCAGCAGTTGTGCAACTAATTTGGCTGAATCTAATGATTATTTGCGCGAACCGATGTTTAATGCAACCTGCATACCTGATGTATATGATATTCTATATTGGGATGGTAGTGAACAACTTAATAATATAGAACCTAAGAAATACACGTACGGTACAACAACCATATTAAATAACACATCAAAAAGTAATTATATCTTTCAATCTTGGCACACAGATAGCCTATTAAATGATGAAGATATTATTACTGAAATTTCTGCGACCATGCACGGCAATCAAAACATTTATTCAAAATGGTCACCAGAATCACATAAGATTATATTTGATCATGGAACCGCTGGCAATAGAACAACCAGTTTTACCGGCAGCATGGAAGATCAAGCTGTGAATTATGCTGATACAAATATCGAATTAACAGGAAACGATTTCGCCATAGACGGTTATACATTTAAAGAATGGTCTTGTACTGCAACAACTGATTCTGGCGAAGATTATACTGGTACTTATGCAAATAACGGTGTAATAAATCTGTATAATTATAGTTCGGATATGACCTGCACCGCTCAATGGACAGCTAATTCATATACTTTGTCTTATGATTGTAATGGTGGTAATTTAGCGGATGGTAAACAAGCAAGCATCACCGTCACATATGATGCAGATTATGAATTAAATTCATCAATTTGCGAACAGACTTATTATACGCCGACCAATTGGGAATGTACAAATAATCTGGATACAACAAATCCAAAGTGGAACATAACCGATGATTCAACATGTGTTGCTGGTTGGACACCTACGGAATATGCTATTATATATCAAAATGTAAATGACAACAGTTTATCCCCGACAAGTTATACTGCATTTGAAGAACTTACTGTCCCAGAAACAAACCCAACTGTGCCAGAGCATTTTGAATTTGTTGGCTGGTGTGACGAAGACGGCACAAATTGCACAGACCAACAAAAAACTATACCTTTGGGTTCTAGTGGTCCAAAAACATTTGTTGCAAAATGGAATCGTATATCTTGCCCCAATGGTTATGATTTAATCGGCGAAGGTGATAACAAAACTTGCGACCCAAAAACATTCAATATTTCATATATTGTTGATGGCGAAGAAGATGACTCTTTGACACCTAAAACTTATACATTTGGTAATGATGTGCTTTTGCCAAATATATCAAAAGAAGGATACGAATTTATTGGCTGGTGTGATGGTGCAAAAAAATGTAAAACAAAACTTACAGGCACACAATCAGGATGGTCTGAATCAAAAACACTTTATGCTAATTGGATTGAACAATCGGTATTGCCAACATGTAGTACTGGGTATAAATTATTGCCAGAAAATTTTGCAAACATTGTCAATTCAGAAGTGAACGGTTCAGATTATTATGCTTTGGGTGCGCTATGTTTCTCAACAAATATCAACTATAGTGGTGATGCATGCCCAGATGCTAACCCAGAATTTAATACTTTGGATATGGATGCGTGGAAAGTTGTATTTGGTTACGGAACGGTTTATGGTACATCTTTGTGCAGCGAAACTGGTACTGGTACACCTTCTGAAAATTCGGGTAATAATTGTTGGTGCAATATAACTAGATTTAAACCAGAAAGTGGTTCTTGGCAATCTGCAACAAGTTCTTCATGGGTTTTACATTCTAATTTCCCAGATTGTTCAACCAGTTGCCCAGAATCTTGTGCTAAGAAAGTTATGAACAATTCAGATTTTCGTACTTTGTTGTTTAATGGCACACGGATAAAATCTTGTGTAGAAAATCCACGTTATGACATACACTATTATAACGTGAATGAAAATGATTGGCCAGATGGCGCAGAACATCGTTCACAATACACAGAAGAAGACGCGACGTTTACAATTGGTACGCCTGAACGTGACAACTATGTCTTTAATGGTTGGTGTGAATCTTATGATTCTACAACAAACACGTATAATGGCTGTTCTGATACAAAGACTGTTCAATATGGTTCAACTGGGGACAAATCGTTCTATGCAAAATGGGGCTGTGGTAATGGATATAAATTATCCGGTAATAAATGTGTATTGGAAATATATGAAATAACATATCACAATACAAATGATGCTGCTGTCGTTGGAAACGAAGAAAATTCAACTTCTTATAATATTCTATCAGGCACAGTAAATATAAAAGATTTGCAAGATTCCGATGACGGTGTATTCGTTGGCTGGTGTTATGGCGAAAACAATTGTTCAACACCTTTGAAAAACTTTAGTTTTGAATCTAGTCGTGCAGAAGATGTTGATTTGTATGCAATATGGAATACAACGACACCATATGATGAATTTACGTGCACAGAAAATAAATTTTTAAACATCGGTGGCGATACTCGGGTATGTTTGTCTACTACAAAACCAAATACCTCTCCTTCGATGGCGTTTCGACAAAATAATAAAACATATTATTTGCAAATGACGAAACAACCGTTTGGTTCAGATGGCTTGCCTATCAATAAAAATTCAACCAAAAAATTAAACGTGTTGTATCATGGCGATATCTATAATGTACACGATGCAAGTGTATCGCAATAAACTAAGCTAAAATTATGGTTTTGTTTGTATGTTATTTTTAGCAAAAGGTAGATTATACATTGCCTTTACACATCAAAGTCATAAGAATTTATAGACTTTACAATGGCTGCAACCAATTTATTTTGGTGACTGTCTGATTTTAAAAGATTTTCTTCGTTTTTATTAGACAGGTGCCCCAATTCAATTAACGCCCCTGGAACTGTTGAACGCAATACAGCAAAAGGAGCATGGCGAACAGCCGGACCTTTTTGTTGTTCAACAGACGCACGATTCAAAGATTTAGCACAACTATTTGCGTATTCTTCGCTTAATTCAGCAACTGCGTGTTGTTGCAATGAAGACAACGCAACACGAATATCTTTGGAAAATTGTTCAAAACCATTAACATCAATTTTATCTGCTGCGTTTTCTGATTCTGCTAATTTTTGAGCTTCTTCGTCAGATGCTTTTTCAGACAATGTGTAAACAGAAAAACCCTTTACATTACGACTGGGGTTAGCGTTAGCATGCAAAGATATAAACAAATCGGCACGTTTTTTTTCTGCAAATTCAGCCCTGTCTGCCAATTTTAAAAACGTATCCGAAGAACGAGTTAAAAACGTTTTATATCCCGCAGAATCCAACTGAGTTTTTAACTTTTTTGCGACTGATAATACAACTGTTTTTTCTTTGGTACCGCCCTTGCCTATGCAACCAGGGTCTTTGCCACCATGACCAGCATCAATAACTATTACATGTTGTTGATTAGTTGATGGTGATTTACTTGTTGTTTTTACAGTTTCTGTCTTTTGTGTGGTGGCGCTTCTAGCGGCAGCAGCGTTTCCAGATATGCCGTGTCCGCTGCCCGCCACAAAATCAATCACCAAACGATAATCGTTATCACCATTAGGTTCCAGTATCATAATTTGTTTTTTATCAATTGCATCTATGACCGAGCCTAATGTTGCAGAAATCTTTAACAAAGCACCATCTTGAATTTGAGTAATTTTCTTTACCAATGTGCCGTTTGCCAATGTGGTTTTAGCATTTGATTTGCCGTTTGTGTTAGACAAATTTACAATTAATTGCTTTTCGCCATACGACAAAGTATAAGATGGACGAGATGCTGTTTCAATAACCAAACGTGTTTTTCCACCAGGTTGCAACCCTGTTCTTATGGAACGCAAAGCGTTTTGAGCAGAAAAAGCAACACGTGGCATCAACCCGATGACCAAGGCAGAAAAACTTACTGTTTTTAAAACTTGTCTGCGTGATATTCTCATAAGAGATATTATATCAAAAAAAGACTATGTTATCAAGTAAACCTATCAAATTTTTCACATAACAAAAAACCACCGGAACGGTGGTTTTAAAATTCACTATCCTATCTGCTTATACAATTCGCAAAAGCCTGAGAAACCAATGAAGTTTCTATCTGTGTCAACGTTGCCACAGGAACTGTAAAACATCTGGTGCTGTCACGAATAATAAATACCTTTGTTCCCAATCTATAAGCCTGTTGCATACTGTCCATTTGAGCACTAGTTAAAAATGAATTTTGTGTCAAAGGACTGTTTGTTAAACCTGCATCAATGACCTGTTTAGCTGTATTATAATCATAAATTTCATACATTGAGGTCACTTCCATAAACACGCTTTGATCTTCATACGGATTTTGTTTCTTATTTGTATTTGTAGACGGAAACGCTACCGATGCAATAGTTTGCACAGCGTTCGTTATATTAGGCGTTGTATCCGTAGTTGTCGGATGAGAAACCGTATTCAATTGTAAATTATCACCACAAGCAAGATTCATACGATTAGTATAACTTGCCAATACTGCATCAACAGCAGATTCCCAATTAGCCCCTTTGGAATTTAATTCCAAACCAACAACTTTATCTGCCCAGCCCCAAACACTTGCACCGACATTACCCGCATTCACAAAACGAGTCACCATTTCGGCAGAACCGCCAGCAACACCAGCACCACAAAAATCTGTTAATTGAGATGTTAACATGCTAGTTGTTTCGTTTCCGTACGCCAACGCAACAGAATGGCATGCCATAGCAGCTTCTAGTTCACGACGACGTTGCAAACATAAATCTGAATGAGATTTTGTTAATTTATCAGCCATACTCGCCATTGATAAATACGACATTAATTCCTGTTGCACATAAGAAGGACAAAGGCGGGCGGCGGTATTCATTCCGCCAGAACCGTTTTTAGTTATCGTATTATATTGTGGCAACAAAATAGATGTGTCTTTTTGCAAACAAAGCAAAGTATAATTGTATAGTTCGCTTTCCGTGGCATACATGCAACGACCAGATGTTTTGCCAGGAACAACCGTTGTATCACCGCAATAATCAGTTAAACAATTCATAATTTTTTGCCGACATGCAGTATCAACGTCTGGTTGAGTGATTAAAAAGTAAGTATTACGCTGATTTTGAACATACGCATTCACCGCATTAGTTTTTCCACGAGAACCCGAATTTGTATTACTGCCAGAATTTGTGTACACAGTTGCACGTGCTGAATCATTTGCCGTTGTTCCAGCAGAAACCGCAAAAGCAGCATTTCCCAATAAAAAAGCACCAACACATCCAAACGCTAATAAAAATTTTTTCATAAAAAATCCCTCTCGTTAAGGTCATTTTATCACATTTCAAAAATAAACGCAATAAAACTTTCACTTAAAAACACAAAAAAGTTGATTTAAATAAATAAATTGTTATATTTTTTCGTATGGTTATGACAAACAATGAAACTTTGAATCAAATATCTAACGATATCTCTTCGTTAAGGGGGTTTCTTTGACCCAGAAAAACTTCAATCTGAAATTGAAAAACTAAATAATACTGTTAATTCGTCTGATTTATGGGACAACCCTGATAATGCACGCATTGTCTTGCAAAAAAAATCTAGTTTGGAAAAGCAATTATCTGAATTGAATTCTTTAGAATCTGAATATACTAATTTAGTTGAATTATATCAATTATCTCCGGAAGATGCTGACATAAATAGTGCTATATCAGAATTATCCGCCAAAGCGCACAAGGCAAAATTTATAACTTTGTTTTCTGACCCGATGGATAACAACGGTGCTTTTTTGTTTATTCAATCTGGTGCAGGTGGTACAGAAGCGCAAGATTGGGCGCAGATGTTATCCCGCATGTATACCAGATGGTGTGAAAGACATGGGTTTAATATTGAAACAGTTGAAGAACACGAAGGCGATGTAGCCGGTATAAAAAGCATCACTTTTAGAATTTCTGGTGAACGTGCTTTTGGTTGGTTAAAAAACGAAATTGGCGTACACAGATTGGTTCGTATTTCGCCTTTTAATGCAAATGGTAAAAGGCAAACTAGTTTCGCTTCTGTGGATGTATGGCCTGATATTGACGATTCTATAGAAATTGATATAAACGAAAAAGATTTACGCATTGATACTTATCGTGCAAGTGGTGCCGGTGGTCAGCACGTTAACAAGACAGATTCTGCTGTGCGTATCACACATATTCCAACAAATACCGTTGTGACTTGCCAGAACGAACGCAGTCAAATTCAAAATCGCGACATGGCTATGAAGATGTTGCGTTCAAAACTTTATGAATTAGAAATGCAAAAACGCGCAGCTGAAGAAGATGCTGCCAAAGCCGCTCAGAAAAAAATTGAATGGGGCAGTCAAATTCGCAATTATGTTCTTTATCCATACCAGTTGGTAAAAGACGTTCGAACAGGTGTTGAAAAGACTGATTCTGCTGCTGTTCTGGATGGTGATTTAGATGATTTTATGCTGGCAATGTTGGCGCAATAAGTATATAATAAAAAGCATGTGCACCCATAGCATAACTGGATAATGCATTGCCCTCCGAAGGCAAAGACTGCAGGTTCGAATCCCGCTGGGTGCGCCATAAATTTAAAATTGGGGTTTACGCCAATTTTGAATTTATTCTTGTAAACCCAGCGGGATCGGTCAGAGCGATAGCGCATGACCAATCCGCAGATAAACGATTAGAAAAATTATAAAAATGGAGTTAGTAAATACGAATTTTTATAAATTTTTATTGTTGTTTATCAAGAACTGGGTGCGCCATAAATTTAAAATTGGGGTTTACGCCAATTTTGAATTTATTCTTGTAAAATTTGAGTCGCATGCCTATAAGATTCACTACAAATAAAGATTCTTCTTTATTGGCAATGAATTGGCAGGCATGCAAAAGTTAAACTTTAAAAAAGGATTTTAAATGGTAAAAGTAAAAGTGACAGAAGCTGTGGACCACGAAAGTGATAACAACGATGACAAAATATATTTCATGGCTTTGGGCGGGCTGGAACATGTTGGTCAAAACATGTATGTTTATAAATATCGTGGCAAATATTTAATTGTTGATTGTGGTATGGGTTTTTTAGAAGAAGAAATCGGTGCTGGTGACGTTCAATATTGTGATACAACATGGCTGGAAAAGCATAAAAAAGATGTTGTGGCTTTTGTTATGACACACGGACATGAAGACCATATTGGTGCATTAAAATATATTTGGCCAAAGTTTAGAAAACCTATTTATTGCACGCGTTTCCCTGCTGAAATTTTGCGCAGAACATTTAATGGATTGGAAATAGATTATAATCCAGAAAAAGATATTATCGAATTTGATGCGGCGGGTGCAGAATTAAATCTTGACCCATTTGTGGTTGAAACTTTCCATGTTTCACACTCGGTACCCGAAGCACAAATGTTAATTATTAAAACACCTGCTGGAAAAATCTTACATACAGGGGATTGGACTTTTAATGATGACAACCCAATCGAACCAGGAACAGATTATGCCAGATTAAAAGAAATCGGCAGCGACCCAAAATTGTTGGCTTGTGTTTGTGATTCTACATCAAGCGAACGTCAAACACCACAAACGACAGAAATTCAGGTTCGTGATACATTGACCGAAATCATGCGTGATGCCCCAGGGCGTGTATTTGTGACTGGTTATTCACGCAGCTTGGCGCGCATTAAAATGTTTAGTGAAGCAGCACATGCCGCGGGACGAGTTGCCGCGATTAAAGAACGCAGCAACCCTAACCCTGTTCCTTATGTTGGGCTTCCTGAATTCCGTGAAATTGGTATAGAATACGGATACCTTGGCAAAGATGATGTTTACACATTTGAAGAAATCAAAGATTTGCCGGCGGAAAAACAAGCTATATTTTTAACAGGTTCCCAGGGTGAAAAATTTGCTATGTTGACACGTCTTTGCAACGGACATGTTAAAGAATTGAAATTATTGCCAACGGATACTGTTGTATTTAGTGCTATTATTATTCCAGGTCGTGAACAAGATGTTTCCTATCTTTACAATAAATTGGCACGCATGGGGATAAAGACACATACGATATTTGATACAAATAATGTGCATGCAAGCGGTCACGCTGGAAGACCTGAATTTGAAAGATTTTATGACATGGTTCATCCTCAGGTTTCTATCCCGATGCACGGTGAATATATCAGCGAAATGTTGAACGGTAAAATGGCTATGGAACGCGGTGGTGCGAAACACATGATGATTGTGCATAACGGCGATGTGATTGCGTTAAAAGACGGCGAAGAACCATACGTTTGTGAATCTGTGCCTGCTGGCTTTGTTGTTATGGAGGGCGAAACAGAACGTAGTGCCGATGATCAGGTTTATAAAAATCGCAAAAAAATCGCTTCTAATGGGGCGATATTCGTCACTTTGCCAATTGACAAGAAAGGTTTCTTAAAAGGTGTGCCAGAAGTATCAAGTGCTGGTATATTCGAAACCGACGATACAGGTTTTATGAAACGTCAAATTCAGATTGAAATCACTAATGCGATTGACAAGTTAACAAAAACCGAACGCAAAAGTCATGAAAATCTGCATAAAGCAGTTCAAGTAGCTTCTAATAAAGTTATTCGTGCAGCATTGGGCGCAGACAAAAAACCACAATACAGTGTTCATTTTGTGTTGAAATAAAAAATCCGCCGAATTGGCGGATTTTTCTTGCATTTATTAAAAAAATATGTAAAATACGCCTTGCTGGATAACCAGAACTGATTAATCAACGGTGTCTTTTGGTCCCGGGTGAGATAAGGATTCTGTGAAGTGTTCGGCACAATAAAAACCAAAACTAAAAGGATAAAATTATGGCAAAAGCTGGTGCAAAACGCCCACGTCGCAAATTAGGACTTGGACGCTCATTAGGTGTTAATCTTTGGGGTCAGGCAAAATCCCCATTTAATAAAAGAAAATATAAACCTGGACAACATGGTCCAACTTCCCGTGGTTCTTCTTCTTCTGATTACGCAAAACAGATGCGTGCTAAACAGACTTTGAAGGGATACTATGGTAATATTGGCGAAAAGAAGTTCCATGCATATTATGCAGAAGCTGAAAACATGAAAGGTGACGCTCCTGAAAACTTGATTGGTTTATTGGAAAGACGTCTGGATGCCGTTGTATATCGTTCTAAATTGGCTCCAACAGTGTTCTCGGCTCGTCAATTGGTAAGCCATGGTCATATTTATGTTAATGGTAAACGCGTTAAAATCGCATCGTACCGTGTAAATCCTGGTGATGTTATCACAGTTAGCGAAAAAGCAAAACAAATGCCTTTGGTAGTGTTGGCTTTGGAATCTGGCGAACGCAACTTCCCAGATTATATCACAGTAGATAGTGCTAATTTCACAGCAACATTTACTCGTGTTCCTGCGTTTGAAGACGTTCCATATCCTGTGCAAATGCAACCAGAATTGGTCGTCGAATTCTATTCAAGATAATAGAAAAAATACAGATTATAAAATCCCACTTGTTGTGGGATTTTTTTATTGAAAAAAATTATATAAAAGTGTTATTATCGTACTATAAAAAGGGTACAAAAATGTCAGATGATAAAATTGTTTTAACAGGTATTAAACCAACCGGTATGCCTCATATCGGAAACTATCTGGGTGCTTTTAAAAATTCTATTGATTTGTCTCAAAATCATAAAACTTTCATGTTTATCGCTGATTTACATGCGCTAAATGCGGTGCATGATGCAAAAGTAGTTAAACAACATTCTTACGAAGCTGCCGCTTTTATGATTGCGATGGGGGTAAATTTGGAAAATACTGCCCTGTTCCGCCAATCTGACATAAATGAAATATACCAACTAACAGAATTTCTTATGAACGTGACACCAAAGGGATTGATGAATCGTGCACATTCTTATAAAGCAATGGTTGAAAAAAATACTGCGGCAAATATAGATATTGATTCTGGGGTTAATATGGGGTTGTATACTTACCCTATTTTGATGGCTGCTGATATTTTGCTGTATAATTCTGATATCGTGCCTGTTGGCAAAGATCAAAAGCAACATGTAGAATTTGCACGCGATATTGCTGGATATTTTAACAATATATATGGTGATACTTTTAAATTACCTGAACCTGTGATTGGCGAAGATTGCGGTTTGATTCCAGGTCTGGATGGTCGCAAGATGAGCAAATCTTATGACAATACAATACCTTTGCTTTGTCCGACCAGCGAATTAAAGAAAAAAGTTATGCGCATTATCACAGATTCAAAAACACCAGAAGAATCTAAAAATCCAGACGAATCTACGATATTTCATATTTATAAACTGTTTGCAAACGCAACAGAAACTGCGGCATTACGTAAACGGTTTTTAGACGGTGGTATGGGATACGGTGAAGCAAAAACGATATTATTTGAAAAGATTGATTCTGTATTAAGTGAACCACGCGCAAAATACGAACACTTGATGGCTAATACAAAAGAAATAGACGATATATTATTTGAAGGTGCAGAACGTGCACGCAAAGTCGCGTCAAAAACATTAGCCAAAGTTAAAAAGAAAATGTTGGGATTATAATAAATTCAAAAGGAGAGAAAATGAAAAAGCAAAACCAAATAAAGATTTTATTGTTATGTTTGTTGATCGGGTTTGTTTTTGTGGAAACAGCCAAAAATATTGCAAGAACAAATGAAATCCGCAAAATCAATGTTAATGGCGAATGTTTGGCGGCTGCTCCAAAGGACAGAACTGCAATCACTTTACGCGTGACAACACTTGATAAAAGTGCTGCAATTTCCATGAAAAAAGCCACGGAAAAAATGGCTGCGATTACAGATTATTTAAAAACTATTGATGTACAAATGCAAACAACTGAATTTGATTCTTATGAAAAAACAAAATGGAATCGAATAACTGAACAAGATGAAAAATTGGGTGTAGAAACGCGAATCGCTGTTGAAGTTTCTGCCAAAAACCCCGAAATTATTACTGATATATTAAACAAGTATGCGGGTACAGAAGATGTATTCACAAGTAATTTACGCATGTTCACCAGCAGCGAAGCAATGAAACCTGTTCTGGAAAAATGTTTAGGAACCGCGGTTGCAGATGCGCGCGAACGTGCTAATGCTTTGGTTGCACCAAAAAACAAAGCCGGAAAATTATTATCTGTATCTTATGGTAATGTTTCATATCAGGAACGTCCGTATGCTAATTATAGATTAACGAGCAAATCTCTGATCAAAGAAGAATCTGCTTCTTTTGATACAGGCGGTAGCATTGTTGGCAAAGATACAGAAATCACAGTCACCGTATCTGCAACATTTGAAATAAAATGAACGAAATAATTGCTGAATTTGTAGATTATTTATTGAATACGAAAAATTATTCAACGCATACTGCAACCGCATATGAAACTGATATTCGTGATTTTATACATTTTTTTACACGATTTGACGATGGAATTAAATTAAACGATGTTGCGTGTGCTGATACATTTGCTTTTCGCGGATGGCTGGCAGACAGGGCAAAGCGCGAATTAACACATAAATCTACGGCGCGTGCGTTATCATCATTACGCACTTTTTATAAATGGCTGTCACGATATAAAAACATTCAAAATGATGCAATTGGTCTTATATCTTCACCAAAAGTAGAACGAAAATTATCAAAAGCTATTGAACCAACAGATATATCTGATATGCACGGTGCCATTCGCGCTATTGATAATAATGAACCGTGGGTGGCTGCACGTGATTGGGCTTTGGTTGTTTTGATTTTTGGTTGTGGTTTACGTATAAGTGAAGCATTGTCTTTGAAAAACAGAGATGTTATGAACACACCTGATTCATTGCGTATTGTTGGCAAAGGAAACAAAGAACGTATTGTTCCTGTATTGCCTGCCGTGAATACAGCTATAAAAAAATACATGGAATTAAACCCTTTTGGTGTTCGTGACATTGACCCACTTTTTCGTAGTGTCCGCGGATTGCCTATGTCACCACGTATGGCTGAAAAAGTTGTTGAAAATCTGCGCCATTATTTACAATTACCAGATTATGTGACACCGCACGCACTACGTCACACATTTGCAACTGCCCTACTGGCTGGGGGTGCCGATTTACGCAGTCTGCAAGAATTGCTGGGGCATGCGTCATTGTCTACAACACAATTATATACAAAAGTCAATATGACAGAAATTATGGATGCATATAAACATGCACATCCAATGGCTGATACGGATGATTAAGCACAATCGTGTTTGATTTTATTTACACTTATTTTCTTGGCGGTCATATTTCGTGCCATGTGGGCAAACTGTACAATTTTGTTTGTTTTCAGCGGCTTCTTTACCAGTATAAAATACATAAGATCTTCCACCCTCAATCGGGCTGGATGATGAATATAAGTGATGACCAGTATCAAGTGTCCAAATCCCAACATCTCTTAAACTGCTGTCGTTTGGTGCAGAACATGTAGTATTACAACACCATGCAGTCATATCTGTTTCTATCCATTTTTTATTTTCGCATTTAAACACCGAAGAATCGCCAGATACTGGTTCGTTTGGACAAAACAAATATAAATCTGTTTGGTCTTTACATTCAACACCACACTTAATTTCCCCTTTGACTTCAGGAGGAGGGGTAGGATCCACATTGCCACCACCACCTGGGTTCTTACATTTGTGAGTTGCAGAATCCCACTCTTTAGTTCCAGGACAAGCGGTACAGATATATTCTTTTACACATGTATTCTTGCCAGCAAATGTACCATGCTGATGACATAAATATTCGACGGTTCTTACAGGATCGTATCGGTTAGTGACAACTAGTCCTTTATTTGATAGCGTTAGATTATTGTCTATAAAAAGATGTAAATCCGAAGAATCCCATTTTCCCAAATCTGTTTTGTTGTTTTTGTCGTCACATTGGTCTAATATATAATTCGTTTTCTTTTCCCAACTGCCGGATACACATTTAAAAAAATATGGCAAATTATCTGAATCAACACATAATAACATCTTATTTGCTAAAGAACTATCACAGTCAAATCCACATTTCGTATCTGCCAATGCGGAAAAATTTAAACCAACCGAAACCAATGCCACAAGCGACACAAATAAATTCTTTTGTTTTTTAATACAAAAAGACACTTTTAATTCTCCTATCTCTTACGCATTATATCATATTTATAAAACCAACAAAAGAAAAAACCATCCATGCGGATGGTTTTTTTTATTTTTTAAACAATTATTTATTTTTTCCAGAATGCAAAACCACGTTTTTCTTTGTGTTCTTCGCGACTTTTGCGTTCTTCGCGTGCGCGTCTGCGTTCTGCACGACGTTCTTGGAATCTTTTTGCAGATTCTTCGTCTCTTTGAATTAATTTCAATGTTGTGACAGATAATTTCCCATTTCTTACTTCTTCTTCAAATTCGACGATATCATTTTCATTTAAGAAGCGAATATCTGCCGCTTTTAATGCAGAAGAATGAACAAATACATCGTCTTTGTTTCCATCTTCGTTTGGAGTGTCTGGTTCAATAAAACCAAAACATTTTTTACCGTTGTACCATTTAACCTTTCCTTGACGCATAACCAATCCTTTCCTTATGCTTGTTATGGTTATTGTAAAACCAATCAATAACCTGAATTCATTTTACATTATTTTTTTAGTAAAACGCAAGCAAATATAATCAGGATAAAATTCAGAACCTTATTTTTTATAATAACGTTGCAATTCTTTCATAATAAAATCAAAGAATTTTCCGCCCATTGTGTCTGTATTTACTTTCCAATCAGCATGCGAATACGGCATAGCAGCAACCAAAATGAATCGCGCCATCCATCTGAAAATTCTTAATTCTTGGTCTTTGGTCAATTTAGCCGGTGCATCTTGGACAACAAATACACCGTTTTCAACAGCCATTTCAACCTTTCTGATTATAATGTCTGTGATTTTTTGTGGATAATACACAGTCGATATTTTCGGAAATCCTTCGAACAACATATCTTCATTACCATCACTGTATAAAATATTCCAGCCTATTCTATCAAAAAGCCCTTTGACACATTCACAAATCATTTGATTGTATTTTTTTACACCTTCGACATGTAAAAATTCTGTCTGTTGAGACACAGATGCCACGGTCTTTTTAACTTTTTCCTTTTTATTATCACCAACCCTTACCTTTTCATACGACAAATGAGTTTGGTGTTCAAATTCAAAAAACGTACGGACCTGACAAATGATTTCCAGCGGTATAATTTTATCATTGTGACCAATATTAACAATCACCTTAGCATCACGATAACCACGCGGATTTGTTATATCAAAAAACTTATCACGCGCAGCTATAATCTTATCTGGCCACATATTGCAAATTCTTTCAATAAAAGTGCGTGCCTGAGGCACCAAATCAAACAAACATTTTATGCGCCACACATCTTGTAAACGCGCATAAGGAGTCCTTATTTTATCCAAAGCCCTTACCAGATTCGCTGCGATTTTTTGATGTCCCGAACCAATAATTCCCAAAACTGTTGAAGAAGCATCTGAAACAAAAGATTTATTGAAAACATCCAATATTTTATCATGCACAGCCTGAGCAGCCGCAGCACGTTCTGTTTTAGCAATTACGTTATATGCAGTTTGCGCAACTTCATTAACATAATCTTTGTAATATTTACCAGTAATTTTATCAATCGCACGCGAAACGCTTTTTTGTGCGCCAACAATAACCGTCACAATAGAAGATACAGCCAAATCTATTTTGTGTCCTTGGGTTGATACAAAAAATTGATTACGCATAGGGTCTGCGTCCAGACGATGATTTACCACATAAGGCTCCAAAGGATTTATGTCTGTAATTGTAATCGGCGTTTTTATCGCTGTGTCTGTTTCATAGTCATATACATGCACCGCCGCTTTTGGTGCACCAAAACATTTACCTATGGACATAAATACATCACGAAAACAATCCATAGAATCCGTGTAAAGATTCGTCAGATAATCATGTGCAGCATCATCAATTCGCCCAGATTTAAGAGCTTCGTCAATAATCTTCAGATTTTGTCTGTCATGTTCAAGGGTTTTGGCAAAAATATCTTGTTGTTCTGGCATTATGCACCTGCCTGTAAAATATTATTTATCATTTCTTGAGTTTTTTCTATACCATAAATCAGTATAAAATTAGGCAAACGCGGACCTGTTTCTTGTCCCAATAAAACATTATAAAACATTCCAAAGAAATCTTTCAGTTTGTCTTCACTATAATATTTTTTACCAATATCATAACAATATGTTTCCAAGTCTTTTTCAATTCCTGTTTTTCCGATAAATTGAGACAAACCATTTGCCAAATCTTGTAAAACAATTTTTTCTTGTTCGGTTGGTGTCCGATAGTTTTTGTTTGGTTTTACAAAATCATGATAATACTGCACAGCACACTTTGCCATCATATTTAAATCAGGATTGTTTTCAGGGTTTAAATCTGGATTGTATGAGGTTATGTATTTCCACATATCTTCAATACGTTCTGTGTTTGCAGCACTAGCCAAATTCAGCAATAAATTGTACGATATTGGCATACGACCATTTGGAACACCTTTGTCACGATGTATGTAAACAACAGGGTTTGACATTTTCGCCAAATCATCTTGTTTATCGTATGCGTTCAAGTATTGATAATATTCATCAACATTACGTGGAATAACATCAAAATACAAACGTTTACTGGTCAAAGGTTTTACATACATGAACAATGACAAACTTTCTGGATTAGCATATTTTAACCATTGTTCGATGCTGATACCATTACCTTTGGTTTTAGATATTTTTTGACCATATTTATCAACAAATAATTGATATGTCAGATTTGCAGGTGCTTTGCCACCTAAAACCTTTACAATTTGTCCAGACAATTTATAGGAATCTGTTAAATCTGCACCACACATTTCGTAATCAACATCTAATGCCAACCAACGCATAGCCCAATCTGCTTTCCATTGCAGTTTTGCCATACCGTTTAATACAGATTGTTCAACGCGTGTTCCATCTTCGTCTTCGAACACGATTGTTCCCGCTTCTGCATTAACAGACAAAATTGGCACTTCTAATACATGACCAGTTGATGGTGAAATCGGCATAATAGGACTGTATGTTTTACGTCTTTCTTCGCGCAAAGAAGGCAACATAATCGCCATAATCTTGTCATAATTTTTCAAAACCTGCATCAAAGCATCATTAAATGCGCCTGATTTATACATCTGGGTAGAACTTCTAAATTCATAATCGAAACCGTATCTATCCAAAAATTCACACATCATAACATTGTTATGTTCTGCGAAACTGCCAAATTTACCAAAAGGATCTGGAACACTAGTCAATGGGCAACCAAGATATTTTGCGGTTTCTTCTTGGTTTGGGATATTAGTTGGAACCTTACGCAAACCGTCCATATCATCAGAAAACGCGATTAAACGTGTTGGAATATCAGATAATTTGGAAAACGCCCAACGAACCATACTTGTTTTTGCAACTTCACCAAAAGTCCCAATATGTGGCAGACCAGACGCACCATAACCAGTTTCAAATAAAACATAACCTTTGTCCGGAACTTTGTTTCCAATGCGTGCTAGAATCTTGCGGGCTTCTTGGAAAGGCCATGTATTTACTTGACTGTAATCTATATTATCCACCGTGTTTTCTGACATTTTTGTTTCCTTTTGGTTAGTATAAAAAAACGGACACAGGTAAGTGCGTCCGTCAAATTTGTTTGATGGTCGCACCTTTAATTAAAAAAACGTTTTATACATAATTTCATTGTATTTTCAATCCATTGAGCCAATTTATAACATGAATCTTAATAATTATCAACTGTTTTTTAGTCAAAATTGACTTTTTTCATACAATCAGATACAATTATGCACGCAAAGGAGAAAAATTATGAACAGTTTTATTGGCGAAACCATCGGTTATTTATGCGGTGCTTGCACAACATTGGCGTTTCTGCCACAGGCTTTGAAATCTATTTTTACGAAAAATGTATCTGGGCTTTCTTTGTGGATGTATATTATATACTGTATAGGATTGGTTTTTTGGATATTGTATGGTGTATATTTACATTCTTTTCAAATAATATTGTTCAACAGTATAACTTTGCTGTTCAACGGCATTATATTGTATATGATTATCAGGGCGCCCAAGAAACGCAAATAAAAAAAATGCCCAAATGGGCATTTTTTTATACTGAATATTTTTCAAATACTTTGTTTAATTGATTATGAACCTGGATAATTGTTGCACATTTTGCCATATGTTTTACCGAAGCGGCACCGATATAAGTACAACAAGAAGCAATTCCACCGGTTATATCTTGCAGAACTTTATCTATGGCACCAGTATATGGTATCAATAATTCACGACCTTCGGATGTTTTGTAATTACCCATTCCACCTGCAAACTTATTGTTCGCGTATTCAGAAGACATACCATAATACACCTTGAAGGATTTTATTTCCATTGCATGCTTGCCATCTATTATTTCAGATGTTTCATAAGTCTTTTCAACTATTTCACCTTCGGCTTCATCGGTTCCAGCAAATATCCCGCCAGCCATTACAAAATCAGAATTTAAACAAAACGCTTTGCATATATCACCAATATCAACAATACCACCATCTGCACAAATATGTCCACCGACCGAGTGTGCTATATCAGCAGATTCTAAAATCAAAGACACCATTGGAACACCACATCCTGTTTGTTTACGTGTTAAACACGCAGAACCACTGCCGATACCACATTTAATAATATCTGCATAATCCAGCAATTTAAGACATATATCCCCACTGGCGATATTTCCTGCCATAATTACAGCATCTGGAAATTCACAACGCACACGAGCCAAAACATCCAAAGCCTTTTGAATGTAAAAATTAGGCGCATCTATACAGATATTGCGTGGTGATTTCCAATCGTGTTTAGATTCTAAATTTTTTAATTTTTCTATTTCCGAATCAATATTGCGCAAACCAATAGTTATAAACAAATTATCAATTGAAATATTTTCTTTTTTGCAGTCTGCGATAAATTGCCCTATTTCATCAACAGAATAATGTTTATGTAAAGTTGCAAACATACCCTTAGCCAATAATTTTTTAGCCACACCAAAATTACCAACCGTCGCCATATTAGCATTAAACACCCCCAACCCAGTTCGTGTTTGTCCGTGCTTAAACTTAAAAACGCGTTGCAAAGTGACATCTTTACGTGAATTAAGATTTATACCCATTTTTGGCTTTATTAAAATATCAGAATAATCAAGATATGTTTCATGTAATATTTGTGTCATATAAAAACTCCTTTGACAGATTGGATTATAAACAAAAAAATATCGCTTTTTCAAGCAATTAAAACTCTTGTTTTAAATGCTTGTTTGTGATAGAATTATAGGCATAAAAACAAATTTAAATGTAGGAATATTGTGAAAAAAATATTGCTTTTCTTTTTATGTTTTACCAGCGTTCCTGCTTTTTCAGAGCAAGCATGTGAATACGACAATATTGTTCGCGAATTACGTGCAAATTGTGGTGGTATAAATGCAGAATTACAACGTATAAAAAAATTTGGTATTGCCAATGTTGCTATTACTGGGGTTGGAACGGCTGCGGCGACTGGTGCTGTGGTTGCCGGAATAAAAAAGAAAGATTTTGATAAAGAAGCTGCAAAACTGGCGGCACAGTTAAAAAACAAACAAATGTCTGATCAGGATTTTATTAAATTTATGTATAGTGTAGCGAGATACAGGGAACAAAAAAAAGACTTTGATGATATGTGTAATCTTAAACACCATTACGAAAAGAAAGCAAAACAGTTGGGTAATGTTCGCACTGGTTTGATGGCGGGAAATACTGCGACTGCTGTGGCAGGAACGGTCATTTCCGCAAAAAATAAAAATGATTCCAAAACTATTCAGGAAAAAATTCAACAATGCCTTGATACCATTAACAACAATCAACAGAAAATCGGTCAATCAATGGTGGATTGTGATGCTGAACAATACAAAAAATTAAGGGCTGTTGTTTCCAGTTGTCGTTCTTTGAGTACTGAAAACATGGAAAAGGTTCAAAAAAGAAACCAAGTATCTGCGATAGTATCCGGTGTTAATATCGGAACAGGTTTGGCGGGGACAATAACATCCGCCGTTGCAAATAAGAACGAATACGATAAAAAGACAAAAAATTTAAACACCGCTGCTAATGTGCTGGCGGGAACATCTGCGGTGGCTTCTGGGGTTTCAACAGCATTTAATGCAACTACTTTGAAAGCGATTAATAATAATTTAAAAGCATCAGAAAATTGTGAAGGGGCACTGGATAGATTATGATAAAACCATTATTTATGATTTTGCTGTCTTTGTATACCATGTACACAACCAATGGTTATGCCTCTAAAGCGGGCTCAATCGGCCAAATTGATAATCGCGAATACGGCGATTTATCAGAACAAAAATATCGTGGTGTTGCAAAATTGACATTGGGAAGCCAGTATTCTGGCTCGCTACATACAGGCGAATGTACTGGGGTATTCATCGCAAAAAATTTAATATTAACGAATGCCCATTGTGCCGTAAGGTGTGATAATTTTTGCGTGGCGAGTTTTTATAATGGCGAAGGACCGGGTTCTGTTTATCTTCGTACTTTAACCTACCATTCAGACTATGAAGATACAGGTGAAGATTGGGCAGTATTAAAAACCGACTCTGATGTTTCCATAGATATTCCAATTGCCGAAGAATCGTCCATTGGGGCAATTAAGTATGGTGGATTCGGTGCATTGCGCATAATCAAGGATGACGAAATACATGAATTAAAGCGGTTATATACAGAAGATTCAAAAATAATCGCCCAATGCGAAGGAAGAGATAAAGAAAATGGTGAATATATTGAATGTGTCAGTGACGCTGTTGATAAAGAATTAGAAAAAAACAACCACAGATCAGAATCTAATAAAAGAATTGAGCCATTATTTGACGATGATAATAACTTTAAGGTTCAAGATTGTGAGATAACAGGTTATCAATACGTGGGTAAGAGACAACATTTAAAAACAAATTGCGATACGTCTAGTGCCTATTCTGGCGCACCGTATTTACGTTCTAATCGAATTGTCGGATTGAATAATTCTCATGTTGCAGCTGCAGGATTATTTGATTCAGATGAAGATATACACGGTGCCAGGGGTATCAAAACAGAAGATTTTTATGATGAGATTCAAAGTATAATCGCACAACACGGTCATAATGAACCAGCGCTTGCAACAAAAGAACAACCGGTATTAGCAGCGAATAACACTACTGAAAACAGCGGCAACGATAATAACAATACATCTGTTGCATCAACTGATACACCGTCTGTTTCCAATCAAACAACATTAGCGGCTAACACAAACACAAACACAAACACAAACACAAACACAAATACAACTGTGTCAACAACAACTTCTGCGTCACAAGACCCAAGCCCTGCATTACAACGCATTTTTGATAAATATGAATGTGATTAATATTTACAAAACAAAAAATAATTTTAATAAAAACACAAAAAATCACCCAAACGGGTGATTTTTGTTAATCAATCCCGCTTTCATATTTCCACGGCGAACCGATATTGATATATTTCCATTTAATATCATCTAATTGTTTATCTGTTTTTTGTTTTAATTCATCTATTTTTTTATCTATTGTTTCTTTGAATTTTTCGTCATGTTTATTCATAAGTTTGTGCAACCGATTTGTGGCCACCATCATTTTCATATTTATATTATCACTAAATTGATATACCCAATCTAATGCATTGTCTGATAATTCTGGCGCATAAAAATGTTTTAAATTATGTTGATGTAAAATC
Source organism: uncultured Pseudomonadota bacterium (assembly GCA_947307295.1). GTDB lineage: Bacteria > Pseudomonadota > Alphaproteobacteria > Rs-D84 > Rs-D84 > Enterousia. The sequence goes on from CAMZIQ010000008.1 coordinate 37,089, forward strand.
TGTAAGCTGCCTAAGTACTTTGCCTTTGGTGTATTTATAGACGTTAAAGTCCGAAGAGTTTGCAAAGAATACTGTCCCATATCTACAAGTTCCGGCAAATTCAATTCTGTTAATGAATTATTCCATGTTAAAAAATCTTTACCTGTTTTTTGAAGTTTTGGTGCGATTAATGTTTTAATCGCATTATTACCACTGAAAAAATTATCACCTACTTCTTTGGTATCCTGTAAATCCAATTTCACAATTTGACCGTTTTCAACAGTCATAATGTATATACCGTCTGCAAATATATTTTTTTGATTTTTGTCCGTTTGAATTTTTATTTTTTTGTGTTCAAATGCATTTTTTAAAAATCCAAATGTTGCCTTATTCCACGTATTCCCACCAGGATAACGCACTTTACCAGTTCTGGCATCTAAAATAAAATAATCCAACATATATTCATAATCGCTAATTAATCTGGTGATATCGCTGCCAATAACATAATAATTTGGACCAAAATATATATTATCTCGTTCAAAATTATAACGCACAACACGATTATGAACAAATTTAAAATTATTTGGCAACGGTGTATTTGAAGTAGTAAAATCAACGTTAAAATGTGCTTTTAATGAATTTGATAGTCCCCGTATAATATTATCAGGATTATTATCAAAAGTGCTATCTGCAAAAGGCACAGTATGGTTATAACGATTTTTAATTGATATTTCACCACCTGTCTTAAGTATCTGAATTGATATTACCGATGTTCCGTACCTATCTTGGCGTTCCGGAGTATTTGACGGTTTTATATGCCATTGACTTTCTGGTAATTTATCATCGCCGACAACTTCTTTTTTTACCGCATGTATAATATAATAATTATCAAACCTTTTTGCGCCATAATCCAAATTTTGATACACAGTGCACAATAATTCACCATTATCGCTGCCACCCACGTTTGTTCTGGGATTGCCACCAGTCATACCGTAATCTACAGCCTTTTGAGAACGAAAATATCCGCCAATTGCATTTTGTTCTTGTTCGTCTTCAACATACCATGCTTTATAGCCCGCTTTATCTAATAAAGCTATGGGGTCTTGTTTAACAAACACTTCAGATTTTTCTTCTGGTTTATATATTTCTTTTAAAACAGTATGAATAGTTTCCAGTTCTTTTTCATCTTTGCCGGCAAATTCCAAAATGTCCACTATATCAGGTATATCAAACAAATCCCTAAATTTCTGGGCATTTCTTTCGCCATTATTCTTTTTAATTTTTTTAAAAATTTCATCTGCATTTAGCTGTGGCATCGTATTTTCTCCGAAAAATATTTCATATTAAAGTATACCATAAAAAACACTTGCATTCTATCAAAAAGTATGTCAGAATGTCCAGGCAATGCGAGCGTAGCTCAGTTGGCTAGAGCGCAACCTTGCCAAGGTTGAGGTCGAGGGTTCGAGCCCCTTTGCTCGCACCAAAGTTTTAACACCCGAAAGGGTGTTTTTTTTATATAGCAAAGGGGCGAGAACCCGGAGGGTTGCGAGGCGAGGCAATGAAATTGCCGAAGTACTTTGCTCGCACCAGAATTTAAAAAACACCCAAAAGGGTGTTTTTTTTATAAAATCAAAGGGGCGAGAATCGCGGCAGAGCGAGCCCTGCGAACGAAGACGGATTGTTTGTTTTTTATTTTATTGTAATAAAAAAACACCGCCATATTCGGCGGCATGTATTTATTTAGACTATTCACAATCTTGATCGTCTTCGTCTGTTAACGTTTTGATAAATTTAACCATTTTCATTTTACTTCCTTTTTTTATGCACACTAACGATAACACAAGAAATGTTCAATATCAAACAAAAAAACACCACCCATCTGGGCGGTGTTTTTTATCTTTTCAAACAATTAAAACCATTTCCAAGGTTGAAATGCCTTTAATAACCCAAGCGCGGTGCGTTTGTCTGCGATTGTATGTCCGCAACGTGGGCAAACCAAGAAAGGTTTCAAGAAAGCATTTACTTTGCTGAATGCTATCACCCAGATTATAAAGCCCAATACCCATGCTGCGATTACCAACCCCCATGCAACATAGCCGAAATATTTGTTAACTGTGTTGGTTAATATTTGGACCACGCCGACATTTGATTTTTCTAAATCGTTATAGATTTTTACCGCTACTGGCCATGAAGACGGACGCCAAGGATAAACATGTTTGATTCCATAATTAGTCAACAAAGTCGTTCCCAAACCCCCTGAATTTTTATCCAATTGATGTTTGACGGCTTCATCAATCATCTTGTCAACTTCGATTTGAGATACACGAACCAATTCACTTTTTACAGAATCAAGTTTCTTGTTAACCTGATCTGCCACCGCATCAACTTTGGCTATACCCTTATCAGCCACAGCCACAGTATCATTAGTTTTTTCAACAACTTTGTCCACACCGCTTGTTTTAATACCAAATGCGTTTGCCAAACCAGTCAAAGCAGAAACTTTTGCAGTTTCTTGTTTTACTTTGTTTGTTTGTTCTTTGGCTTTGGCGGTTGTATCTGTCACTTTGCCAACCTGTTTTTCAACGATTTTAACTTTCTCAATAGCAACGCCAATAGGTTTTTCCAGATTTATAGAATCTTTGATACCAGCCAGCAATCTTTCGTATTGTTCAACAATATTGCGTTGCAAATCGAAAAACATCGACACAACCATAGATTTTTTAATCGGCCCAGCATACGTATTTTTAACATGCAATGGAAACCATGCTACGAACACAAGCCATATCACAGATATAATCGCAAATGTACGTTTGGTCACCGTGATAACAGATGTTTTTTTGGCGACTGTTTTAGCGCCCCCCCTATCAATTACTTCTATTTGTTTTCTTGCCATTTTGGTATCTCCTTTTTCACAGAACTATGATATTAAAATATTATTATCTTTTTCAAGATATTTTTTATTTCGTGTATGCGTAAAAATCTTTGATCGCACCTTCAACAGATTGGCCATTTTGGCTTTTTGCATTAACAGCACAATATTTAGACAAAGTTTGATAATATACATTCGCAGAATTTGCATCTTCAAACGTTAATATTTCTGTAAACACTTGGAAAACCACACCCCCGTTTTTAACAGGCATAAACAATGATATTATAAAAAACAAATCATCTTCTTCGTTGGTAAGTTCGCGGGTTGCCAAATAAAATTTAGTAGCACTATTCAAAGTTAATATAGGTTTTTTTATCGCTTCTTTTTTATTTTCTTTCATTTTTATTCACCTTTGTAATTTTTAATAAATTCTTGCTTAAATTCTGTGAAACATCCCTGCTTTATAGCCGTTCTTATATCACGCATTAAATCTTAATAAAACCAAAGATTATTTTGGTTCATGTCCGAATCCTTTTTTTGCCATTATAAGAGTCATTGTTTGTTCATCAACACCGTTGCGTTTCAATTCACCAACCATAGTTCTTTTTGTGTTTCTGATATTTTCATCCATCGCGTTCACTCTTTTAAACACTTGATTTCCAGAAACAATCACAGATTTTCTGGCTATTCTATCTGAATCTGTTATTGCATTGCCATGATATACAAAATATTTAATAGTTATTTTGTATTGAATTTTGCCTATGCTTTTTCTATTTAATTTACCAACCGGCAATCTTTCTATGTCATAGTGAATATAATAATTTCTTTTGTCTTTGTTCTTTTTTAATATCATTCTTCATCACCTCTTTTTGTATATTGTTTTATAAAGTTTTCTTTGAATTGTTGAAAAGTTCCCTGTTCTATATTTTCACGAATATCACGCATTAAATCTTGATAAAACCACAAATTATGCTGGGTTAATAATGTAGCACCCAATATTTCATTACATTTTACCAAATGATGAATATAAGCACGCGATAATTTACATGCTGGACACCCACATTTGTCATCTATTGGGCGTTCATCATCTGTGAACTTTGCATTACGCATATTCATTGTACCGTGTCTTGTAAAAGCCTGTGCTGTGCGCCCTGCACGTGTTGGCATAACACAATCAAACATATCTATACCACGTTCCACAGCACCCAAAATATCAAGTGGAGTTCCAACACCCATCAAATATCTCGGCTTATCAGTTGGCAAATGCGGTGTAGTTGTTGCAATCATATCAAACATAACTTCTTGGGGTTCGCCAACAGCTAATCCACCAACGGCATATCCATCAAAACCTATTTCAACCAATGCTTTAGCAGATTTTTCACGTAAATCTTTGTAATCTGCGCCCTGCACTATACCGAAAATACCATAACCATCACGGTCAACAAAAGCATCTTTGCTGCGTTTTGCCCAACGTGTCACCATGTCTACATTTTTTTCTGCTTTTTCACGCGTGGTTGGCAAATGCAAACATTCATCCAAAACCATGGTAATATTAGAATCAAGTTGATGTTGAATATGAACGCTATCTTCTGGACGAAGAAAGTGTTTAATTCCACCGTCTATGTGGGATGTAAATTCCACGCCTTCTTCCTTCATTTTGACTAAATTAGAAAGCGACATAACTTGGAAACCACCACTGTCTGTTAATATCGGACCGTGCCAGCCACCAAATTTATGAAGTCCCCCCATTTTTTCAACTAAATCACCACCCGGTCGCATCATCAAATGATAAGTATTTCCCAATATCACCTGGGTTCCAGTTGCGGCAACCTGTTCCATGGTAAGCGCTTTGACCGTGGCTGCTGTACCTACCGCCATAAAAGCTGGCGTTTCAAAATCGCCATGTGCAGTATGCACTCGACCACGGCGCGCAGAACCATCTGTTGAAAATAAATCAAATTTTAATGACATGCTTCTTGCCACTTTTCTGCTACTAAATAATCCGCAGCTGATACTTTTGGTCTTACACTATTACGAACATTGCCGATATGCAAATACAAGAAATTTTTTACATTATTTGGGCATTTTTCATCATTCATAAAACGTTCCAAAAATTCTATTTCTTCAACGCGACCACGAATTGTGCGATTTGTTGCTTTTTGTCCCTGTTTGTATACAGTACGATACAAATTGCTGGTTTTAATCACATTTTCAATGTATTTAATATCAGATTCACAAAAAGACACTTTCCAATATTTAGCAGCATGAAAAGGACGACCCAGACGAACCTGTAATTCACGTGTCCATGCTAATTCTTTTTCATTGTTTGGTAATGGCAAACTTGTTTTTATCGTCATTTTTTACTCCTTTTTTTGTTTTTTAAAAAGCAAACAGCAATCACCATAACTGAAAAATCTATATTTTTCAAGTATCGCGTGTTGATATGCGGTTTTCATTTCTTTCAGTCCCGCAAATGCTGAAACCAGCATAAACAAAGTAGACTTTGGAAGATGAAAATTTGTTAATAAAACATCTACTGCACCAAATTCATAACCCGGTGTAATAAATATATCTGTGGTTTGACATATAGGAAGAACGCGTTTGTTTTGTCCCGATTCTAATACCAGCTTATGGGCGCTTTCAAGTGTGCGCATTGATGTTGTACCAACAGCAATTACACGTTTTGCATTGTTGATAATATCCGCCTGTTCGGGCGTGATACAGCACCATTCGCTGTGCATTTTATGTTCAGACAGATTTTCTGTTTTGACTGGCATCCATGTACCTGCGCCAACATGCAAAGTTATTTTTACTATCTTTGCACCAGTTTTTTCGATTTCTTCCATCAATTCATTTGTAAAATGAAGTCCCGCTGTTGGCGCCGCCATTGACCCCAAAGGTTTCGCATATACCGTTTGATAACGTTCTCTGTCTTCTGTTTCTTCTTCGCGTTTCATATATGGGGGAAGTGGCATTTTTCCATACTTATCCAACAATTCAAAAACATTATCACAATTAAAATGCAATAACAAACCACTTTCATCATCTTTATCGACAACATCCAAAGTTGTGCCATCCGCCATAGTCAACACATCGCCGATATTAACTTTGTTGAATTTTTTGCAAAGCCCCCACCAGTCTTTATCATTAACAGATGTATGCAATGTTATTTCGTGTCCATCTGCGTCAAACCGTGCCGGTATTACACGTGAATTATTAAACACCACTACATCACCAGGTTGTAAGTAATCCAAAAAATCACGTATGTGTTTATCTTCTATCTTGGAATCTACAACCAACATACGCGAAGAATCGCGTCTTTCCAAAGGATGTGACGCGATTAATTCATTTGGTAATTCAAAATCAAAATCAGATGTATGATACATACCTATTGTTATCTATTTTTGGCTTGTGATTTGTTTTTGATTTTATTGATTTCTTCGATATCGCGTCTAATTTGGATTGTGTCTTGGTTGTATCCTAATTTAGTATCAACTGTGCTGAACAATCTGCGACCTTCGTAATTATATTTATGCAAAGGTTTTTTGTTTTTAAGAGTCAATTCATCACCATATCTGAAATATTGCAAATCTTCAGATAATTGCTGAGGAGTTTTGTCTTTTTTAGAACAATCCACCATTATTTCATAGTTGTTGCTTACATCTCTGGCCAAGACTTTGTTGTTATTGTATACTTCTATAACTGTTGTTTGATAAGTTTTGCATGCACCCATTGTGAACACAGTAGCTACTGCAACACCCAATATTTTTACATTATTAATCAAGTTTCTTATATACATATCTTTATCCTTTTATTTAAATTCAAGACCTTGGTCGATATAGTTTTCTGCCACTTCTTCCCAGTTTGGTTCTACACGAACAAACAGATGAAGACGTGCATTTACCCCCCATTGATCTTGGATATCATGACGTGCAGCTGTTCCAATCTTTTTCAATTGTGCGCCACCACGTCCGACAACTATTTTTTTGTGTGCTTCATTTTGAACCACGATTTTTTGATATATTTCCAGGACACCTTCAGCATCTGTATCAACTTTTTCAGTGACGACATTGATATGATAAGGCAATTCTTGGTGAATATATTTATATACTTTCTCTCTCGTAAGCTCTGATAAATACAACATATCTGGGACATCAACCGCATCATGTGTTTCAAACAAATACGGAGATTCTGGCATAACATCAGATAAAGATTTCAACATTTGTTTTACACCATCGTTTTTTAATGCTGAAATCATAAATATTTCTTTAAACTCTGCCATTTGCGACAATTCTGCAACCATTGGCAAAAGCGTTTCTTTGGCAATCACATCCACTTTGTTTAATGCCACAAACAAATTGTTATGATTTTTTACCTTTTGAACCAAATCGCGAATTGTTTGTGTTATACCTTTTTGAGCATCAACCAACAACAAAACTGCATCAGCATCTTCAATAGCAGACATAGCCGCGCCAACCATCGCCCTGTCCAATCTGCGTGACGGTTTAAACACACCAGGTGTATCAACAAAAACCAATTGCTTATCGCCAACCATTTTAATAGCACGCAGACGTGTCCGAGTGGTTTGCACCTTGTGCGAAACAATGGACACTTTACGTTCCATAATTTGATTAAGCAATGTCGATTTACCGGCATTTGTCGGTCCAATAATTGCTATAAATCCAGAATATGTCTTTGTCATACGATAAAACATAGCACACGATTTTCAAAAATCAACAAAAGTCTTGCAAAACAAGGATTTTGTGTTTTAATACTCTTCGTGGGTGAGAGAACAACACAAAGGAAGAATATTATGCAATTAACAGGTCCTGAAATTGAAAGACGTATGCAACCAACATCTGAAAATCAAAAACCAGACATTATTATCGAACCATACGACCCGAATTGTTTAGGAAGCAATAGTTATGATTTGCACCTAGACAAGGTTTTGCGCGTTTATAAAAATACTTTGCCAAACGGTATGAAACCAGCTATTAAGTTTGATAAAAATTCACAATATTCTTATTCTATGCGCGATTGGTTCGAAACGCCATGGGCATACGAAGATTATCTGCTTAGACCAGTAAACTATGATATTCGCAATCCGAAATTCTTATTAAATCCTTGCGATGAAAAAAGCCACGAAACAATCGATGTTATTATACCAGAAAGCGGTCTTATTTTAAACCCTCAAATTGGCTATCTGGGTTCAACAGTTGAATATACTGAAACACGCAATTTGTTCCCGTATATTGACGGAAAATCTACTCTTGGACGCAACTTTTTATTAAATCATCATACCGCAGGTCGCGGAGATGATGGTTTTTGTGGACAATGGACACTTGAAATCAAAGTTTTATATCCAACTGTCGTATTTCCAAACATGCGCATTGGTCAGATTTATTATGAAACTTTCATTGGTGACCGCAAGCCATACGACATGAACAAATCTAGTCATTACAATGGACAACGCGGACCAACGCCAGCCGCAGTTATTGCGATTGATAATTGTAAAAAGAAATAAAAAAAAAGCCACAAATTGTGGCTTTTTTATTTTACAATTTTATCATATCAGCTGATTGAAGCATCCAATTCAACATCTTGTGTTGCTTTAAATATTCTTTTTCTGCTTGTTTTATATTTGCTGACAAATCAGATTTTATCGTTTCCATTTGTTTTGTTTCGCCGTTTGCCATCATCCACGGAGTTGATATTTTGTTGCCTGAATTTTCACCCAACGTCACATTACCATACGAATCAAACGCAACCAAAGATTCAAAACCATCATCCATAAAAACGAACTGCGGATTTGGTGTTTTATAAGCATATTCGATATTTTTAGCACGTCCGCCGTTAAACAAAGTTGCTTCTGAATAATTCATAACTACATTGCCATTCAAATCATACATATTTTTAATAACATTTGTTTTTGGATTTATAGAAATAATTGGTTCTACTTTGATTCCAGCCCTTTCTAATTTTTCTTTGAGATTTGAAAACATATCTCTGTCTTTGTTATAAGATGCAACATGAATATAAAACGCAATCCCCGGAATATTAGTACGTGCAAAATGTTTTATAAATTTAAAATTTCTGTCCAACGCATCTTTGTGAAATCTGTCCAAAGACAAAGATATTTGAAAATTAATAAGATGTTTTACACCCGTATCGTCTTTGTCAGCACGTTTTTTAACAATGTTTTCAATATCGTTAAATATCTGGTCAGCAAACGCAAAATTTACCCAACCAGCATTAGTTTTAACATCAACGCCACAACCTGCGTCTAATGCGTGATTTATTATGTTTGGAACATAGTTTTCTTCTGCTAATTTATACGCAGACATTATTTCCCCGCCAGTAAAAACAACCGCACGAGAAAAATTTTCATCCATGATTGCTTCATCAATTATGTTGTTAATATAAAATTCTGGAACAAAAACCCTTGGGTTGCTTGCGTTTGAAGATTCACAACAATGTGGACAATTATTCCAACACCAATTTGTTGTTTTAAAAACCAAAACATAAGGTCTTTGTTCAAAAACATTATGAAAAAAACCACGTCGACAACAATCAACCGTTTTAACTGTATTTCTTATTTTTTGTATCATACAAAACCTCTTTTGAAGTCAAATAGTATTACAAAAAATAAGTTTTGTCAATGTATTTATTGTTTATTTCAACTTTTTCGTCCATTCGTTATCTGGAAAGTTTTTACGCAACATTTCTGCGAAACCCGCCGCCTGTTCTGGCAAACCGATTGCAGTATAACATTCAGTTAATCTGAACATTGCCTCTGGCGTCATGACTGTTTCCTGGGCAGTGCCAATAATTGATTGCAATCTAGTTATCGCCGCAGTCCAATTTTCAGTTTGCATATCATTACGTGCAGCATACATTACCTTTCCTGCTATATAGTTTTTCAAAATCATAATTTTGTTTTCTGCGTTTTTCGCATAGTCACTATGTGGGAAACGTTCAACCAGCTGTTGAAATTGTTGCAAAGCATACGCAGACATTCCAGGGTCACGTCTAACATCGCTGACCTGACGATAATAACACATACCGCGCAGATACATCATATAAGGTGCATCTTTGTGTCCAGGATGAAAACGCATATACCTGTCAATTGCCAATATTGCACCAGGAAAATCTTTATCCATATATCTTGAATATGCCATCATCACCAGCGCATCAGCAGCCCACGGCGAAGAAGGATATTGAGATTCCGCAGTTTGAAACAATTCTGCTGCATCATCATAATTCTTTTTATTAAATTCTTTGTATGCATCTTGATAAATTTCTTCCAATGGGCGTTCAGGCTTAATTTCTTCGCCACCACCACACGCATACAAAACAGGCATTAAACAAAATAATAAAATGATTTTTTTCATACTTGAATTTCCTTAGCTAAACGCAGTATAATGAAACAGTTAAAAAAATAAAAGAAAAAAATAGGCTTTGTTATGAAATTAGGAAGAAATATATTCGGCGTTGGTGCTATGACTGGTATAAGTCGTGTATTCGGCTTTGTCCGCGATATGTTAATTGCTAGGTTTTTGGGTGCTGGGCGAATGTCAGACATTTTCTTTGCGGCATTTAAATTACCCAACCTATTTCGCGATTTATTGGGCGAAGGCGCTTTGTCTGCTATATTTATTCCTATGTATACTGATATGAAAAAAGACGAAAGTTTTGCTAAAAATGTTTTTTCTTGGTTGATGGTTATATTATTAGGCATAACGATAGTATTTGAAATATTTATGCCATTTATCACATGGGTTTTGGCGCCGGGCTTTGCAGAAGACCCTGGGAAATTACAATTAACTGTGACTATTGCTCGTATTATGTTCTTTTATGTAATCTTTATATGTGGCGCAGCATTTTTATCAGCGGTATTAAACGCTCATTCAAGATTTATATTAGCGGCTTTTATGCCAGTATTATTAAACATTATGTTAATTTGTGCATTGGTTGGTTCTATATGGTATGGCAATCAATACATCATATATGTCATGGCAGCAACAGTTGTATTATCTGGCATAATTCAATTCTGTGTTCTTTGGAATCGAATACGAAGCAAACATTTCGGATTAAGGCTAATAATTCCACATTGGAACACACAGATTAAAAACATGTTTAAAAGATTTGGGGTAAGTTTGGTTGGTTCTGGCTTTTATCAAATAACTATCATAGTCGGTACTTTGGTGGCGAGCTGGCAATCAGGTGCAGTTTCATGGCTTTATTATTCTGACAGAATGGTTCAATTACCTTTTGCTATGATTGGTTTGGCTGTTGGAACTGTTTTAATTTCTTCTATATCAAAGGCTTTGACAGAAAAGAATATGCGAAGTGTATATTTACAACAAAACTCATCCATGCGCAAATCTATGATGTTAATTATGCCTTGTGTAGTGGGCTTGTTTGTCTTGGCAGAACCAATCATCAGAATTTTATTTCAACATGGTGCTTGGACGGCAGAATCTACCCACGCTGTCGCATTAGCAATTCAGATTCAATGTTTGGTATTGCCTGCTATGTTAATAAGCCAAATATACAGTAAAACTTTATACGCATCCCAAGATGTAAATACTCCGGTCAGAACTAGTGTTATTTCTTTAGGTGTTGCCACAATTATATATCTGGCTTTGTTCCCATTTGTTGGATATTTATCTATTCCTATTGGTGTTGTGGCAAGTGGTTATGTTAAAAATTATTTATTGGGGCGCGTTTGTCGTAAACGAGAATTGGTAAAAACAGATAAAAAGACAATATTTGCAATCTTTGCTTTTGCTATGATTTCTGGTGCTTTTGGCATTTTGTTATCAACAGTATCAATCGCGAACGTATGGGCTTTGGGTATCGCAATATGTGCTTTTGGTATTTTATACTTGCCGACTGCTTTTATCATAGACAGATTTATTATAAAATAAAGTTTGCAAGTTGGATATATTTGTGATAGAATATCAATATGAGAATAAACGGGGTCACCCACAAAAGGAGAGAGAATATGAAAAAAATAGTATCTTTAACGGTATTAACTGCTTTGGTTGCGGGCTGTATGGATATGGGTTCGCAAGACACCAGCGCTACATACGGCGGTTTCGGTGAAGAACAATTGGTTGCTACACCAGAATCTGCATTAAACACAAACGCTTATTTGATGGCGGCTGCACCAAAATATTATATTGGTACCCCTTATAAAATCGGGGATGTTCAATATATTCCTGGCGAAGATTTAAGTTATAATCAAACAGGTATCGCGGGTGTTGTTCCTGTTGAATTAAACGGTTCACAAACACGTGACGGTGAAACATTTGATTCTAATCAATTGGTTGCAACCAGCAAAACATTACCTTTGCCATCTATTGTAAAAGTGACTAATTTGGAAAATGGCAGCGCGGTTGTTGTTCGTGTAAATGAACGTGGTCCATTGGTTAACACTCGTATTATGGATTTATCTGCCGCAGCGGCTCAACAAATTGGTTTAAAAAGCACAGCCAAAGTTCAAATTCAGGTTTTACCAACAGAATCTATTACTGTAAAGAACGCGACATTGGGTGAACCTGAAAAAATCGTGACAACAACAACTGTTCAAGAAACAGTAGCAGAACCGGTTCAAGAACCAGCTTCAGCGACAACAACTGTTGCATCTGGTGATTACAGTGTTCAAATCGCTGCTGTGTACAGCGAAGATAACGCACGTGCTTTGGCAAACGAATTGTCTTCATATAATGCAACGGTTGTTCGCGAAGGCGATATGTACAAAGTTCGCATTAACAACTTGGATGCTGCAAACGCTCGCCGTGTTATTGATGCTTTGCGTTCAGAAAAAGGCATGGCACCAGGCTTGTTAAAGGCTGGCAAATGGGTTAACGCTGACAGCATTTAATCTTTGAAAAATTATTTAACCGCCCAAATGGGCGGTTTTTTTATGCTTGATTTATTTTTATAGCGTGTTATAAATCAGCAAAAAAGGAAGAAATCCATGCGTTTATCTTTAATTGTCGCATTATGCTTATCATTAACCGCTTGTAATAGTGTATATCTCAAACCCGGCACTTTGGATAAAAGTCAACTTGTATACACACCACGAGGTGGCGCAACTATGCAAAGATCTTTAAAAGAAATCCTAGAAACTCGCGGGTATAAAATACATGTTGGGCAATTAAAGTCTGTCGTTGAAAGGAACAAGTCTGATTTAGAAAGATATTCTCAATCTAAAAACATCAGATATTCTGTGATAATTGATGAAAAAGACGCTATATTGCGCCCAATTTGGTGCATATTTAACGGTTTCTGGTGGTGGCGTTTTTCTTTGGCTATATCAGACAGAAAGACTGGTACGGAAATATTATCTTGGCGGGGTCGCGGATGCGCAAATTCTTCTTTGCGTAAATTAAATGATATTTTGGATGAATTAGAAATGAAAGAGCCGGAACCACAACCAGCCTTTAAAAAACGCGCAACAAAAAAGAAGAATCAAGAATTGCTTATCTTGGCACCAAAAAAACAAGAACAAAATCTGATAATTTTTGCCAAAGACAAACAATAATTATTATCGCTTAAAACTGATGCGGAAACTGTCGCCCCAATCAGCGACCTTTTGCCCGCCAATTGAGCAATTCAAAGCTTCATAACCCTTTTTCAGTTGTTTCTTTTTGATAACCACACCACTTACAACACCGCCAACTGTGCCAAGCACCACGCCAGCGGTTAAATCAGAAGCCAGACGTGCGGTGTTAAATTTACCTTCGGCTGTTTTCCATGCGCTTTTCTTGCTGTGGTCTGTCTTGTAAATAAAATCACTTACCGTATTTTTTGCAGCCTGTATTTGTTGTTTTTTCAAATCTTCTGGGTCATCAGTGGCTGAATCTGTGGGAACTTCTGGTTTTGTTTCTGGTTTATCTATACATTTATCATAGAACGGGGCACCACCATTAGGAGCATCTTCCACTATTTTTCCAGCCTTATATCCGTCTTTGCAAGTAAACGCAAAATAACTTCCATTACTAAATTTTTTACATCTAAACTGCATCTGTGCTACTTTACTACTATCGGGTATATCAATATTAACATCTTTACCATCTATTTTAATCAAACTTTTCAATTTATCACTATTCAAATCAGTCTTCTTACTATGATTTGCGTAAAAGTCCCCATGGTCTCCATCAACAAAAAAATCAAAAGCATAGACGTCGTCTATCGGGTCTGCATCTTTGAATTCTAACTTACATCCCTTGCGTATACATTCGCACCCACTACCGGGGATATATGCTTTGTCAGGGTCATTATTATTGGGATTTGCATATAATTTTGGCATACAATCACCATCACAATTTGAACATTGACCATTACAACTTGCTTGTGCTTCTGCGGTTGTTTTACAAACCCAATTTGATTCATTGAATGATTTTAATTCCAATAAATATCCATCTTTACATTCTTTGGCAATACAGTTAAAAACTGTGTAACCATTCGATTTCATACCCACATCTTCACATTTTGCAGTTTGTGCGCCATCACTAAATGTGCAATCATCATCCGCGTTTTGATTTGAATCACACGGCATCGGAAAATTAGATTTTTTACATTTTTTGTCGGTTCCATCATAATACATTCCGCGTTCACAAGCCTTACAAACATTCTTATCATCATATATATCCGAACCAGAAATAAATGGAACCGCCCCATTATGCATAAACATATAGCCACCCTCTAGTGTTGTTTGTGGGCTATCAAGTTTTTCATCAGTGGAATCTGCTATAACATGATAACTTGTCCCACGGCGACAAGGATAGAACAAGCCTCCATGGTCTTCCCATTTACATTGTCCACCATGTTGTTTGCAGATACAGGTCTGACCCGTACCTACTTTAACAAGCTCCGAGTCCTTTTGAGTACGGCAATCACATTTATCGCCATCCACCAGTTCGCTTGCGAAAGGGCAAGGAGCGCCGTATGCAAAATTCATTACACCAAACAAAGCGATTATCGGAAAACAATATTTCAAAACTCGGCAAAAACTACCTGTGTGTGTGTGTGTGTGTGTGTGTGTGTGT
>CAMZIQ010000009.1 GCA_947307295.1 uncultured Pseudomonadota bacterium
CTGGTTGGGCGGTAAGTGGGACAAATGATGTAAAGCCGGCGGGAACAGCGTTTACATGGAATTATAATGAAAATAAAACCTTTACCGCACAATGGACCGGAAATACAGTACCAATAACTTGGTACAACGGCGATACGCAATTAACGGTTCCAAGCAATGCACAATCTTGTGAATATGGTGGCACTTTGACTTTACCATCAATACCAACACCGCCCGAACCAGGTTTAGTATTTGATGGATGGACGATAAGACAATTATCATGTACAGGAATAACAGATTCAACAACATGTAATAATACCGAAGGTTGTATATGGGCATGGGATGGGGATCGTATGGCTTATGCGTGTAAAAATTATGTTTCATATTGTAGTACTATTACAGATGAAGAAACATGTAGGAATTCTGCGGATTGGGGTGGAGCGAGCTGTGGGTGGTCGTATTGGAGTAGTGAATGTTTCAATCCCGGTGGTTCAGTAAACTGATTCCTGTTTATATAACAAAGTTTTGGGTATATTCTTCTCTCTACCCAAAAAACCCGCTGAAAAATCAGCGGGTGTTTTTTTAACAGACACAATGTGTATTTAATTCACCCAAAGTTTTGCCATAGCCAAATATGGTAAAAAAACACCGCTGTTGCCAGCGGTATTTTCCGGATGCCCTGAAAGGAAGGAAAGGAGAAAAAGAAATGGGCATCCTAAACTGTCGGTTGGGCCCAAAGTCCAGAGGAGAGAGAATGTAGGAGGGAGTCTGAATACTCTGGGCCCGATAAAGTCAAACGATTTTCATCCCTTGACGAATCGAAATATAATACACAAAAAACGATTTGTCAAGCATTTTGTCAAAAATTTTTTTTGGGAATGTTTTTTTGTGCTTTTTTTCTTGGGAAATCATACAAATACACGGCAAATGGAACTTGTATTATAATTAGAATGTTGAATTGGGAAAACAAAATCACAGGAGAAAAAGATAATGACACATGAAGATGTATGGCGCGCAATAGAAAAATTTGCAACAGAACATCATATGTCTTGTTCTGGCCTTGCCAAATGTAGCGGTTTAGACCCAACAACATTTAACAAAAGTAAACGCTGGTCCAAAGAAGGACAGCCCAGATGGCCTTCGACTAACAGTATTTCTAAAATATTGGCTTCCACAGGGGCTTCTTTGGAAGATTTTACGAAATTTATACCGTCAAACGAACATACTATATAATCGTGTGTGAATAATTTGTTGCACAAAGCCTGTTTATCGGCTATTGTGTCAATATGACAGAAAATATAAAGATTTACACGTCTGACGAATATTGGCAGCACATTTTTACTGATTTGGGCGCGGTTGTCGTTGCTACTCCAAATGTTGCGGATATAGATTTTGATGATGATATTGTATCTGCGCCCATTTCAATTAATGATTTAAAAAGCACTATATTTAATCGTTTGGATAATCAAGATATTATTAAAAATATTTTTGGCAAATATGTTATTTTGCCTATATTACAGCATAAAATTATAATTACTCTTTATAAAAACCCGGATATATCAATTCATAGATTAAAAGAATTGTTGGGTTTTTTGCCGGATGTAGCAACGCATACTGTTGAAAACGCCATTTATCAATTGCGTAAAAATTATGGACATGATTTTATACAAAACGCCAAAGGAAAATATAAAATTGGACACTTATAAATTATTATCTTTTGATAAAATACCCAGCACCCAAGATTATGCTCATGATTTAATCTTGCACGGCGAAGCATCAAATAAAACTATAATAAAAGCATTGGCACAAAGTGCTGGACGTGGCAGATACCGCAGGACTTGGGTTTCTCATCATGGTAATTTATATACATCATTCATTTATAAAATTGAAGAACGTGATCCAAAATTGTCTTATGCAGTAGCGGTAGCAATCGCAGAAACTTTGATTTCTTTTGGCTTAACACCACAAATTAAATGGCCTAATGATGTTTTGATAAATGGTAAAAAAATTAGCGGTGTATTAATTGAATATGCTCAAAGTTTCGTGATTGTTGGAATCGGTATAAATATAAAAACTTGTCCGACTGTCAAAGAATATAAAACTACAAAAATAAATAATTTTGTAAAAGATATCGACATTAATGATGTTCTAAGCGTGTTAATCAAAGAAATTGATAGATGGCGCAATCTTGATTTTGCTTTTGTGCGTGAACGCTGGATGAATTTAGCAGCAGGGTTAAATAAAACTATACAATATCACGGCAAACCCGCAGAATTAATAGGGCTTAACGAAGATGGGGCTTTGGTTTTGCGTAATGGTTCTCGATATGTTTTAACATACGGAGATGAAATCAGTATGTAAAGTTCTTGACTTTGATGTCAATTTGTGATATTATATACAACATCAAGAGTAGAAATTGTGTCCGCAAGATTTGCGGATTTTTTTATTCTATGTTTTTACCCGTACAGTTTTTGTGCGGGATTTTTTTAACCCAAACAGGTAAATCATGCAACTAACGTTAATAAATAATCCAGATGATACACAAAACGTATCATACAAACTTGCACGAATCGTTTTTGCTGAAACGCGTGCTGTATCTTTGCAAATTGTAGAAGCGATGGCATCATTAATTTATAATATCCATGTGAAATACGAAAAGTCTTTTGAAGATATTTCCAAAGATAAAAATATTTTTGATGTGCTGACTGAAAAATCTGAGCGTCATCAATATCTTGCGGTGGCTGCAGATGATAGAAAATTTCAAATGTGTTTACGAATTATAAAAAGAATGATGCGCGGTGGTTTAAAAGATTCTGTCTTTGGAGCAACCAGATTTCACCATTCTGATGTTATTCCACAATGGGCAATTGCGCGCGGATATATTACAGAATGCGAAGATATATTGTTTTATTTATAAATAAAAAAGGTGTTTCGTATGAATAAAATAATCAAAGGCGGATATTTAAAAGATCGTAAAACATACGTAGTGTCTAGTGTTGGTATTGTGTCTGCAATCGGCGCTTATTTAATAGGCGATGAAGATATTTTTACAATGTTGCAAACAATATTTACATTATCGGGCATTTACTTTCTTAAACAAGAAACTTCAACCAAAGGAAAACATAATGGAAAAAATTCCAGAAAAATTTCTGAATGATCAAGGCGAATTAAACACTTCTGCGTTATTAAAATCGTATTGTGAATTAGAAAAAAAGATGAGCAACATGATTTCTGTTCCAACAGATGATAGTGATGAAAACACAAAACAAAAATTTAATCATGCAATTGGTGTACCTGATAACATAAATGATTATCCAAAAAATTCACTGTTTGATGACGAATCGGTTCGCGAAAAATTTCATGAAATTGGATTGACAAGTAATCAAGTTGAAAAAATTTATGCAATCGCTGAAGAATTTTTACAACCAACTTTACAAAATTTATTTCAATTACAAACACAAACAAATGCACTAAATGAATTGAAAAATTTTTTTGGTGATGAAGATAAAATGAATGAAGCTTTGCACGAAATAAACGCATTCGGAGAAAGATTTTTACCACGTGATGCGTTTGATGAATTATGCTCTACACCCCAGGGAATCCAAGGGATTTACAGAATGATGCAATCAATGGAACCAGAAGTTTTAACAAATAAAAATGCAACTGAAAATTTAACTGATGAAACTTTGCGAAACATGATGCGTGATCCAAAATATTGGCGTGATCATGATCCCGAGTATGTAAGAAAAATAGAAAATGGTTTTAAAAAATTATATTCATAATTCATTTTGTTCTTTACTATTCTTTTTGTTTCATATAAAATATAATCAAGAACAAAAAAATTTTGTTCTATCCAAAAACTTAGAAAGGAGAGAATTATGTTCGGGTTAAAGAAAAAATGTGGTTGCACAAAAGCCGCTAAACCAGCTGCAAAAAAAGCACCTGCAAAAAAAGTAGCAGTTAAAAAACCAGCTGCAAAAAAACCAGTTGCTAAAAAAGCACCTGCAAAAAAAGTAGCAGTTAAAAAACCAGTTGCTAAAAAAGCACCTGCAAAAAAACCAGTTGCTAAAAAAGCACCTGCTAAAAAAGTTGCTGCAAAAAAACCAGTTGCTAAAAAAGCACCTGCAAAAAAACCAGCTGCTAAAAAAGTAGTAAAGAAAAAATAATTAGATAATTATGTAATTATTTATCCCCAAAGTCTTAGATTTTGGGGATTTTTTTTACGATAAATTTTTCAGTTAGATTGATACAAGTCTAACTGAATTTTTTATTGGACAATCCGTTTTTTTTACGGACCCTTTTGTGTTTTTGTTTATTGGCGCAGTTAATGCATAACCTTTAATCAATTTTTTTAATTTAAACAAAAAGGATTTATTATGTCTATATCTGTAGATCAAGTGTTTATAAAACAATTTGAAGCAGATGTTCATTTGGCTTATCAGCAAATGGGCACAAAATTACGTTCCACAATTCGCAGCAAATCTGGTGTTGTTGGAGCTTCTACAACATTTCAAAAAATCGGCAAAGGTATTGCCAGTACTAAATCTCGTCATGGTATTGTTCCTGTGATGAATTTGAATCACACACCTGTTGAATGTACATTACAAGATTACTATGCAGGTGATTGGATTGATGCATTGGATGAATTGAAAACTAATGTTGATGAACGTCGTGTTGTTGCATCAGCAGGTGCGTATGCACTAGGGCGTAAAACAGATGAATTAATCATTACTGCTATGAATAATGCGACACAATATGTTGGTGATTACAGCACAGGTTTGACCAAAGCTTTGATTATGTCTGCTCTGGAAATATTGAATACAAACGATGTTCCAGATGATGGTCGCAGATTTGCAGTAGTTGGTGTGCATCAATGGAATGAATTATTAAAAATATCAGAATTCGTTTCAGCTGACTATGTTGGAAATTCAACTCCTTTGGTGGATGGTTGTGAATCTAGAAAATGGTTGGGTGTAAATTGGATTTTGTGTAATTCTTTGCCTCTTGCAAACACCGATGATAGAGATTGCTTTATGTATCATGCTTCTAGTATTGGTCATGCATGTGGTCAAGAAGTGAAAACGGATATCACATGGCATGGCGAACGTGCAGCTCACTTTATCAGCAACAGTATGTCCCAAGGCGCTGTGCTGATTGATGCAGAAGGTATTGTGCGTATCAAATGTGATGATGATGCAGCTTAACCATTATAACCAAAAGGAAACAATATGGCTTTTCAAAATAAAAATTTGTCTGTAATTGCTTATGCAAATGGCTTTACTTTGTGGCATTACAAAGAAAGCGCGACATTGGCAACAATAACAGCATCTGGATATTTTTCTAGTGTAAAAACATTGATGAACACAGGGGATATCATTTTGATTAATGGTTCAAATGGTGCAACAATCAAAGCGATAACCGTTTCTGAAGGTGTTGTCACTGTTGGTGCATTATCGTAAAATAATTTTTGTTTTTTTCATGTAATGGGTTGCGCATGCAACCCATTTTTTAATTAACAAGGACAAGATATGTTTACAAAAATAGATTTATGTTCAATGGCTTTATTAAAATTAGGTGAAAAACCGATACAATCTTTGAATGAGGACTCTGTCACAGCGCAATTATCTCGGACATTATTTGACCCTGTCACAGAAACTTTACTATCAATGTTTCCGTGGCGATTTGCTACACAATCTTTGACGTTGCAAAGAAATTTAGATGGAGATTTTATTATCCCATCAAACGTATTACGCATCCTAAAATGCGAAGGACAAATCGAAGGAAATAAAATTAATACCGATGTTGATACATTAGAAATATCAGCGATAGTTAAAACAGAACCAGAAGATTTTCCAGGATATTTTGCAACATTAGTAGCTGCTAAATTAGCAGTAGAATTTTGTATCCCACTATTAGGTGATGCAAATGTTTTTCGTATGATGACAGGATTGTACGAATCAGAATACCAATCTGCAAAGTTTATAGATAGTACTTTATCTCGCAAATCCAATATAGATGATTTTTCTTTGATTAATTCCAGATTTTAGCAAAAAGGGGGTTAGATTATGGGAAAATTTCTTAAAACACAAAATAGTTTTTCTAAGGGTGAAGTTGCTCCGGATTTTTACGCAACAAATAACGGAACAGGAATTTCAAAATTAGAAAATATGGATGTCTTGCAATCTGGCGGATTAAAACGCAGAGCAGGGTTAAAAAGAATAAAAAATATTGCGAGCGATTCAATACTAGTACCTTTTGTAATAAACGAATCACAAAAATATTTACTGGTAATATACGACAGTTCTATTGATGTTTTTCAAAATGATATAAAAATATTAACAATGGTTGGACCATGGCGTAGTAGTGATTTAAGTCAATTGCAATACGCACAAAGATTTAATGATATATATTTTGTCCATCCAAATTATACGCCAAAGATATTTTCTAAAACGTCTTCTGGGTTTAAAATCGCAAATTTTACTTTTTATATGAACGAAGATGTTAGTATAAATATACCTTTTATGCGTTTTGAAGATACAAAAGGCGTAGCAATTACCATCAGCAACAGCAGTATAGATAATAATCATGCTGTTTTTACAACGAATGCGGATTTGTGGGATAATACATGGGTTGGTTCAAGATTATCAGTTAATGGAAAACAATGGATTATAGAATCTGTGCAAACAGCTCGTATAGCCATTGTTTACACAAATGGTAATTTTATATTACCAGGTGCAGCAATATCCGATTGGAACGAAGCCGCGTTTGGAAATAAACGTGGTTGGCCGATATCTGTTTCTTTTCACCAAAATAGATTAGTTTTTGGAGGAACGATGTCTGCTCCAAATAATATTTGGATGTCTAAGGTTGGGGAATATAATAATTTTGATGTTGGAACAGGACTCGAAGATGAAGCTGTTTTTGCAGTTTTATTAGCGTCTCGACATCATCAAATATGTACAATTGTAAGCAGTTATGCATTACAAATATTAACTTCCACAGGTGAATGGGCAATATCAAATGCGCCACTATCTCCGTCAAACGTTGATATAAAACAACATACTTCCATTGGAAGTATTGTTGGCAGATATTTACCTCCACAACAAATTGAAGGCAGTACTGTATTTATATCAGCTTCGGGCAAAGATATCAGAGAATTAGATTTAGATACATTAAACGATAAATATAACGCCACAGATTTAAGCGTCTTTTCAAAACATCTGATGAATAATCCGATAAGTATTGCATATAATCAGAATACACATCAGTTGTTTGTAGTTATGGAAGATGGCTATATCGCAGTATTTAATAAACACGTAAATACAGATATTGCTGCGTGGGCACGCTATACTACGGACGGGAAATTTAAATATGTATCGGTAATGAATAACGAAACATATGTGATTGTAAAACGAGGAAATACGGAATATTTGGAAAAATTTGATGATTCTTGTTTGAATGATTCAGAAGATTATAATTTTTCATATAAAATATCATCATTACCACTTGTTATAAATGGACATGCACCGAAAAAGGTACATTTAAGAAAAATATGTTTACGTGTTATGAACACTAAAACATTATTCATGGACAATCACCGCATAGAAATTCCTAATTCTGCCTATGATTTAGCCAGTTCTGGATATACCGGTGATTTATCAATGAATTTATCAGGCACACAATTTAATACAATGATGCCTTTGTGGTCTATATCCAGCAATGAACAATTACCGGCGACTATATTGTCTGTGACAACAGAAGGTCAATATTTAATATAAATTTTTTTTAAAGGAGGTTTTTATGGGACAACTTGTATCAGATGTGACAAAAGTATTAGATTATAATAATTCTAAGAAAAATGCAGAAAATCAGCGACAACAAATATTGGCGCAAATCGCATCAAGAGAAAAAACAAAAACTAATTTGATAAAGAAAGTATTATCAGAACAACGTGCAAAATATGGGGCAACAGGAAACACTGGCAACAGTTTGTCGGAAAACGCAGTATTAAAAAGATTGCGCGAAGAAACTGCTCAACCATACGAAGATAAAAAACAAGAAAATTTAGAAAAAATAAAAAAAATAAAAACTAAAAAACCAAATTTAATAAAAAATTGGTTGTCTAAGGTAGACGACATAGCAGGCTAGAATACACGATGTATCAAACAAAGCAAGCAGTAAATATCGCTGATGCGTTGAATTTTATAGACGAATGGAACAAATGTATCGGATTTTATACTCCGCAACACCATAAGCAAATAATGCAATTTTTAATAGATGTTTTAAATCATGAACCACATCGTGGTTTGTTGAATGCTTTCAGACATTCTGGAAAATCTACAGTTGTTGGTATTTTTGCTGCATGTGTTTTGTATTATAATCCAAGAACGCGTATATTAATATTATCTGCAGAATCTGGATTAGCATCTCGGATGGTTTTTCATATAAAAAATATTTTGGAAAACCATCCATGGTGTGCAGATATATTACCAGATGTAAAAAAAGAGTGGGGCAGTCATAAAATCACAATAAAGCGCCCAATAGGCATAAGGGAACCATCTGTTATTTGCCAAGGAATATCCGGCAATATTACAGGTATGCGATCTGATTTGATAATATGTGACGATGTCGAAGTACCAAATACTTGCGATACATATCAAAAACGAATCAAATTAAGAGAAAGATTACGAGAACTAGATTTCATATTGTCACCCGAAGGAACAATGATTTACATCGGAACACCACATACAAAAGATACAATATACAAAGTGAAGTAAATTAATTCAAAGACGACATAAAGGTACGCAATTTTGCCAACATCCCTTTGCCTTCGTCGCCAAACATCGGCAGAAATGTTTCGTATTCAGGCATATCTGCTTGTATTTGTGCGCGTTGACGATTAGTTAAAGTTTCAGATAACAATTGCTGTGCTGAATTCCAAATTCTATAAGCTTTATCTGTCTGTATAACAACATTCCATTTCGCAGACATTTCAGAATCGGATGAAATTGCAGCTTTGATATCTTGAGCCCAATCAGTACCAAATTTTTTGACCAAAGGCATGTTTTTTATCGCTTTTAAATTTTCCAATGTAGGTTGAAACTTTTTCAATGCAGCTTTGAGTTCGTTAATTTCAGCGGGATTCAGGTGTATGCTAACTTCAATACCGGACATAAGCCCACCATACGGCAACAAATCTTTATCTATGCTGTTCATAGGGGTTTTGCCACTACGTAAATTATTTATATGCGCAATCAATCTTTTGCCAGTTGGCATGTTTTCCAATTCAGCAATCACTTGATCATCATTAGATTCTGCGATAAAAACCTGATTGACAGCAGCCCAACCACCACTAATAACGTGTTCTTGGCGATAAAGGTTCAATAAACGTTGTGCTATGATGTGCGCTTGTTGTGGCATTTCTCCCTCCGGCATAAATGTTTATTGCATAACAATCATAACGACTTTGTGCATTGTTTTCGCAACAATTTTTTCTTCTGGGTTAGATATGTGACCATATGTTTTTCCATGAGAATCTTGGCGGATTACTGCTATTTGAGCTTCGACAATATCTTCAGAAGTTAATTTTGTAAAATCTGCATCTATGCAAACAGCCAAATCGCCAACATTTGCTTTTGTGTTGGCATCAGCAAAAACATAGGCAGATTCAGGAATAAAACCGCCCAAACGTTTTGAATTAGGTATAACTGCGTAAATTCCATTGCGTCCTTCCATAGAGCTAGGAGCGACGATCATGGTTTCATCAGATTTTTTCAATTTGATAGATTTACCATTCGGAGTACCAAATACAGGAACCAATTTTTTCCGAGCATTATCGTATAACTGTGCACCGTATAAACCACCATTTATATTCAAACCAGATACAGGGTTGCCAGGTTCCAAAACAGATTTAACACGTTCTGTCACTTTGTTAATTTGTTTTGTTAATTCACCTTCATTATACAATTTTGCGATTTCATTAAACAATTGAGATGCAGTATAACCAAAAGCTTTAGCCAATACATCGATTTCGTTTTCATATACCTCACGCTGTCCAACTTCGATTTTATGATAAACAGATAATGTCATCTTGGCAGCTTTTGCGGCATCAGCAATAGTTTTTTCTGAACGTTGGCGAATCTTGCGCAATCCAGAACCAAAAACTTTTAATCCGCTATCTTCGTTATCGTTTAAGCGGCGTTTAATTTCTTTTTGCCAATTTTGCGCAACAGCATCCGATTCGTGAATGAAAATATCAGATAATTTACAACCCAAAATCGTGCAAACATTTAACAGTTGTTTTTGATTTAATCTGCGAACACCTTTTTCAATTTTTGAAACAGCAGACAAAGACAAATTAGCACGTCTTGCAAGTTCTGTCATTTTCATGCCTTTTGCAGCACGAATATTACGAATGTTGTTTGGAAAAATGATTTCTTCTTGTGCCATCACAGGACTCCTTAGGTATATGTTGACAAAATGATAGTCAATTTTTATAAACTTGGCAAGGAAAAATTAAATTATGTCATCAGGAATATCATTTATATCAACAACATGTTCTGAATCAGCATTTGCTGGTTGAGCATATTGTGATTCAAAACCTGTGTCTGGCAAAGGTTGCGAGCCAAATTGATTCAAGTTATCGAACAACGAATATTCACCGTTGAAACTTAAATGAACAGTTTCCGGTTTACCATGACGGTTCTTAGCAATGATGACGTCTGCTTTGTTTCTTGCTTGTTCTAAACGATGTTGCCAATGTTGCAGAACATTTTCTGATGCGGCACCAGACAATCGTTGATCTGGAGAATGTCCTTCAAGATAATATTCTTCACGATACGTGAACATAACAATATCCGCATCTTGTTCAATAGAACCAGATTCGCGCAGGTCAGATAAAATTGGTCTTTTGTCATCACGATCTTCAACCTTACGAGACAACTGAGATAACGCAATCACAGGAACATCTAATTCTTTGGCTAATATTTTCAGACCACGAGTAATTTCAGACAATTCTTGAACACGACTGTCGTTATGTTTACCACCAGGAACAGTCATTAACTGCAAATAGTCAATCACAATCAAAGCGATGCCGCCAAATTTGCGTGCGATGCGTCTTGCGCGTGTTTTTATCCCAGGAACAGACATTTCAGATGTGTCGTCAATGACAATAGGCACTTTTGACAAAGCGTCTGTATATTGCGACATTTTCATAAAGTCTTCATCTGTTAAATTGCTGCCTTCGCGCATGCGGGAAGAAGGTATTTTAGATTGAGAAGACAAAATACGTGCAGCCAGTTGAGGATAAGACATTTCAAGGCTGAAAAACGCAACGGCACCTTTGTATTGTTTGTTTGCTCGTTCATTCAATATAGCATTAGCCGCATTAAAAGCGATATTTAATGCCAATGTTGTCTTTCCCATAGCAGGACGGCCAGCAATAATAATTAAATCAGAATGATGTAAACCACTAATGGATCTATCCAAATCGTCCAATCCAGTAGTTAAACCAGATAATTTACCATCAGCTTTATAGGCGATTTCTGCTTCTTGTAAAGCACTTTTTAGGGCATCTGCCAGCGTGACGATATTGCGTTCAGATTGTCCAGTAGATGCCAAATTAAATAATTTTTGTTCTGCAGATTCTATTTGGTTGTTTACTGTTTTGTCTAAATCTTCGGTATATGCATCGTCAATTATACTTTGACCCAAATTTATCAAGTCACGACGACGTGCATTATCAAAAACAATACGACCATAGTGTTCAACATTAACGACAGTTGAACCTGCGGCAACCAGTTTAGATAAGTATTCTGTACCACCAACCGATTCTAATGTACCTTGCTGTTCCAGGTATGTTTTAGCCGTAATAATATCAAAAGGTATACCAACGGCGAATTGGCGCAGTGCTAGTTTATAAATTTCTTGATGAGCCGGGTGAGAAAAATGTTCCGGTAATAAAAATTCAGATACAGATTCTAATGCCCGATTGTTCATCAACACAGCAGCCAGAACGGCTTGTTCAGCTTCTAAATTAACAGGTAAAGTTTTCGGGGTAAAGTCCATGTCTATTAGATTAAACGAAAATTTTGATAATTCAACACCTTTTTTAAATGGGTATAACCAATTGAAAATACCGATAATTGACAATGACGGAAAACCGGCATGGCCAGAATTATTTTCATTGGAAAAAATAAATGAATTAAAAAATATCGTAGGTCCACGACATTTTTCTGCTCAAATGATGCTGGAATACGTCCCAGAAGAACGTATTTGTTTGGATCCTGGAGCAATTAATTTTTATGACGAAGATTTTGATGTCCGTTTGGCACGAATCGGCGCGCATACTATTTCAAGTGTTGGTTTTTATTGGGATCCATCATCAGGTCATACTAAATCTGACGGGAGTGTATGTGCGCTGGTATATCAAGATGAAAAAAACAGAACAGCCTTTGTTCATGATATTTTATATACAAATGTGTCTGACGATGATTTATATCCGATGGCAAGTCAGTGTGAAACGATTCTCGATTTTATGCGACAACATAATTTGATTAGAATTGGTATAGAAACAAATGGTATCGGTAATACGTTGCCTGAAATCATAAGAACTATCGCTGGAAAAAAACAGATACCAATAAATATCGTACAAATATCTAATAGAACAAAAAAAGAAACCCGAATATTGAACGCGATAGAGCCGATTTTAACCACAGGTCGTCTTTATATGCGTGAAAAAATAAGACAAACAATGTTGTTGTCGGAAATGTTGGCTTGGTCGCCAACAGGTTCTTGTGAACACGATGATGGTTTAGATGCTGTAGCTGGGGCTTTAACAATGCCATCTTGGCCGATAAGAGCAATCAATCAACATAATCAAATTGTTCGTGCCAAGACAGAATTTAACATATAACAAAACAAAAGGAAAACAAATGCAAAAAAATCTTATGCAATTATATAAACGCGCAATAGACGAAAGAGAAATATGGTTGCCTCGTTGGAAAGCCGCCATGAAATATACGGTCCCAACAGAAGATTCAGACGTGGCAACATTATTTGATGCTACCGCTGCAGATGCTGTAGATAATTTGGCAGCATCAATGTATTCTTTATTGACTCCGCCAGAATCTTTGTGGATAAATCTAGTGCGTGAAAGTAATTTATCACCAAATGCGGAAACTGCGACAAAAATGTTGCGAGCACATTTAAACGATTCTAATTTTTATACAACTATACATCAATGTTATCTTGATTTAGTGATTTTGGGTACAGCTTGTTTGTTTATGGCAGAAAATCCTATTGGTGCAAATTCTGCCTTTTCATTTACCGCGATTCCAATGAGTGACATAGCAATATTACCAGGAGCTGTATTTCATACTACATCAATGCCTGCGTGTGATTTGATGGAAAAATATCCAGATATAACCATACCAAATCATATGAGGGATTCAATCAAAAACAATCCTCAGACCCCAATTAGATTGGTTCAATCATTGGTTGGTAAAGATTTTGTGGCATGGATGGATGTCGGTGGTGATTTTGAAAATAATATTGTAGCCAAAGGGACATTTGAAACAAATCCGTATATAATTTTTCGTTGGTCATTGGTAAGTGGTGAACAGTATGGTCGTGGACCTGTATTGCGTGCTTTGCCAGACATTAAAACTGCAAATAAAGTTGTAGAACTAGTATTAAAGAATGCAACTATCGCGGTAAGTGGTATATGGCAAGCAGACGATGATGGTGTTATAAATCTTTCAAATATTAATTTAACTCCTGGGGCAATCATTCCAAAGGCTGTGGGTAGTTCGGGATTAACACCATTATCTAGTGGGGCAGATTTTGATGTGTCTCAAATCATTTTACGTGACTTGCGTGATAGAATTAGACATGCTCTTTTGGCAGATAGGCTAGGTTTATTGTCAGATAAAGAAATGACTGCTACTGAAATATTAGCGCGTAATTCCGATATGGTACGAATTTTGGGCGCAACCTATGGTCGTTTATTGCATGAATTTATAAGACCTTTGTGCGAACGTGGTTTGCAGATATTATCAAGACGCGGATTAATAGAAAAAATATCTTTGCATAGTGATGCGGAATTAGAATATATCGCGCCAATCGCTAAAATGGCAAAAGAAGAAATGTCTATCCAAGGAATATCAGCATGACAGAAATAGAAAAACAATATGTGCGCACGTTTTCATCGTCATCGGGAAAACAGGTTTTGGCTCATTTGCGTTCCGTGACTGTGGAACGCATTTTGGGACCAAATGTGACAAATGATGAATTGCGCTGGTGGGCTGCTCAAAATGCGCTGGTCCATCAAATAGAAAATATGATAAAAAGAGGGGGTAATTTAATATAATAAACAAAATACATTTGTGTGTTGCCTTGTTTTTTGTGTTAAATTATAAAAGAATATGAAACAAAAACAAAATATTTTGAATTTTTTAGACATTTTGCGCGACAGTTGGTTTTTAATAGTTTTTATTGCAGGGTTAATTTATTGGGTCGCACGTCAAGATTCGTCACTTTCGGAAATTGAAAGACAAGATCAAAGAATAACCACGCTGGAAAACCGAACAACTATTCTAGAATCAGGTATCGGGCAATTACAATTAAAAATAGACGGCATCAAAGAAGATGTGACATTAATTAAAAGTGCTGTTATAAAAAACTAAATAGCGTTCTTGGCCCAATGTATTTTATGACCACAAACAATAATCACATCAAAACGCGCATCGCCGTGCCAATGATTTTGTATTAAATAAGTTTCGGCAGCACGGCGCAAACGCGCAGATTGTAAAGGTGTTATCGCAGCCCACGCAGCATCAACTGTTTTATAAGCTTTGACTTCTACAAAAACAATAGTGTTTTTATGTTGGGCAATTATGTCTATTTCTGCACGATTAGTATTTTTTCCAGTCACATATCTGCTTTTTAATATATGATAACCATGAAAACGCAAATACATGCGTACTAAAAATTCAGAATATTTTCCAATCTGATAAGATGTTTTTTTAGAATGCATAAGGTTTTGCTTGGAAATTTTCACGTGATTTTTGGATGTTTACAGAAGAATCAGTCGTATTTAACCCATTATCAATCAAAACTAATTGACCATAATATGCTTGCATCATAGGGTCATACGCATTTTCAGACGATATCCATTTATCTTCACCAGAATTCGGTGTTCCGTATTTATCAATAACACCTTGCCAAAAAGCTAAAATCTTTTTGTCGCGAATATTGTCGAACTTTTCATCCATACCTTCTTTTTGGTCTACATCATTTGTATAAACAATTTTCCATACTAAATTGTCAGTAGCATTACTGGTAAAATAAATATCAATCGTTTCACCGGTAAAAGTCCGTTCTAGATGAATTTCTGAAACATATAACAATCCACGATTTTTAGCCAAAGAATATATGCACTTTTCTAATTTATCTGGAACAAATACATTATTTAAACGACATTCGTAATCTAAATTATATTTCCATTCTTTATTTATAGTATACACTACACTATTTTTAGCGCGTGGAGCATAAAGCCCGGAATTGTTAAAGAATAAATTATAAACTTCATCATAATTCATACCCAACATCACACCAGCAATATCAAAATGTTTGACATCCAACGCGCCAGATGTGTTATTCAAAGAAACACGTTCTGTATTCATATCTGCATCGTCATTGTCAGCAGTAGTGATATTATCAAAAAGCAAAGGATCATCTGATTCTTCTATATATTCTTCGTCATCTTCATATTCTATATCATCAAAATCATCATCAGCCATTAATGGCATAGAAAACACAGCGAATGAACCCAAGAACATCAAAAATATAAGTTTTTTTATCATTATATTAATCTACCCCTAATATTTGAAACGCGAAAGCGGAATAAACATGACGGATCCCCACCTTCTTGTAAATATTGCCTAACGTCCAAAGGTTTTCCTTCCATTGTTTGACGTATTTTTGGTTCAAATTCTATTTCTATATACAATATTCCGGGTTCAACAACAGGCTCTGTCCCCATTATATTAGAATCTTTCCATGTTAATGTATTATATCTTACAGCATAATACATTTTGCTAGAATTTTCATCGCTATTTGTAGTTTTATTATAAGGTGCGATATCACCATTGGCAATACTAACAATACGAAACATACGTTTTGCCGACATTTCTGTAATTTTAGTGGCTTCACCAGATTGCCAATCTGCAAATACAGACGAAGTATAATCGGATAACAATCTTAATACAGGGCGATTTAAAACACCTGTATCTCCGGGAATAACCTTGAAATATTCTGATATATATTTTTTAATCAATTTATTACGTAGATTGTCTGGCGACATGTTCTGTAATGCTTGCAATTCGCCGACACGTTCACTAGGATAGTTTCCCATTTGAAACACATAAGATTTTATTTGAGATCTGTTAGTAGCGCTGTAAATAAGTGCAACAACAACTATCATCGCAAAAACAATTGCCATAAGAACAATGCTGGTAAAAAACATTTTTAATTTATTCATTATACGTTTGAATCCTGTATGCGTTAAATTGTTCTATATAGTATCCAAAGGTTGAAGAATAATAATCAACAGAATTATCTTGATTAACATCTACAAAAACCAGCGCGTTAAATTTTCCAGAAACAGAAGAAACCACGGTGACAAAAACCTGCCATCTGCTGAAATTTTCAGTCACAATATTCGGGGTAATCAATATTCCTTTCTTAGGGACAGTCCATGTTTCGCCAGCTTGCTTAATTCTTTCTTTGTAATCTTTTAAAACCCTGGTAGAAAAGTCTTCAAACACAGCATCAGAAGACTTACATGACAATGCGCATGTTTTGTTCAAAGGATTGAATTGTTGTGGCATATCACAATCATCAATAGAACACCCACATTCTTCTTTGGAACAATGTTTCCAGATTTCTTCATTAACGCTTTGATTGTCGGAAATAGTAAACCAATCTTTTACGAAATCTTTGACTAACTTTTCTTGAATGTATTGATATTGTTGAGCCTTTTTTTCTTCGTGTGGATATGCGATAACTGTCCATTCGTCTGTAATAGGGTCAACAGATATTAAAAAAGGAACATTTTTTCGCAGATGTCTTCCCAAAAGTAAAAAACCACATGCGACAACAATCAAAAAAAAGACTATGGAAATCCAAACGGAAACACTGCGGGTCAAGGCAACGGTTTTGCCCGCAGAAAACGTAGGCACATTAAAATCGTTTGGGTAATCCAATTAATCCCCCCATAATGTAATATAAAACTAAGCCTGATATACCAATATGCATGCACAAGGACTTAATTTTAATTCATTGTTATCATAACCAATACTTACCGGTTCGCTGTCATATATTTGACCACATCCAGACATGCCCAAACCAGCAACAGCCAAAGTACAAATTATCAGAAATTTTTTCATTACTTCTCCTTTCTTTCTAAAATTATAAGAAAAATCCAATCCCCCCGTCAAGACAAAATAATCTAAAATTGCGTTGCAAATGATAATAAGAAACGTCTTTCGTCATCATATTTATTAACTTTTAATGGCCACCCCCATGAGAAGTTCATTGGTCCCATAGGTGTGTTCCAATAAATACCAACACCCGCAGATGTGCGCCAATCTTCATCAATTATGTTTGGACGTCCAGCATATTCGTATTCGCGCTTAGGCGGCTTTCCCAAAATACCATAATCAGCAAACACAAAACCTTTAATCTGATATTCATCAGGTATGAATATAGGGAAATTAATCTGGGTAGAACCATTTGCTTTCCAAAGTCCACCCAAAGAATAACTTCTGTAATACCAGTTTCGAGAACCGATTCCAGCCACATCAAAACCACGTAAAGTTTCGCCACCTAAGAAATAACGATAAACACGTGGAATATAATTATCGCTTTCCAAAGATTGTAAATAACCAAAATCCCAAGATGTTTTAAATTGCCATCTGTCATCAAAGAATTTAAGCAAAGCTGTTATATCAGCACTATACCTCATAAACGTATTTGTACCGCCAAAACCAGTATAGGCGACACCCAAATCACCAACAATACCAGTATGAGTGTTTTGTTGGAAATTTGTATTTAAATTATAATACCGTAAATTTGTCCCCAAAGTATACAAATCTGCTTTGCGCCAGCCACCAAGTTGCAAATCATAGTTTTGGTCGAACGATGCAGCCAAACGCATAGTCTGTGTCCAATGGTCAGTTAATCTCCATCCTAATCTGCCAGCCACAGTAAAAGAATCTCTATCATAACCATAGCCACCAAGTCTTGAATATTTATATTGAGTATAAGATACATCAAAACCACCAGACAATTCGCGATTGAAAAGATATGGTTCTGTGAAACTAAACAATGCTTGACGTTGGTATTGTGCAATAGACCCTTTTAATTGAACAATTTGACCGCGTCCCATAAAATTATTTTCTGTGATACCTGCATCAACCATAAAGCCATTAATAGTAGACCATCCCAAACCGCCAGACAGTTCCCCGGTTGGTTGTTCGTCAACCTTTACATCCAAATTCATCATGTTTGCATCTGGCAAACGTGTAGGAACCATTTGAACATCTTTGAAATAGCGTGTGTGCATTAAATTTTGACGTGCAGTTTCGATTGTTTGTAGGGAAAAAGGATCACCTTCGCGCATAGGCAATTGATGTTCAATAACATCGTCAAAAGTACGAACATTACCCAAAAGATTAATACTGTTTATATAAATACGGTTTGTCTTTTGAATTTTGAATTTTAAATCCACAGTTCGTTCATCATCGTGTTTATCCAAAACCGGTTCAACGCTGATAAAAGCATATCCGTGATCTGCAACCGCCCCGCGCAGCGCATTTATAGTTGCATCAATTTCATCAATGTTATAAACATCTTTTTTGGAAATTGTTAATGCTTTGTATAACTCTTTATCAGGAACATCTGGAAAAGGGTTTTCTATTGTGACATTTCCAATTTTATATTGGTTTCCTTCGTCAACAGTATATTTTACAGAATAATATTCTCTATCTTGTGTAAAAGCGCCCTTGACATCTGTAATGCGAAAATCAAGGAACCCATTTCGCATATAAAATTGTTGTAGTAATTGTTGGTCGTATTGAATTCTATCTTCGTCATATACATCAAATTGTGTCATAAAACGCCACCAAGCATGTTCGCGAGACAACAATTCGCTGCGCAATGTTCTAGAGCGGAACTTTTTATTGTTTTCAAAATCTATGTTTTCAATATAAGTTGGATGTCCTTCTTTGATTTCATAAACAACATTCACACGATTGTTGTCTATATCGATTTTCTTAGGATTTATTTTTGTGCCAAAGAAACCTTTGCGTTGATACAATGTTAACATACGTTGTACATCAGCACCGATAACAGTCTTGTCATAAGAAGTGCGTTCTTTGGTTTTGATTTCTTTTTTCAAATCTTCTGTATCAATTTCGTCATTACCTTCAACCGTCACCATATTGATAATGGGTGATTCTGAAACTTTTATTTTAAGAACGCTACCGTTCAAAGAAGCATTTACAGAAGAAAAATATCCACTAGATTGTAATTTTTTTGCGATATCATTAATTGTTTCAGAATTTACATTACTTCCTACCTTTACATCAGACAAAATACGCACGGATTCAGCATCCATACGTTCATTACCTTCGACATCAATACGTGTTAACACGACGGCATCCGCTGGTGTAATATAAACAACACCTAATGCAAAAAGTAAAAAAGATTTCAAAGCTTTTAAATTCATTTCAATCTTGGTCTAATAATTGAGTTTATAAAATTTCTGCTACTCATTTTTTCATACAGTTCTCCTTGGACCTGGCTGGCAACAGAATCTTTGTTTACAAAAGCAAATACATTGTCAAATACAACCATAACATCTTGATTTAAATCTTTCGATAATCGAATTGCCTTTTTGATGCAAACTTCAGTATTTCTATTTGTGACCGTCACCTGAATCATAATTTTATCCTTTTATTATTGGTCTAAATTGATTGTAATAATATCGTAGATTTACTTTGTTTCTATAATCTTGTACTGCTTTTTTGGAACTGGTTCTTTTATCCACAAACATAACAATGTCATTTATCACAGTAATGACCGAACAATTCTTTTCCTTTGCTGTTTTAATAGCAGCAGCGATAGCTTCTTCGATAGTTTGTCCGACAAAAGGTTTGTATTCTACGAGATTCATAACTTTACCTTTTTAATTCCATCCAAATACACGCGCTATATCATTCCACATAGTAAAAGCAAACAGCAACGCGATTAAAATCCAACCAACTAATATAGTTATTTCCATAGCTTTGCCACCAAGTTTTCGACGAATTACAGCCTCTATAATCAAGATTAATAAATAACCACCGTCCAATACAGGTAATGGTAATAAATTGATTACACCCAAATTCACAGAAAGCAGGGCGATTATTGATAAGAATACAAAGAAACCAGTTTCTAGTGCGTGTCCTGAAACTTGAGCAATAGTTATGAACGAGCCCAGTTGTTTAGATGAACGTTCGCCAGTAATAATTTGCTTTAACACGATTAACAAAGTTTTAGATTGATGATATGTTTCGCGTAAGCCAGAATACATCGCACCAAAGAATCCTTTTTTACGGAACATAGTTTTGCTGCCGTCAGCGATAAGCCCCCATCTTTCAGCAGGTGCCAAAGTGACATTGATTAATTCTTTTCCCCTGGCAATAATTACATTAGCATTGTGCTTATCAGCCAATTCTTTTGCGATAATTAATTCGCCCCAATTAGCAATACTTGAATTATCGATTTTTACTATGACATCGCCAGCCTTGACCCCCGCATTAAAAGCGACACTGTCGCGTACAACTTGACCAACGACAGGTAATTGAACGTTGCGTGGACGGAACATAAAATCTGCGGAATAGATACACCACGCCAGCATAAAATTCATAAATACCCCGGCTGCAATAATTATAAACTGTTTCCATGCAGGCGCAGACAAATAATGTCCAACTTTTTTATCTTTGGGTAAACTTTTGTATTTCTTGCGGTTAAACATATCTTCTTGACCGTATATAGAAACATACCCACCCAAAGGCAAACAACACAATTTCCATACGGTGTTATGTTTGTCTTTCCATTTTACAATTGCCGGTCCAAAGCCTATGGAAAAAGCATCAACGCGAACACCAGCCCAACGTGCAGCCATAAAATGTCCTGCTTCGTGAACAAATACCACGATTCCCAAAACGATTAACAAAGCGATTATTGTCAAAATGGTATGCATTGATACTTCCTTATTTTATCATATAAAAAACCACATCAAAGGCAAGACATAAATCCAGCCATCAAATCTATCCAGTATTCCACCATGTCCAGGTATTATGTTGCTAAAATCTTTGATACCCAAACATCTTTTGATGAAACTGGCAGTTAAATCTCCGTATTGTGATAATAAAGCAATAGTGCAACCAAACAAAAGGGCAAACAAAGCATCTTCACCAAAAGGTTTAAAATGCAACACAAATAATATAGATAATGTTGTTCCGCAAATTATCCCGCCGATTTGACCAGCCCATGTTTTGTGTGCTGATAATCTTTCCCACATTTTGTCGCCACGAAAAACCAGCCCAAACAGCCAGCCGCCAGCATCAGCACCAACAATGATTGTCAATAACCACAGCATAATCCATGGTCTTGCACCAACAAAATATACAGAAATCAGCATCAATCCTAATAATAAAACAAAGGCGATAAAATATCCTGCGTATTTGTTAAATACCTCTGAACTGGTAGTCTTTAAACATCTAAGCATTTCGTATATTGCGCCAGCCACAATAATCATACCAACCCAACGAGTCACATGCAAAACAGGGTACCATGATTCCAAAGTCATAATACCAATCAGCGCCAGCAACATCACACCAGCAGATACAAATCTTAGAACACTATTAGATAATTCAGATTTTTTCATTTTTGTTTCCCCGAATAGTTTTTCTTTTTACCACCACCAAAACGACGGTCGCGTTTTTGGTATTCTTCCAGAACATGTTGCCACAATTTTTCAGAACGAACCAATTCAGGCCAATGTTCTGGAATGAACAACAATTCTGCATAAGCCAATTTCCAAAGTAAGAAATTAGAAATTCTGTTTTCATTACTTGTGCGAACCATCAAATCAATAGGCAACAAATCACCAGTATCCATATATGTTTCAAAAGTTTCTTTGTCTACTGGTTTGCCTTCTTTGATTGCGGCGTTCACAGCGCGCACGATTTCATCTTGTCCACCATAATTCAAAGCAAACACAACTGTACCCGCAGTATTTTCAGCAGATTTTTCTTCCAATTCATCACAAAGTTTTGCCAGCTTTTTTGGCAATCTTTCGCGCGAACCAATTACACGATAGCGCAAATTCTTTTCCATTGCGTTTTTCATATTCTTTTCCATTTCAGCAATGAATAAATTCATCAAGAAATTAACTTCTTCTTCACTGCGATTCCAATTTTCAGTTGAAAAGATATAGAAAGTGATTGTTGTCACACCACGTTTTATAAACCAATCAACCAAATTTTCAAAATTAGAAATACCAGCACGATGACCCTCCAAAGGTGGCAAACCGTGCATTTCAGCCCATCTGCGATTTCCATCACAAATAAAAGCGATATGCTTTGGGATTTTTGTTATTTCTATATTTGATTTTTTCTTGAACAGGTTAAACATAATTCATCTCTCCATTTTACACAGACATAATATCTGCTTCTTTTTGCTTTGCCATCGCATCAACTTCTACACCACGAGCATCAAAAACTTTTTGAATATCTTCTTCGTATTTGCGTTGGTCGTCTTCAGAAATCTCTTTGTCTGTGACAGCGCGCTTGATTTTAGACATAGCATCTTGGCGAATATTACGCATAGAAATTTTTGCTTCTTCTGCGTATTTCCCAGCAACCTTGGTCAATTCGCGTCTGCGTTCTTCTGTTAGTGGTGGCAAATTTAAACGAATAACACCACCAGCAGTCATCGGGTTTAAACCCAATCCAGAATCACGAATCGCTTTTTCTACGGCTGGCGCATTAGAAACATCCCATACGGTGACCGACAGAGTTTGTGTATCTGGGGTAGATACTGTTGCTACTTGATTAAGTGGCATTTCAGAACCATATACGGGTACCTTTACGCCGTCCAGCAAATGCACAGAAGCACGGCCTGTGCGCAATCCAGCGAATTCGTTTTGTAAAACTTCTAGTGTTTGAGCAGTCTTTTGTTCGACTTCTGATTTAAGTAAAGAATAATCCATAAAAAACTCCTTAAAGATATACCTTAGGTAAAAGATTAGCAAAATGATTTGACTTTTTGCAAGAAGAAATATAAAATACTTTTCTGCCTGGGGTTGTAGCTCAGTTGGTAGAGCACTTGCATGGCATGCAAGGGGTCGTCAGTTCGAGTCTGATCAGCTCCACCAAAAAGTTATGGCGGGTGTAGCTCAGTTGGTTAGAGCGTCGGTTTGTGGTACCGAATGTCGCCAGTTCGAATCTGGTCACCCGCCCCATAAATAAAAAAAGCGCCCGCAAAGGGCGATTTTTTTATTTATCTGGTTGGGTCAGATTCGAACTGGCGAAAAAGCCAGTCGACCCGCAGGCGAGAGGCAGACGGAAGTATGCCGGTTCGCAAAGCGAACGAGCCAAGGGAGTGAAGCGAAGCGGAACAATCTGGTCACCCGATGCCGATTTTTACCGAAGCATAAGCAAGGGCTAAAAATCGAGCATACAATAATTGAAGTTTACGAGATTTTTTTAATTTTTATTATTGTGTATTGAGGAAAAGGTCACCCACCCCGCAGGCGAGAGGCAGACGGAAGTATGCCGGTGAGTAAAGCGAACTATTTTTTTAAGAATTTTTTATTCTTGCTTTATTTTTTTTACAAATCTATAATCGGTGCAAAGAAAGGGGGTTTAACATGAAATTTATTGAAAAAATCAAAAATCTGCCGGTTTTATGGGTTGTTATTTTGGCTTTTGGTGTTGCGCTGGGCGGGTATTTTATCGGAAATGGTGTATATAAATCTTTGGCTAAGCGAACTGTCACAGTCAAGGGTTTGGCTGAAATGGATGTGGTTGCAGATACTGCGGTTTGGAATATAAAATTCAATCGCGTAGGTGGTGATTTGGCAAAGGTCCAATCTGCCATAGATGATGATATTCAAAAAACTCATAATTTTTTGATTGATAATGGCTTTCGTGAAGAAGAATTGCAAAATCTGCGTGTCCAGGTGCGTGATAAATATGCTGGATACAGCGATGCTCAACGCAAAGATCAAGATGCGACCGACAGATATGTTATTGAAACTGGTGTAATGGTCCGTTCTGATTCTGTGGATTTGGTTGATGGTGTGTCGCGTAAAATGGGTGATTTAGTGCGGCAAGGCGTGACTGTCACCGAAGATTATGCCGGTCCAATTTATTTGTTTAACGGTCTTAACGATATAAAAATTAAAATGATAGAAATGGCAACAAAAAATGCTACTGCGGCGGGTGAACAATTTGCCAAAGATGCAAATGCGAAACTGGGTAAAATACAATCTGCAAATCAGGGCGTGTTTAGTATCTCTGCACGTGATCAAACAGATGCTTGGTCAGATAATGAAAAGCAATCTATTAACAAGCGTGTCCGTGTTGTCACGACAATCACGTTTTATTTAAGATAAAATAACCGCCATCATGGCGGTTTTATCTTGCACTGTTTTTTCTGATTTTCTATAATTGAAATATGGCAAAAATAGCAGATCTTTTTATACGCAGTGAACACGCAGATTTGTTGAAAAAACTTAATGCGTGGGATGTCGCATATCACCAAAATGATGCACCAATTGTGGACGATGCCACGTATGACGAAGCTAAATCTCGAATTCTGGAAATCGAATCGGAATATCCAGAATTGGCAAAAGATGGTTTTTCTACACACGTTGGTGCCGAAGTATCGTCTAAATTCAAATCTTATCCGCATATCGTGCCTATGCTTTCCATATCAGATGTTTTTAATGAAAGCGAAGTATCCGATTGGTTCAATAAATTGGCAAGCAAAGATTTATTTGTGGAATTAAAGGTTGATGGGTTATCTTTTGCGGCTCGTTATGAAAACGGTGTGTTTGTTCGCGGCTTAACCCGTGGCAGCGGCACAATGGGCGAAGATATTACTGCAAATTTAATGACTATACCTGATATACCTAAAAAATTGTCGGGCGTATTTCCTTCTGTCATAGAAGTTCGCGGGGAAGTTTACATGGCTCGCGCTGATTTTATCGCGCTGAACGAAAATTCTAATAAAAAGTTTGCCAACCCGCGAAATGCAGCGGCGGGTTCGCTTCGTCAATTAAATCCAGCAATTACGGCTTCGCGTAAATTAAGTGCTTTTGGTTATACTTATGGCGATGTATCTGAACGTGATTGGAATACACAATCTGAATATTTTGAAAAACTGGAATCTTGGGGATTTAAAACAACTCGCCAATGGGCGCGTCCTGCGCATAGTGTTGACGATGTTCAAAATATATATAACGATGTTATTCTGCACAGGGACGAAATACCTTTTGACATAGATGGTCTGGTGATAAAGGTTAATTCAATCGCAACCCAAGAAAAAATGGGTTCGCGCGCAAACAGTCCGCGTTGGGAAATTGCTTATAAGTTTCCGGCTGCGCGCGGAATTACACGGTTAAACGACATTACTATTCAGGTTGGACGAACAGGGGTTTTAACACCTGTGGCAGAACTGGAACCTATTAATATTGGTGGTGTTTTGGTTTCTCGTGCAACATTACATAATGCAGATGAAATAGCGCGCCTAAATGTGCATATTGGCGATAAAGTCACAGTTCAAAGGGCGGGTGACGTTATACCACAAATTGTCGGTGTTGCTGAAAGGGGTGAAAATACAGAACCTTATGTTTTTCCAGATGTTTGCCCTGTATGTGGTGGTGCTGTGGTTCGTGAAAGTGGTATGGTTGCGCGCAGATGTGTTAATTCTTTATCTTGCCCGGCACAAATACGTGGTGAATTGGAACATTTTGTGTCGCGTCATGCTTTTGACATAGACGGCTTTGGTGCGCGCCAAATTGAATTGTTCACAAATCTTAAATGGATAAATCAGGCGGCTGACATATTTACGTTAATTGAAAATCATGGCGAAGAATTAAAAAAAATGGACGGATTTGGTGCAAAATCAGTATCTAATTTAAAAAACGCTATTGATAAAGCACGAAATGTAGATTTACATCGATTGATTTATGCTATTGGGATACCGGATGTTGGGGAAGTGACCGCAAAGATATTGGCACGTGAATTTAAATCGTTGTCTGCGTTGCGTGCGGCTTCGTCTGTACAGTTAAAGCGGATAGATGGCATAGGCGATATAATGGCTGATGAAATTGTATCTTTCTTTGCGGATGAACATGCGATGGGTGCGCTGGATAATTTGTTGAAATATATAAATGTAAAAAATCCGACAATTGTTGAAATCAAAGATAGTATATTGAACGGCAAACGCGTTGTGTTAACTGGGACTTTAACCAAATATACTCGTGATGAAGCCAAAGAAATTTTGGAACGCATGGGTGCGCGGGCCCAAGGTAGTGTATCTGCGAAAACAGATATAGTTATTGCTGGTGAAAATGCGGGTTCTAAATTGACAGATGCTCAAAATTTAGGTATAACAATTTGGAACGAAGAAGATTTTGATAATGCGATTGGGGAGAGATAGCATGCACAAGGAAACAGAAACAAAAACGGAAAAAAAGCCTAAACGTTCATTTCGAACGCGTCTGTTGATTTTCTTTATAAATTTATTGTTGGTGATGATTGCTTGTGTTGGGCTTTATGTTTTGTTTGTGTTTTTGCAAATGCCGTCTTTGGATTCTGTGTTGCACGAAACTCGGGAACCAGCGATAATCTTTTTAGACAAAGATGGTCGCGAGATTCGTTCTGATAATCGTACCATGGGTGCGGCTGTATCGGTTGATACTTTGCCACCCCATGTTTGGCAAGCAATAGTTTCCATAGAAGATAAAAGATTTTTCAAACACGGGGCGATATCATATCGCGGAACTTTGCGGGCAATAGTTGTAAATATGTTTCATGGGCGATTTGCTGCGGGCGGGTCTACTATTACGCAACAGACAGCCAAAAATATATTTTTATCAAGCGATAAAAAGGTTTCGCGCAAAATTCAAGAATTAATATTGTCGTGGTGGTTGGAAAATCGTTTTACTAAAAATCAGATACTTGATTTATATATGAACAGAATTTCTTTGGTTGGTGGAATGCGTGGCGTTGATGCAGCTGCTACTAATCTGTTCGGACACAGCGCACAAGAATTAAGTTTGGCTGAATCTGCACAAATAGCCGCTATGTTAAAAGCACCTACGTCTTATAGTCCATTAAAAAATCCCGACAAAAATATAAAGCGTGCGAAAGTTATTTTGATCGAAATGGCTCGTCAGGGCTATATCACAATGGATGAAGCAAAAATTGCGATGCAAA
Organism: uncultured Pseudomonadota bacterium; assembly: GCA_947307295.1. Classification (GTDB taxonomy): domain Bacteria; phylum Pseudomonadota; class Alphaproteobacteria; order Rs-D84; family Rs-D84; genus Enterousia. Next base: position 27,537 of record CAMZIQ010000009.1, read on the forward strand.
AGTTAAAACCTGCGGCACAAACCGCAGATAAAAATCTGTTCAGATATTGGACTGATTTTGTAAAAGACGAAGTTGAATCACGGCTTGGCGAAATAAATGAAGATTTGTATGTGTATACTACTATGGATGCAAAATTACAGAAACAAGTTGCCGCATCTTTAACCAAAAATATCGGCGAATATCAGGGGGCGATTGTTGCGATTGCGCGCGATGGTGCGATTGTTTCTATGGTTGGTGGTGATAATTATCAAGTCAGTCAATTTAATCGTGCGACTGCTTTGCGTCAACCAGGCTCGGCTTTTAAGCCTGTGGTGTATCTGGTTGCTTTGGAAAACGGTATGACACCAGATTCTTATGTGAATGATTCACCATTTTCTGTGGGGGACTATAATCCTAAGAATTATGATGAACGTTATTATGGCGGAATAACCTTGGCAACAGCTTTTGCTAAAAGTGTAAATTCTGTACCACTTAAATTAACCAAAGAATATGGTATTGATACGGTTTTAAATATGGCTGCACGACTTGGCGTGGGCAGTAATCTAAAACGCGAATATTCAACGGTTTTGGGGGCTTCGGAAATGACTTTGGTTGATTTGACGACTATTTATTCTGTGATTTGGAACGAAGGAAAATCTGTACATCCGTATGCCATTACAAAAATAACAGATTCATCCAGAAATGTCCTGTATTCGCGAAATCCTTCGGAAGAAATAGTTATATTGCAACCTCAAACGGTTGAATATATGAAAGATTTGCTGCACGAAGTGATTACCAAAGGGACAGGTAAACGCGCAAATGCTGAAAATGTTTTGGGCGGAAAAACTGGTACAAGCAACGACAACAAAGATGCTTGGTTTATTGGTGCTACCCCAGAATATGTAATGGGGGTTTGGGTTGGCAATGATGACAATTCACCAATGGATTCTAAAATTACTGGTGGAACATTACCGGCTGTAATATTCCATGATAGCGTTGAATAGCGGATTTTCGCGCATTTCAAAAGAATAAATTTATTTGATTTGCATTTTGTTTTTGTTAGTGATATGCTATTTCCCGCAAGAGATAAAATATGTCAGTTAAAACGAAACGTTTTTTCAAAAAACTTATCAGTTATGCAGGCCTTTTTTTCTTTGTAATTGCAGCAGGGATGTTATATTGGCAACTGCGCAATTATTCTTTGATGGATATCGCACGTGCGTTGTGGAATATTCCATTTATGAATCTGGTTTTCGCATGTATAGCGTGCTTTTTTGGATACCTTGCTTTATCGCTTTATGATTATCTGGCACTAGATTACGTTGGGCGCAAGGTTTCCTGGTGGAAATGGATGCTTGCAGGAATGTTGGGCTTTGCAATAAGCAATAACGCCGGACATGCTGTGGTAAGTGGTGGCGCAATAAGATATCGTTTGTATACGCGTTGGCGTGTTCCTGGTTCTGATATTATAAAAATGTTAACGTTTTCTGGTTTTACTTTCTTTCTTGGCTATGCTGCGATTGCAGTCATAGGATATTTTTTGGTGCCCAGCGATATGTTCGCACAAAGCGCTGGCGCATCATTTGGTGTGAACGGATTGTTTATCATGTGTGCATCTGTATTATTGGCGTACTATGCGATTTCAATCATGTTCAAAAATAAAAGTATTCGTATTGGTGAAATAAAGTTCCATATACCTTCGTTTGGCGTGTCAGTCGTTCAAACATTTTTGGGGATTATGGATGCGCTTTGTGCTGGTTTGGTGCTTTATTTTTGCATAAGTCCGTATATAGACATGCCGTTTGGTGTCTTTATCGGATTATACGTAATAGCAATGGTGGCTGGCGTTTTCAGCCAGGTACCTGGTGGTATCGGTGTTTTTGAAACTGTGTTTATGATGGCTTTACCTGAAACGGTTGACAAAGCCAGCATATTTGGTGCATTACTGGCATACAGAATTATTTATTATGTATTGCCATTAATAGGGGTAGGTGGATTGTTTTTTATCTATGAACGTTGGTTGCGTGCTCGCATGAAACGTTGGCTGGAAGAAGCTAAACAAAAAATACCACATATCCAATTACCGCATAAAAAGCATAAAATTGAAACAGAAAACTAAAAACACCTTGCCTTTGGGGTTCACCTTTGTTATTCTTTACGATGTTGTATAAAATGGGGTAGAACGTGTTTGTTTTGTCACTTTTTACATTAATCCGAGTCGCGCTTTTTGTAATCGTTGCGTGCATCCTTGGCATGGGCGGGATTGCCCCATGGGAACGGGTTATGGCTGTTTTATACACCCACAACACAAAAGGATTATTAAATGTCAAAAAAGATATATGTGGATGGTGTTCATCCAGAAGAAACACGGGTGGTGGTGGTAGATTCAGCTACGAATCGTGTGTCTGATTTTGACGTAGAAACAACGACTAAGCCCCAGATAAAAGGGAATATTTATCTGGCAAAGGTTATTCGTGTAGAACCGTCGCTTCAGGCTGCTTTTGTAGATTATGGAACTGGTAAAAATGGATTTTTACCTTTTTCTGAAATTCATCCTGATTATTATCAAATCACACCTGAACAAAAGAAAAAATTGATTGAATTGGCACACGCTAATATCGTTGATGATGACGAAGACCCAGATGATGAAGCGGACGAAGTCGCAGAATATGATGACAGCAGTGCTGGTGAAGATAACAAAGAATTTATCAAACGTGCACACGAATTTAAAATTCAAGACGTTATTAAGCCAAAGCAAATCTTGTTAATCCAAGGTGTCAAAGAAGAACGCGGACAAAAGGGCGCTTCGATGACAACATATCTGTCTTTGGCGGGGCGTTTTGCTGTTTTGATGCCAAATTCCAGAAAACGTAATAGCTATGGTATTTCTAAAAAAATATCTGATAAGGCTGAACGTGCTAGATTGCGCGAAATTTTACACAGTTTGAAAATTCCAAAGGGTATGACTGTGGTATTAAGAACTGCTGCATCTGGCGCCAGCAACGATGAAATTGCCAAAGATTATGAATATTTGACTTCTCTTTGGAATGATATTCGTAAGACTACTTTGGAATCTGTCGCACCAGTTGTTATTCATACAGAAGATTCTTTGCTTCGTCGTGTTGTTCGTGACTTTATTTCTGACAAAGACGATGTTATGTATGTTCAAGGAAGCGAAGCGTTTGATGAAGCTAAAACATATTTTCAACAAATGTATGGTCGCACTCCACGTAAACAGCTTATTCAATACAAAGATACGGCTGTTCCGTTAATGACCAAGGCTGGCGTTGAAAAACAGCTAGAAGGCTTGCATGGACCGTATGTGGTATTGCCATCTGGTGGGTCTATTGTCATAAATCAAACAGAAGCCATGGTGACAATTGATGTCAATTCTTCGCGCGCGATTAAGGAAAAAGATATTGAACAAACCGCACTTAATACCAATTTAGAAGCGGCTGAAGAAATCGCTTTGCAATTGCGTTTGCGTGATTTGGCTGGGATTGTCGCGATTGACTTTATTGATATGGAAGAAGAAAAGAATAATCGCAAATTGGAACAGAAAATGCGCGAAGTTATGAAACATGACCGTGCAAGAACTCAGGTTGCTAAAATCAACGCATTTGGGGTTTTGATGTTGTCTCGTCAAAGATTGCGCAGTACTTTCTTGGAATCTTCTTATGTCACATGTCCACATTGTATGGGGGCTGGCATAGTACCAAGTATTCAAACAGCTTCAATAATCTTGTTCCGTCATTTGCAAGAAAAATTATTGGCCAAGGCCGCACAAAAAATAATAATGACGGTGCCAAGCGATGTCGCGATTTATTTGTTAAATCAAAAGCGCGCTGAATTGGCTGCGATGGAAAAAGAATTTGAAACAGAAATCGTAATTGTTGGCGACGACAGTTTAATGAATATTGATCAATATTCAATACAGCGTGTTGCTGCTGAAACGGTTAAAACAGATGATGTTTTAAATGCGCATGAACCATCAACAGATGCGAAAAAGAAAAACGCACAACATGTTGAAGCTAAACGCGTGACAACGTCCGCGCCACGTCATCGTAAACCAATTAAAAAGCCTCAAAAGAAAAAATCTTTGTGGAAAAAATTGGTTGGATAAATTAAACCGCCCAAATGGGCGGTTTTTTATGCGTTATTTCCTGCAACAAAACCACTACTGAACGCCCATTGTAAATTAAATCCGCCTAAATCGCCCGTTATATCCAAACATTCACCCACAAAATAAAGCCCAGCACAAAGCCCAGATTCCATTGTCTTTGATGATATTTTGTCTGTTGATATACCACCCATCATCACTTCGGCACTTTGAAACCCTGTGGCGGTTCCATCATTTATTTCAAAACAGTTGATTTTGTTTGCAATTTGTTTTAATTCGGTGTCACGTAAATCTGCGATGTTTCGCGTGTCGTCACATAAAAAGTGTGCCAATTTATTAGGCACTATTTCGCCAACAATATTTACCACAGATTTTTTGCCGTTTGTTTGTTTGGCTTTTTTAAACAATTCAAATACATCTGTGTTTGGTGCAAAATTTATGATTATTTCTTTTGGATTTATCAAAGTTGCCCGATAAATTGCTGGTCCACCAATTCCGAAATGCGTGAATAACAAATCGTCATTAATTTTATGTTTGTTGACGGTTGTTTCTGTATTCAAAGAAATACCAGCCAGACAAGAATCAAAACTTTTGGTTTTTATTGCACACAAAGCAGGGCGGACAGGTTCAATCTTGTGTCCAAATTTTTTAGCAATCTTATGTCCGATATCAGATACCAATAAATGCGGGTACGAAATGCCACCTGTTGCAACAATAATAGACGTAGCCATAAATTCACCATGGTCTGTTGCGACTGTGAATTTGTTATCTGTTTTATCAACATCAATCACTTTGGTATTGTATTTTATTTGAACTGTTTTTATATCTTGTATTAATGCTTGAACAATTTTATCTGCGCCATCTTTACAGAAAAAACGCCCAAGTTCTTTTTCGATATATTTAATATTGTGCCGTTTGACCCAATTTAACATATCATTTGGCGAAAATTGATTAAGTGCAGACATAACAAATCGCGGATTTTTACCAAAATAGCGGGGATAATCAGCGCGCATATTGGTAAAATTACAATTGCCACCGCCCGAAACAGCGATTTTACGTGCAGGTTTGTCACCCATATCAAGAATCAATACAGATTTTTTGCGATGCGCCAATTGTGCCGCCGCCATTAAACCAGCCGCACCCGCACCAATAATAATAGTATCATAAATCTTCATAAATTTAATTTTATCGTAAAGAGATAAAATATCAAATAAAAAACCCGCCACATTTGTGACGGGTATTTAGAAATTAAAGGCCGTTACCTTTAGATCTTGCTTTCGCCTGTGCTACTCTATCTTTCAAAGAATAGATACCTTTTTGTTCTTTTGCTCTTTTTAGTTCGTTATTTCTAGCTCCTTTATCCATAATTCTCAATAAACGATCAAGATTCTCAGCATTTGTACGCAAAGAATTTAAAATATCCAACATCATGGTATTTTGAGCCCAGGAATATTCTGCTGGATCATAGTCTGGCATGTCATTTATAATTTTATCCAATGTTTCAATGGTGGCTTTTTGCATCGGTGCAAATATTTCACCCATACCCCCAGCTTTTTCGGTGTCATGTTGTTCCAGGCGATATTTTAATTCGATAAATATTTCAGCCCATTGTTCTCCAAAACTAAGTTTTAAAGAAGAAAGTACGGTTTTTAATGTTTTTGCTTTGTGTTTTATTTTGGCGGTAAATTCATCAAACTTTCTGTTTCTTTCTGTCATTTTAACTTCCTTTTGTTATGTCTTTATTTTTTATTATTTGCCAAAAGGAAGTGGCGGGACTCTGAAAAAAATCGCAACCAGATGACCGTTCTGCTTTCAATATATAACAGAACAATCCCGCCAGTACGGCGGATATTTGTTTTATGTGCCTATCTCAAAGCACACTGGTTGTCGAGATTTTTCAGTTCTCGGTTTCCTTTCGGAATACACAAGAATTATATAGTTTTTTACAGTAAATAGCAAACAAAAAAGCCGCCAGTACGGCGTTTTTTTACCTTTCGCTATCGCGACTTTGTATCTGCAAAGGGTGCAAAGTCCGCCTTCGCCGTTCTTATAATATTAAAAATTTTTTCCAAGAATCTATGGGGCTACGGCGCGACACTGATTTTTCTTAAATAAAAAAACGCCCAAAGGCGTCTTTTTATTAACGAAAAATCGTGGTGGGTTAGGTAGGACTCGAACCCACGACCAAAGCGTTATGAGCGCTCCGCTCTAACCAACTGAGCTACTAACCCACAGCGAGATTAATTATATATTTTTTAAAACAACTTGCAAGTTAAAAATTAACATATCTTGCATTTTCTGCTAATTTGTGTAAATATGCCGTTATGCCAGAAATAGTTCCAATCTTGAACGAAAACCAAATGAATGCGTTTAATACCATAGAACGTACACATTCTAATATTTTGATATTGGGTCAGGCTGGTACAGGAAAATCAACATTTGTTCAATATCTTAAATCGGCATCAAGTAAGCGTATTGTATGTGCATGTCCTACGGCGGTTTCTGCGTTGAATATTGGTGGGCAGACAATACATTCACTTTTTCAAATTCAGCCACGCGATTTTATTATGCCTGAATTATTAAAGTTAAAAGCCAAACCGCGTAATATATTAAACGCCACAGATATTTTGGTTATCGATGAAATATCTATGGTTGCGCCAGATTTGTTGGATGCTATTGATATATTGGCGCGTCAGGCACGACGTAATAATGAAGCTTTTGGTGGAATCCAAGTGGTTGCCATTGGCGATATGTTTCAATTGCCACCTGTGATAACCCGCGATAGTGAACAATATTATGAACAAGAATACGGATACAAAAACGCGTATTTTTTTGATTCTAATGTTTATAAACGGGCGGACTTTATCAAATATGATTTTAATACGGTATATCGTCAAAGCGATGATGAATTATTACAAAATCTTATAAGATTACGAAATAATGATGTTGATGCGCTGTCGTTTTTTAATACCTGTCAGATATCAGACGAAGAATGTCGAAAAAATGCCGTGATAATTACGCCTTTTCGCGCTGTTGCGGAACGTATAAATGCAGATAAACTTAATCAAATTAACGCACCAGAAGTTATATATAATGGTGTTTTAGATGGTAATTTTAATGAAAACGATGTGCCGGCGCCTATGGAATTAAAATTAAAGCAGGGTGCTTTGGTTATGTTTGTTAAGAATGGCGATAAATGGCATAATGGTTCTATCGGACGGATTGAACAATTAAACGCACGTGAAATCATAGTACAACTTTTGGACGATGATAAACAAGATTTGGTTGTTGTAAAACCTGATAAATGGGAAAAAATAGAATATTCCAGGGATGAAAATGACAGGATTATTGAAAACGAAGTTGGTTCTTATAAGCAATTTCCGTTAATGTTGGGATATGCAATGACTATTCACAAAGCCCAGGGCAAAACTTTGTCAAAGGTTGTTTTGGATATGTCTCGTGGGGCTTTTGCGCATGGACAAACTTACGTTGCGTTATCCAGAACAAGACACGCAAGCGATATGCACCTGGTTAAACCTTTATCTCAAAAAGATATTATTTTTGATAAAAGAATTTTGGATTTTGTTAACGAACAATAATATGGGCATTACGCATCAATTTTAATGCAGGGCATCTTATATTAGCCGGATGAACATAGTTATATGTTTCTTTTAACTGTTTTGAAAACATACTTTCAAATACGTGTAAAATTTTTGAAACCGGACCTGTATGGCTGTGGGTATAAAGTGAATAATATAAACGATGAGAATAAAAATCATTCTTTTTGCCATTAAATAAATATTTTAAATCAGTTTTGTCCAACAAAGTGTAAAAAATAGTTTCCATTTCTTTGGATGTAATAATGGTGTCAGGGCTGATGAATTTTTTTTGTTCTTCCCAGCCTGGCATTTTAGCAAGTTTATTTTTTGCTATGTCAAAAAGTTGCTTTTCATATATATATCTGCGAGCCATAATTTTACCTGTTTTTATATGTTATTTTATACGGGGTATAATACAACAAAAAATATTTTTGTCAATAAATATTTTAGATAAGATTACAACTCTTTTGACATCAAAATTGCATCCATTCCATCATAGTATTTGGGGCGCAAACCAACCGTTTTAAACCCACAATTTTCATATAACTTTTGCGCAGGGATATTATTTGAAGCAACTTCTAGGAATATTTTTTTAACCCCTTGATTTTTGAGATTTTTTTCAATTATTCCAATCATAGCAGAAGCGATTCCTAAACGTCTTTTTTCGGGGTTTACACCTATCGTAATTACCTCTGCTTCGTCAACTGCGATTCTATACACAATAAAACCATTTTCAGACATAATAATTTCGCATCCCGATTGTTTTAAATCACGAAAATCATCCGCCGACCAAGGCTTTTTTGGAAAACATTTTTTATGAAGATTTGATAATTTTTGAAACATTACTTTTCCGCATAACTTGGTCGCAGATACATCGGTATCGCAGGTTGTAAATCGCCAGTTTTAATTTTGTTTTCAACTATGTTTTTGGCGAACATTAAATTGTATGGTTTGTGTCCAACAGTCATTGGGCATTTCATTTGTTCTGTTTCAATTTCATCGATTGTCATTGTGCATGGTTCGTGTAATGGGGACGCCACAAAGAAATCACCACGTCCAGAATCAATCGCTACAAAAGCACCTGGGGTTTCATAAAGATACAATTCAAAAAGATTTACAGGCACAACAGGTATGTTTAACCCGATTCCTAAACCCTTGGCATATGCTATGCCCATACGAATCCCGGTAAAACTGCCCGGACCAACAATAACACCAACTGCCGTTAAATCAGACATTTTTATGTTGTTTTTTGTCATAAAATCCATCACAGCAACGGGCAGGGCGATTGCCTGTTTTTCTGCATCCATGTGCATGAATTTATCATCTAAAACTAAATCTATACCGTTTCCAGAAGTGTTTATTATTAAAATCATAATGTCACCTTTATAAGCGTGCGCTGAATCCGATTTTGTTGGACATATTAGCGTTTTGATGGACAGATAACAATTCATCAATTTTATCAATAGTGAATTCAGTTTTGACGTCTGTGCCATCGTTTTGTAATAAACTGCGTCGCAAAATAGCAGCGATTTCACGTTGTAATTCGCGAACCCCTTGTTCGCTGGTGTAATTGCGTATAATGTGTTTTATTCCATCATCAGATATATCGATATTATTAACGTCCCAACCAGTATCATTTGCAGCGCGGTTTATCAAATGTTCACGAGCAATTTGCAGTTTTTCTTGTTCGCTGTATCCAGGAATTTCAATAATTTCCATACGATCTTTTAACGCCGAAGACATATTTAATGAATTAGATGTTGCGATGAATAATACGTTGGATAAATCAAAATCAACTTCTAAATAATGGTCACGGAAAGATTTATTCTGTTCAGGGTCTAGTATTTCCAACAGTGCAGATTCTGGGTCTCCACGCCAATCGCGTCCCATTTTGTCTATTTCATCTAAAACTATCACAGGGTTATTAGATTTGCATCTTTTAAGTGCATCCATAATGCGACCACATTGTGCGCCAATATAAGTTTTTCTGTGACCGCGGAAATGTGCTTCATCAGAAATTCCACCCAAAGATATTCTGCAGTATTTACGTTCCAATGCGTTTGCGATAGATTTGCAAAGCGAAGTTTTTCCAACACCGGGTGCGCCAACAAAACATAAAATGCTTCCGCTGTTTTTACCTGTCTTTTTCATTACGGCAATATGTTCCAGTATACGTTCTTTTACCGGCGTCATACCAGAATGTTCATAATCTAAAGTTGAACGAGCTTTTTGTAAATCAATTGGTGCGTTATCAGATTTACCCCATGGCATCGCTAAAAGTTCTTCTAAATACGTTTTTAACAAAGCACCTTCTTGTGACATTGGGGACATAGCCCGCATGCGTTTGAATTCAGACATAGCTTTTTCTTTCGCATCCGCTGGCATAGCAGATTTTTCAATTTGCTTACGCATGCTGGTGGTATCCATTTCGCTTCCGTCGTCTTCGCCCATTTCCTTTTGTATAGCGCGCATTTTTTCCTGTAATATAGCCTGTCTTTGACCATTTTCCATTTGATTGCGTACACGACGATTTATGTTTGCTTCTATCTTTTCAGCTTCGATAGATACGGTTATTTGTTCCAACAAAGCCACCAGTTTTTCATACCACGTCCGCATTTTTAAAATATTAACAGCTGTATCAGTATCAACGTTTATCATCTGAATTACAGAGTCTACAAACGCAGGCATAGGATAATTTTGAATAATGGCATTAATTTTATCTATCTTGATTTTTTTATACATGGACAAAGTTTGCAAAGAATTGGCGATTTTATCACGCAAAGTCAAAGTTTGTTCAAAGCCTGAATCATCTAATATTTCTATGGGTGATATATCCCCAGAAAATACGCCATTATTTATTTCTATGTTAGATAAATCAACAACGTTAGTTGTTTTTATAATTGTGTGTATAGTACCGTCAGGCATATGTAAAAGTTGTGCAATATCGCCGATTGTTCCAGTTGTAAAAATATCATCTGTTGTGGATGGGTAAGACCAACTGTGTTGCGGACACAAAATTATTCTTTGGTTTTGTTTTGTTGCTGCTTCTAAACAAGCAATAGACCTTGGGGTATCAACATACACCGGCACCGTCAGGCCCGGATGTACGATTAAATCATGCACAGGTAAAATGTATTCTTTCATAGCTCTTTAAATATAGAATATTTTACAGGATTTGCAAGTTATAAAAAAATCCCCGATTTTTCGGAGATTTTAATTTTTTTATTTTATGTCATATCACTTTTTAGCGACGGCGAAAACCGTTATTGTGTGCAGACACATTGCTGCTGCTTGATCTTTTGGATAAATAACGTGCAGCAATCAAAACCAACCATTCAACTGCTAACAAAGCCAAACCTATAACTTGTTCTTGGCAATTTTCCAAATATGCTAACACATAAACAAATTGAGCAATATAAGACAAATACAAAACGCCAAAGACGCCTGTGAAGAATATTTTTTTAATTTTTCCAAACATTTTTTGTTCCTTTTATTATTTATATTTCTTATGTCGGGTTTCTGGTGCCAGGTACCCGACGACCCCGCAAAAGCTATAACGAAATACCCTAACAATCGCCAAAGTATTTCAAACGCTTAAATTAAGCAGCCATTGCAAGGCAAACGTTGTCGTTTGCAGCGATTCTATCGCCATTCAGTTTTTAGTTTGTTTATAACGGAACAACCCGGATTCAATCGATTTGCCTTTACTTCGCCTGTCGAAACTATGTCAGCCCCATAATATTGGTGGAGCTGTGGGGTACCGCCCCCCAGTCCAAAACGATTATTCTGCAACGAGTTCAGAATCATCATCACTTTCGTGACAGGATATATTATAAATATTCTTACTGGAAATTGCAAGTTTTTAAGTTATAATGAATCCAAAGGTTAAAAAATGAAGTTCTTAGACAAAGCAAAAATTTATATCAAAGCAGGTGATGGCGGCAACGGTGCTGCTTCGTTCAGACGCGAAAAATACATTGAATTTGGTGGACCAAACGGTGGTGATGGTGGACGTGGTGGCGATGTAGTTTTTCGTGCTGTGCCGAATGTGAATACTTTGATAGATTATCGCTATAAAACAAAATTTGTGGCGCAACGCGGTCAAAATGGTATGGGAAAAATGCGGACTGGATATTCTGGTGAAACATTATATCTGCCTGTACCAACAGGAACTGTTATTTTATCAGAAAACGAAGAAATAGAATACGCAGATTTGAATACGGACGGCATGGAATATCGTGCTGCGCGTGGTGGTAATGGTGGTTGGGGAAATTTACATTTCAAAAGCCCGACTAATCGTGCTCCGCGTCAGGCTAATGACGGTTTGCCCGGCGAAGAAAGAACGGTTATATTGCGTCTTAAATTGATTGCAGATATCGGATTGGTGGGCTTTCCAAATGCTGGCAAATCCACAATATTGTCTGTTGTGACGGCGGCACGCCCAAAGATAGCAAACTATGCCTTTACAACGCTTAATCCGCAATTGGGGGTTATGTATGCGCATGACCGTGAATATGTAATGGTTGATTTGCCAGGACTAATAGAAGGTGCACACATGGGTGTTGGTCTTGGCGATAGATTTTTGGGTCACGCAGAACGCACTAAATTAATTTTGCATGTGATTGATGGGTCTGAATCTGATTGGGCAGGGCGCTATGAAGCGATAAGACATGAAATGGATTCTTATGGTGGCGGCTTGTTGAAAAAAACCGAAATAGTTGTTATTAACAAAATAGATACATTAAGTGGTGAAGAGTTAAAAGAGAGAATGGAATCGTTCAAAAAATCTTTTGGACGTAAGAAAAAGCCTGAAATTGTTGCAATAAGTGCCGCTGGTCACATCGGCATAGAAGACATGATTTCAACAATAGAAAAACAAATGTCGGCATTAAGTTAAAGGGGTAAGATATGATGAAAACAATGCGTCCAAAAAACCCAATTTCTGATTTTTGGAAATCACCAAAAGACGGGCACAAATTGACACTAGAAGAAGCAACAGCACTTTTTATCGTAGAATTTTTAAAAGACCTGGATAATGGCGGTTTTGCTGTGGATGAAAAAAAGAACAAAATACCATTGGGCGAAGAAGGTGCAGAACATTATAACGTTGACAAAGTTGGTGGCAAATGGTGCATACAAAGGAAAATACCACAAAAAATTACTCATGTTCGCGATAGAGATTTTATTTTAATGAAAAAATTAGATCGCCAAGAAAACACATTGTTTGAATTTTATAATGCAAAAATTGTAGGATATAATTGCTATGGCCCATTTGTCATAAACGGTCCAGAAACAGACTATGTTGTGGCAAAATATGATACAGACAAAGAAAAATATTGGGGATACGGTAAAACTTTAGAAGATGCGCGTGCATATTTGGGGTTAAAACTTTTTGATGAATTCAAAGATGTTATACATGCCATCGCGTGCAAAAAAACTAAAACTGAAATTAGAAAATAAGTTTTGATTTTTTTGAATATTTCTGTTAGTATTTTGGATGTGATTAACCTAAGGAGAAATAATTATGGTATCATTAAAAGGAACTCAAACAGAAAAAAATTTATTAATCGCATTTGCCGGTGAATCTCAGGCTCGCAATCGCTATACTTTCTTTGCTTCTGCGGCTAAAAAAGATGGCTATGAAGCAATCGCAAAGATATTTGAAGAAACAGCTGCCCAAGAAAAAGAACACGCAGAACGCCTGTTTAAATATCTGGAAGGGGGCGAAGTAGAAATTACTGCTGCCTTTCCAGCTGGTAAAATTGGCGATACTTTGGAAAATTTAAAAGCGGCTGCATTTGGTGAACACGAAGAAAATACAGATATGTATCCACGGTTTGCTCAAATCGCTGCCCAAGAAGGTTTTACTGCTATCGCAGAAGTATTGAAAAACATTGGTTATGCAGAACGTTATCATGAATCAAGATTTCGTGCCTTGGCAGAAGCTATCGAAAACGGAACAATATTCAAATCTGATAAAATTGTAATGTGGCGCTGCACAAATTGCGGAAATTGGCACATTGGCAAAGAAGCACCAAAGGTTTGCCCAGCATGCTTGCATACCCAGGGTTATTTTATCAGCGAAGGTGTGATATCTCGCTGTGATACTAACGAAGGTTTCTGTGAATATGCAAACAAAGACTAAGGAATGTGCGCAAACAAAACCGATGACGATTGCCGAATTGGCAGAATTTTTGGTTGATAGAGATTTGCGTAAAATTCAAAAGTTAAAACAAGAAATAAAAGTTTGGTTAAAATAAACACCGCCCATATGGGCGGTTTTTTGAACCCCCTCCTGCTACGCGAACTCCCCCATACTGGGGGAGAATTAAAGTGATGGGCTACGCGAACTCCCCTATACTGGGGGACAAGTGTCGCAGTCTAAATTCCCCCTTTGGAGGGGGAGAACCGGCTCTCAAGTGTCGCAGTCTAAATTCCCCCTTTGGAGGGGGAGGGCCTGCAAGGCGGGGGAGGTGGTCTTTATTTGTGTCATGCTGAGCGAGTGTTAACGAGCGTGAGCATCCATCCGCCTTTGCCAAGGCTACGGCGCGACTTCGGGTAAATCAAACACACACTATGTCATGCTGAGCGAGTGTTAACGAGCGTGAGCATCCAGGTGAATAAAAAAAGTAGTTTTGCGGAACGCAAAACACATAATAAGACCTGGATTGCCACGAACGGACAACGACAGACGCAAAGCTTACTGTCGATTGTCCATTCTCGCAATGACACAGCGACGCATCTTCGCTTGCTGGCGCAATCTCGCTGTAGCGTAAGCGAAAGCGGATGGATTGCCACAGTCGCTTTAGCTTCTTTGCAATGACAAGCAAGACCAAGAATATAAAATAAATAACTTTTATTTCGTATGAAAATATGGTACAATATTCCCATAAAGAAAAAGGAAGAAAAACTATGAATCAGCTGAAACCCGCAGAAACCTACACACACACACACACACACACACACACACACACACAGGTAGTTTTTGCCGAGTTTTGAAA
>CAMZIQ010000010.1 GCA_947307295.1 uncultured Pseudomonadota bacterium
TTTTATGTCTCGCCATGAATCAAAAACAAATCTGTCGATTATATTCGAACCATGAACAGAATGTGCATGTTGCCAACACGCATACGCCAGACCAGCAAATAACAACGTTGCAAGTATTCTTAACAAAGCCGAACCACCACCAGCCACACCATAAATCAAACAACGGACACTAGAAACAACAAAAACAAAAACCAAAATCCACATTAACACAGTTGAATTTAATAAGACTGATAAAATCCCCATTTTGTTCTCCTTTTATAATCTTACACAACATATAATATCATAAAAACCTATGATAAACAAGCCCCTAAAATCTGAATTATGTATAGTTTAGATGAATTTTTTATCTACAACTTATTTGCAATTTATGATAAAATTATAAGGACAACAAAAAGAAACTGATATGGTCTTAAACAAACGGCATAATAAAGTATTTACAAATACTAATTCAAAAACACCTATAAAGCTGATTGCATTTGATCAGGGTTGGGTGCTTTTCAGACCAATTAACTGGGAAATCTTGAACAAAATCTCTCTTACAAACGATGAAAAATATTGGTTAGTACGCGAAGCACTATGGCGTACACGCGATTGGATAAAAATTCAATTAAAAAGAAAAAAAACACCAAAACAAATTATTTCGATTATGAAAAAATATTACCCTGAACACGCCGAATTATTGGATAAAATCCGTCCAATATTAAAAGACATTATAAGTATCGATTTTACAGACAATATAAAACTGGGACAAAAGTTATTAAACATGGGTTTTTTAGTCGAAATCTGGTCAGATAATGGGTTAGGCGGAAAACAAAAAAATAAAAATTTTCCAACCTCTGATGCCGGTTTAACCCCAGAACTTCCTGCCAAATCTCCATTGTATAAAGAATATGTTTCCGTTCATCAAGAATTAAAAGTACCCAGCGTATATTCCAGAAACATAAATATTTTAAAGGAAAAACCTAAATTTTTCAAAACCGTTATGGCACGACACAAAAAAATTCAACCAGAAGAAGTTATTTTCATTGAAGATCGTCCTCAAAATATAAAATCAGCATTATCATTAGGGATTAATTGTATTCAATTTATTCCGAAATATTGTGAAAGAGAAAATGTCGAAAATACCCCAATAGCACATACAACAAAAGAACTTATAAAAGAATTAAAAAAGAAAGGCGTTATTATATAGCCATTACCAGAATTATGTATAGTTTAGCATCATAAAATCCTATAAAAACGGCTAAAAACCGCAGAAAACCGGGATTTTTTAGCCTTTTTAGACCATTTTTTACCTAAAAATCGCCTAAAAATCGATTTTTAATAAATTTTGTGCATAACAAGACCTAAAAGTAGCAATTAAACAAAAATAAAAAATCAGGAAAAGGGCGCTTTTCAATAAAAAGCACCATCAATTACGGGGGGCTGTCCAATAAAAATACAAAAAAATATTTATCCGGTAAAAACAAACAGATAAAAAATTTTTCTAACAAAATAATTTAAGAAAAAAATATTTTTCAAAAAAATTTTTACCAGCAACAAAAAATGTTAATTTTTATATAATTTTTTAACAAAGTTTCATCAAGCAATCAGTAAATTTATTATATTGAGTTATATTATGTATACGTTTGTGACAACAAACTATTCATGTGAATTATTATATTATGTATACGTTTGTGATAACAAACTATACATAATATACATTATGCGCCTTTTGTATATTGCTTTTTTGGGCGCTCCCCTGCGGTTTTCTGGCATTTTTTTATTTTAAGCATCGCAACCATAAATAATTTATAATAATTTTATTTATTAAATTATTAGGATTGGCATCCTTTTTATGATATAATTTCGAATATCATGTTAAAAGCGATAAAAAATCAAAAATCTGTACCTTCTACTCTATGGTTATTACGCCTTGGTTCGTTTTGCAGCAATTTTATGCTAATGGTCCCTGTCGCCGTTCTTATCTACACCGGCAAAGGCGTGACTGTTGGCGATTTTTTTCTTATCCAAGGGTTATTTAGATTGGCGGCGTTTTTGTTTGAAATACCGTCAGGATATCTATCAGACAGATTTTCTCGCCGTAAAGTACTTATTCTCGGTGCATTAATTCAGGCACTTGGACTTGCAACATTGGCTTTGGCATACGGTTTTTGGGAAATTGTGTTTGGCGAAGCATTATGCGGAATCGCAAGTGCTTTGTTTTCCGGCACTTTGGAAGCGTACACATACGATTTATTAAAGCGCAATAACACCCAAAAACATTTCTTAAAAGAATACGGCTCTATACAAACATTCGGAATGTCTGCCTCTTTTATAGCCTCAGTCATAGGTGGGCTATTATACAAATATACCGGTGGCAATTTTCTATTATGGGTCATGGCTGCTTTTTGTATCCTAGAAACCTTTTTATACTTACTTGTTCCAGAATTATTGGAAGTAAGGCGTAAAAAAGCCAAAAACAAAACCGCTTTTGCTGATGCAGTTGGGATAACTTATACAACGCTCAAAGATAATAAATTACGCAATCTGATATTATTTCCTGCGTTTTTTAGTGGTTTCACAATTGTATTATTATGGATAATGCAACCCATAATGGAAACATCTGGGGTTCCATTAGCATTGTTTGGCGTATTTTTTAGCATCAATCAATTTTCAGCAATCTTTTTTTCAAAATATGCTTATAAAATATGTGAAAAATTGGGCGAAATACGCGTATCAGTATTAACAATATGGTCTTTAATCGTTGGGATATTATTATCATTGGTTGTTTTACACACAACGAATATGGTGTTAATATACATAGCCTGTGGTCTTATGTACATAGTGCCAGCAATCCGTATATTGAACAACTTGCAATATAATACCCTTATACACAATGATATAAGTTCTCAAAAACGTGGCACAGTATTATCTACCCGCGCGATGGTAAGCACATTGTTTGGTGCCGCAATATTGGCATGTGCAAAACTTTTTCTGGACAAATACGGATTGCAAAGCACCATGATATTTATATTGATTATGACAATCATTTTATTTATATCTTTACATAGTGTAAAAAAATACATAAAAAACAAAAAATAAAATCGCCCTAGCCCGCAAAAAACCGCCATTTCTGACGGTTTTTTTATATTTTTTATTAAAAAACTAATAAAAATATTAACTATTTGATTTTAGCGACTTTTTTTGCAGCATTTGCAACCTTGCCAACTTTTGCAGTTAATGATTTTATACCCTTGGTCAATTCAGCTTCTTCAACCTGCCCGATTTCTTCTGCTTTCACAGCCGAACAACAATATGGACATTTTGTTGCCAATTTACTGATAGATTGTTGACAATATGGGCAAGCACGCGTTGTCACAGGACCCTTTGCACGTGCAGAATTAGCAACTTTTACAATAATAAATACAGCAAACATTGTTATCAAGAAACTGATTACTGTATTTAAAAAAGTCCCCATATTCAATGTAGTAGCCCCAGCCGCCGTAGCCGCTTCCATAGTATTATAATGAACGCCAGGTTCGCCACCGCTTATAACATAAAACCATTGAGAAAAATCGACATTACCTACCAAAATCCCGACTGGTGGCATAATAATATCTTTTACCAGAGAATTAACCACGCTGGTCATAACAGACCCAACGATGATACCGACAGCCATATCGATGGCACTACCTTTGTTAATAAACGTTTTAAATTCACTTATAAGTTTCATTTTTCATCCTTTTGGTTGTTTTTGTAGTTTTCTATTGCATTTAAAACCTTATTCAAAGTTTTATGAATATTTTCATCACCTGTCTCAACAGCCACATCCGCCAAAGCATATGTATCATAGCGTTCACGGATTAATTGAGCCAGTATTTGACGAGAATCTGTATTTAATAGTTGTGGACGAGTATGTCGAAAATTTGTCCTTTTTACAAGCAGTTCCAAGTCAGCCTTTAACCAAATTGTTAAGGCTTTTTCCAAAGCAACCTGTCGTACAGCCTTTGTTATAAAAGCACCTTCGCCAGTAGATATAACCTTAATAAAAGGTGGCGTATCAATCAGCCTTTCGATAACTTTTTCTTCGACACGTCTAAATTCTTTTTCACCATACATTGAAAAAATATCAACAACACTGCAACCAGAAATTTTTTCAATTTCCTTATCAGAATCAATGAACGGTATCCCCAGATGACGCGCCAACGCACGACCGATACTGGTTTTTCCAGCACCCATAAGCCCAACCATAACTATTGGTTTATCTAATTCTATTCGTTTTTTGTTTCTCATAATTGTGATTTTATACAAAAACAAAAAATAAGACAATAAAAATTTCCAAACATATAAAAATATGATATAATATAAATCATATAACCAGGGAGAGAAATCTATTATGAACACAAAAAATTATATACAATTAAGTTCTTTATTTGCTGTCATCGCGGTATTGGCATCAACACCTGCAACGGCTGCAACAAACATTTACGCAAATAATGCTTCGGCATTAAATATCAATATGCTGACAAATTCGTTTCTTTCATATGCTCATAATGGCGAAAGATTATCTGACCTGTTTGTTCATAAAAAGCTTTATGGTTCAATGACAAGAATCGATGAATATGGTGATGATGGCACAACTTTGCCAAGTGATTACGTCGAAGAAGATAATTCTAGATACCTGATGAAAAATATTTGGATAGATGTAAACCATATAAACGGACACGCACATTATGATAACAACTCTTCTACAAAAAACCGTTTTAATTTAGTGACTGTTGGTGCAACATCACAATCTATAAATTTAACCTATGGCGATATTTCTTTCGGGCTGTTTGGTGGGTATATAAATTCAGATTCATCTTATGCCACGGCTAATGGCGATACAGGCGGAATATTCGCACATTATAATCTGAACAATTTTACAGCCACAGTTTTGGCTGATATCGGTTCAATGAATAATAATTCAAACGATATAGATTTTAATAATTCATGGACTAATGTCGCAATGGATGCAAATATAAAATTTGATATCGACAATACTTTTATAATACAACCAGGTTTATCCATTGCATACACTTTTGTGTCTTCGGACGATTTGTATGTAAATAATAACATTGTTTGGTCCAAAGATTTTAATTTCTTGAATCTGGCACCGGGCATAGATTTTATCAAAGAAATCGCACCAAATTGGTTTGGTGCTTTGTCCGCAAAATATATCGCTCACTTTGGTGGTAAAAACGATATATACACAGCAAACATTAAACAAGACGGAACCAACACAGACAATCATATTGATTTAGGTCTAGATATAGAACATAACTTCAAACGTTTCACTTTATCTGGAAACATACATAAACAAATCGGTGGTTTTGATGGTTGGTCTGGAAACATCCTTGTAAAATATGCGTTTTAAACAAGAAAAACATACGGCAATATGTAAAAGAATACCCCCCGAATAATCGGGGGATTAAATTTGTTTTTTAAACATATTATTTTCTGGTATAACCTATTTTAAAAGTATCACCCCAATCTGCAAGAGATTGACCAGCCACAGTGCAATGCAATGCTTCAAATCCTTTTTCAACTTGCTTCTTTTTTATAACCACGCCACTTACGACACCACCCACAGTTCCCAATACCACACCAGCAGTCAAATCAGAAGTAAGACGTGCAGTATTAAATTTACCCTCGGCTGTTTTCCACGCGCTTTTTTTGGACATATCTACGCTTTTTGTAAATTGTTTTATCTTAAGTTTTGCTTCTTCTACTGGGGTCTTCTTGTTTTCTGGTTTATTACTATCATTGCTATCAGATGTTGAAATGGCATTGCTCTTGGCTTCACACTTTCCATCGCTATTCACATAATAACCATCTATACACGAATATGGACGACATTGTAATTCTACACCGCCATTATCAAGTTCGGCACAATATAACCGCCATTTTAAAACAAGGTTGCTTGATCTTGGTTCTGTCCATTTAGCATTTGTATCGCATTGGCTGGGCAATAGCATGCCATCTTTAAAAGAATTCACCGGCAAAGCCCCCCACGTACCACTTGTACATTGCTCGCGACTTTGCTTACATTCTATAACATAGCCTTCAAACTTTGTACCTGATAATCCATCGGTTGTTATATATTTTTCGTTGTTTAATTCATCAGGAGACCAGCGTCCACCCTTTATATGTCCGGATTGACAGTTTTTTATAAAATATTTTCTTTCTGCATTTTCACCTGTTTTTCTCATACATATATAATCCCCAACAGAACCATCTGTATTTTGTGCACTAGTCTCTATAATCTGACCTAACTCATACCACTTACCAGACTCTTTACACTTTTTCAGCGCACATTTTTTATAAAGTTTTTGACCACCACCCAATGTAATACCAAAACTTGTTAACTCATTAGTGGGATATTCTACCGACTCATAAAACTCGCTATTATTACATTCTGAAATAAAAGCCCTCTCTTCTGCTGTATCAGGCTCGCCATATTTGGCAACATAATATTTCTTGCACTTTGTTGCACCATTAAATTCATCCCCACCCGGACAATCACCTTCGCTGTCCGGCACAACTTCGCCTTTCTTTACACATTTTTGATAATAATCTTCTACTTTTAACGCAAGACTATATTTAGTGTTGAAATTGTTCAGTTCCGTGTCCGTGGGTCTTACACCTAAATAATTATTATCACATTTTATTATAACATCCCAGGCATCTGGCTCATCACGCCCTTCTTTGCATCCGCACCACCAAGAACATTTACCAGCATGATCATAAGAAGTATTTTTACACTTGTCTTGTTTGCTAGCTGCCGTGTCTATTTTTGTTTGATATGGATAAGGGGTGATTTTATTTTTTAAAATACCGCCTTTATCATCAGGAGTTCCGCTCCTTCCTTGAATTTTGCAACCATCCCCACAAGCGCCAAACACATTCCCTGCTTGGAAAATTCCGCACAAAAACACCGGCAAAAGCAACAAATATTTTGATTTTATCACCCTGAAAACACCCTCTTTTATGCACAAATTTTATCATAAAAAAGGGTATTAATCAATAAAAAACCACATTCATTCCATTGCAGCCAATCTTTCAATCTGGTCAGCACTAATTAACGCGTCTATCATTTCGTCCAAACCTTCGCCACCCGCCAAAATGTCATCTAATTTATAAAGTGTCAATTTGATACGGTGGTCGGTCACACGTTGTTCTGGAAAATTATAAGTTCTGATTTTTTCACTTCTATCCCCGGAACCAACCATACTGCGCCGCGAAGCATTTGAAGCATTTATTTGTTCATTACGTTGCTTTTCATATAAACGCGAACGCAACACCGCCATCGCAGTTGCTTTGTTTTGTAATTGAGAACGTTCATTTTGACATGTCACAACTATACCTGTCGGAAAATGTGTTATACGAATCGCCGAATCAGTTTTATTAACATGCTGACCACCTGCCCCACTTGCGCGGAAAATATCGATTCTTATATCTTTGTCGTCAATCACAACATCAATATCTTTTGCTTCTGGCATTACTGCAACAGATGCAGCCGAAGTATGTATGCGCCCTGCAGCTTCGGTTTCAGGCACACGTTGCACGCGATGAATCCCCGATTCGAATTTCATACGCGCATACGCACCAACACCATCAATTTTGAAAATAATTTCTTTGTATCCACGAAGCGAAGTCGCATTTTCTTCGATAATTTCTATCTTCCAACCTTTGCGCAAAGCATATGATTTATATTGATTAAATAAATCACCCGCAAAAAGCGCAGATTCTTCACCCCCCACCCCAGCACGAATTTCAACAATCGCACTATTGTCGTCCGCCGCATCACGTGGCAGCAACGCAATTTGCAAATCGCGTTCCAAATCTGGCAAAACATGATTTAATTCTTCCAATTGTTCCGCCGCAATAGATTTAAGTTCTGGATCGTGCAACATTTCATTTGCATCTTTGATACCCTGCTGCGTTTGCAAATATTTATCAATCAATGGCAAAACTTCGTTTAACTCAGAATATTCTTTTGATAGTTTCGTCAATTCATCGCCAGATATTTCACCAGAATTCATCTTGGTTTCAATATCTTTGGCGCGCGCCTGAATATCCAGCAACTTTTGTTCGATAATCATATTATTTCACCTTTATTTTTTTGATAGCGTCCGCCAACGACAAAGATTCTTGATTGCCAGATTGCATATCTTTAAGAGCAACAATACTTTTTGCCACTTCGTCATCACCGATAATAGCGGCAAACCGCGCGCCGATTTTATCAGCATATTCAATTTGGTTCTTGAATTTTTTGTCTGTGTCAAGGTAAGGCACCGCAGGAATATTTGCTTTGCGGAAAGCATTTAAAACTTGCATTGCATAAGCCAAATTTTTATCCCCCATTACCAAAACAGCAACATCTATAGGGTTAGAAAACCTTGTCAAATCTATTTGATTATTTTCTAACATTGAAGCAAAAATTCTTGAAAAGCCGATTGCCGCACCAACGCCGATAATTTTTGTTTTTGAAAATTTACCGACTAAATCAGCATATCTACCACCGCCAGCTGCGGTTCCTAATTCTGGATGATTTGGTAATTTGAATTCAAAAACCAATCCTGTATAATACGCCAAACCACGTGCAATAGATAAATCTATGGTCGCGTTTTTTACACCCATATCTCCAAGAATTTTCATAAAATCTGTTAATTCAGCAATAGCAGAATCCAGGTTTTCAGATTTATTTACAAACTGTTCATATCCATCCGTAAATACAGATTTAATCATATTTTCTTTGTCTGCATCGCCCAAGGCATCTTTTAAACCTTCGGCAAAATCTTCGTCACCCATTTTGTCTTTTTTATCTATCAACACAAAAATTTCTTTTTTCTGTTTTTCGTCTAATTTCAAATAATCAAACAAAGCATCCCAAAACGGACGAGAACCTACATGTACAATATTCGGACCGATAAATTCGCTAACAGAATCCAAAGCTGCACCAATCACAGAAATAATTTCAGCATCATAATTCATAGACAATGAATTTATTCCCATTATATCCAAATCCATCTGATAAAATTCACGATAGCGCCCCTTTTGCGCACGTTCACCACGATAACGTTTTGAAAATTGCGAAGCACGAAATGGAAAGACCAAATCATTTAAATGACCTGCGACATAACGCGACAACCCAACAGTTCCATCATAACGCAAACCCATTTTTGTATCGCCTTTTTGGAACAAATACATCTGTGTTTCTATTTCTTCCCAATTATCTTTATCTGATAACACTTCCGCACGTTCTATGGCTGGCAAATCCAGCAAAGAAAAACCAGCGATACGCAAAACACTTTGCATTTTATTTGCACAATAATCGAAACAACGTTGTTGGGCCGGCAACAATTCTATAAATCCCGATAGTGGTTTTGTTGGTTTTAAATCCATTTTTTCATCCTTTTTTACTTGTCCCACAAAGCCTTTGTCTTGCCGTAGCCTTGGCGCAGGCAGATTGGCGAAGTAGGATTGTTTTATCTTGAAAACATTACATTATATCATAAAAAATAAAGAATAGCTAGAAACACACGGCGCGCGCCGCGTGATGTAAATTAAATGAAAAAGATACATATTTTCTAATCATCATGCGTCCATTATAACATCAAAAAATCCATTTGTCATTATTTTTTTGTTGTTTTCCCACAAACATGGGGGAGTGCGTCACGGCACCGCTTGCGGTGACGGACAGGAGGGGGGAGTTAAAAAACCGCATTGCTGCGGTTTTTTTGTTTAAACATGTTCTTTTTAATATCTTCTTAATCCTACATTAAAAGTATCGCCCCAATCTGCAATAGGTTGTCCGCCCACGGTGCAATGCAGCGCATCAAATCCTTTTTCAACTTGCTTCTTTTTTATAACCACACCACTTACAACACCGCCCACAGTTCCCAACACCACACCAGCAGTCAAATCAGATGCCAAACGTGCGGTATTAAATTTACCTTCGGCTGTTTTCCATGCGCTTTTCTTGCTGTTATCTACGTCTTTGATAAAACTGCTTATCTTAGCCCTGGCAGAACTTTTATCATTACTATACGAATAATTCGCACCAGACCTTCCAACATAAACAGCACCACTAGCTACACTTTCAACAACAGAAACTCTTTGGCTTCCGGCATTACAATCAACCCCTGCGTTTTTTGCCCAATTCTTTATTTCGGCCATAAAATAATCCGCCTTTTCCTTCAACACCCTTTCAGCGTTGTTAACACACCATTCTTGTTTTTCTGTTGTTGACATACTATCCCAATTGTTTGGTTTTTCTGGCACATCTTCTTCATATAGATAAAACTCTGACAGATAAAGCCAACATCTTCCATACGTCACCTTCAAATTTTCTATTGTCGCCAAACACACATTAGTTTCCGTAGGTGTTGTTGTTGGGTTTTCTTCCGGGTCTGTGTATATTGGTGTTACGAGACCAGTTTCAGCACATACACAAGACTGTTCCAAACCGATTTTAGACCAATCCAAACCTTTTAATACATTATCCAGACGCTCCAAGTCATAGTGTAAACTACCGTCATTGTTTTTTTCCCGCAACACATATTTATCCTTATTTGTACCACTCATCCACACAATTCCAGGAACACACTTCTCGCACGGATTTTTACATTGGTTCGGTGCACAATAACTGGCAGTAGGCTTCCATACACAATGTCCTTGAGATCTAAAAGTTCCATCGTTTTGTTTTTTAACATACATAACCGCTCTTGCTGGATCACACTTTGTATCAGCACATGTTAACATTTTTATCCAATGTTGGTCTTGCGTACCTGATTCATACTCCAACCCTGCCCCAACATACCGACATTTTGCTTCTGTTTCCAAACCACTTCCACTCCCAGTACAGTCCATATCTTGGTCAAGAATCCAGTTATTCCAAGTTGAATCAGTCCACTTCTTCAATTCTTCTACACTCCAATCCGCGAAACCAAAACGATACGCTCTTTGACCATTAGCATCCTGTCCAATAAACATAAGAGGGTCTTCCACACAACCTCCTTGATGCCCCCCCCCTTTCAAAGGTTCTTTACAAT
Source organism: uncultured Pseudomonadota bacterium (assembly GCA_947307295.1). Classification (GTDB taxonomy): domain Bacteria; phylum Pseudomonadota; class Alphaproteobacteria; order Rs-D84; family Rs-D84; genus Enterousia. Next base: position 11,076 of record CAMZIQ010000010.1, read on the forward strand.
ATTCTGGCGCATTTTCGTTAATCACAGGAGTTCCTTTTTTAGGAGCATCTGACGTCCTAGTAAAATCATCCGCATATGCAGACAAACTAGTTAACACAAACAACGATGCTAAGCATAGTGTAAATCTTTTCATATCAAAACCTTCCTTTTGCAATAATGATATCAAAAAAATGCATTTAAATCAAATTCTTTTTTCTAAAAAATATTATCCTATGAAAATTGAATTAATTTGTTTTGATTAAAAATCTATTTTCTGATATAATTTAGTATATAATTTAACAATACTAATATAACGGATTAAAATAAATTAAAAAATGCCAAAGATATTATGTGCCATTTTATTTTTAGGAGGTGTGTTTGTCGCCACAGAATCTATGGCTGATGATTCTGATTGTTTTCCCGGCGTGACTGGGGGCACATCTATGCCATATTGTTGCGGTGATGCTGGCAGAAAAGCCACACCTGATCAAGTATGGACAAAAATTGTAAACAATCAGTTGTATATAAAAAGTCACAATGCTATGCTTTCCACCGGTGAAAGATCATTACCAAAATCAGAATGGGTTGAAAAATGTGATGCTTTAGAAAACCAGCCTTGTATGAAATTATTAAAAAATACAGGATATTTAACGAAAAATGCAATTTGCCAAAAAAGCCACAGCAAAGATAAAAAACATGAATATGATATGTATACAGTTACAAGTGACGGCAAAACTGAAACGATAACATACAACTATATTTGTACGGCAAAAGAATGCAAAAACGAAAACGGGGTTATGTATTTTTCTGGTAATTTTGATTATAAAACAAAAACTGCTTCTAATTTCAGTTCTGCGGGTATTTGTTATGACCGCCGAAAATTTCATGATTATTGCGTTGCAAGCTGTCATGGTTGCCCCGTAGAAGGTCAAACGTGTTTACCCGATTTGATTTTTGCCGATGGTCCAAATGCGGGAAAAATTGTATGGACCATTCCAGAATACAAGGCTGACACCGCAGAAGACGTATATCAAATGTTAACCCAACAACATGAATGGAAAAACATTGGATGGATAACTGCGAAATGTAATTGTTGGGACCCAAGGCAAGGCGAATCTAGGCAAGAACAAATCACACCAACAATAACTACACCTGAACCTGAAGAAGAACCAAACGAACAAGATACAAAAATTTCTTGCGCAGACGAATTTGCAGATTTTGAACCATCGGAAAAACGCGAACAACGCATAAAATGTTGTATGGCTGAAAAACAGGGTCTTGCTCAATGGAAGCCTGAAACCCAAAAATGTAAATGTTCTGGTGAAAACATGAAATGGGATCCAAAAACAGGCGAATGTATAATAGATGAAACACCTGATGTTCCCCCATCACAATCAGGCGAAACACCTATAGAACAACCGACGTTAAAGCCCAAACAAATCAAATGTAAATGGACGGAAACCGTTAATTTTTCTTGTTCATGTGGTATATCTTATAAAGATACCGCAACATATTATACAATTCATGATTTAGATACTGAAGAAGAAGCTAAAAACTATAATGAATGGTTAGATGAAAAAAAACGAGAAATATTTTGTAAAGAATTGGAAGATAGAAAGGCTAAACTGATAGAAGAAAAATCAAAATTACAAGCAGATTATTGTAAAAAGAACTGTCCTAAAAAGACCAGTATCAATGCGTTTGGTATAGATAAAATTAATACTTATGATGCAGAAAAAGAAAGACAACGCAGAATAAGTGAAGCCAGACTTAAAATATCTGAATTCACAAGTGGAATAGATATGTCCAAAAAAAGCGCGTGGAAAACAGCCGAAGGCAAATTTAATACAGCACGCCTGGCTTCTGATTTGACTGCTGGTGTGGTGTTGGGAACTGTTGGTGGCGTTGTAAGTGGTGTGGTTATAAAAAAGAAGCAAGTTGAAAAAGGATTTGATGCTTTGCATTGTACTGTTGCTGGACAACCCATTGCAGATTGGGGTGATACTTTTAATGTAGGTTTAAGAAGATATTAAAAATATTTATGCAAACCCTGTCCGTTCTTTGACAACCAACGTTTTGCCTTTTCAATTCCAAAACCATATAATTTAGACACAGTTGCCCAAAATTCTGGTGAATGATCCATATGCTTGGTATGTGCCAGTTCGTGCATCACAACATATCTCATAACTTCATACGGTGCCAATGCTAACCGCCAAGAAAACGACATATTTCCAGTAGAAGAACACGATCCCCATCGCGAAGTTGTATCCCGCAGAGTGATATGCTTTGGCCAATATTCACGCGGTGTCGTTTTTATAATCTTTTTTATTTCACTTAACAATTCACTTTTAATAAAATCACGAACACGTCTTTCGAACATATCTGCCCCACCACCAATACACAAAACAGTTTTTTCATCATTCATATATTGATTAGAACGCATATCTGGATTATGAATTAATTTTACACATCTGCCTAAAAATTCTAAATCTGTTTCTGGTACAACTTTTTCCTTATGCGGAGCTTTATTAAAAATTTGTTCTATCCATTTACGTTTTGATTCTGCAAATTTCAATACAAAACTTGTCGAAGTTAACCACGGTTTTGATATATGTAGTTCCCGTGATGGCTCTATCTTTGGGCGCAAAGTGACATTATGCGCACCGCGCCGATTAGTGACAACAACCGGTATTTGTTCCCCTGATGATAAAGTAAAAAATATTTCTGATGACATTTTTATCGTAAAAACTTAGTTAATTCTTTAATTATACTGTCCACATCAAAACCATATTCGCGATAAAGCGAATCTGCATCTCCCGAAGCACCAAATTTATCAATACCAATCACAGCATCCGCAAATTCAAACCAATTTCCTGGGGCGGCAGCTTCGATTGCGATAACGCATCCGCGTAAGATTTTTTCCCTGAAATCTTTGTTCTGTTCACGAAATATTTCCATACTTAACATAGATACAACCTGAACATTCTTAAACCGCGAAGCAATTTCAACAGCCAACGGTACTTCACTTCCTGTGGCAACCAAGGTTGTTTTTACAATACTTGATTTCGCAGGATAAATAACATATGCACCACACGACAAATCAGAATTATTTGGTGTAGATATTTGTTTAAATTTTTGACGCGATAAAATCAGCGCACTGGGATGTTCTGCATCACGAATCGATTCGTTCCATGCGTACGCCACTTCAACCATATTACAAGGACGATATACACGCAAATTCGGAATCAAACGCAAAGACGGTAATTGTTCAACCGGCTGATGAGTTGGTCCATCTTCGCCAACACAAATACTGTCATGAGAAAAAACATAAATCACAGGCAACCGAGACAAAGCAGAAATACGAATCGATGGGCGCATATAATCACTAAATGCTAAAAACGTAGACCCCACAACACGCAAACCATCTGCCACCATACCGTTCATTATCGCAGCCATACCATGTTCGCGCACACCATAATTTACATAATTCCCATTAAAATTGTTTGGTGTAATATCTTTGGATACAGATGTTTTAACACGCGTATTATCAGCCAAATCAGCAGAACCAGTAATTAAATCCACACCATTTTTCATTAACAAATCTAAATAAATCCCAGACAATTCCCGCGTAGAAATTTTTTCTGGTGCCTTTGGAATTTTTACGCGTGGCAACACAATCGCCGATTTTATTTTTGTCGCGATTGGACGTTTAGCAACAACGTTCCACAAACACACACCTTCCCTGTCTGAATTTTTAGACATCAAATCTAACATTTCTGTATCAGTCAACGCAAAGCCGTGCGCGCGCGCCGTATTTTCCAAAGAAGAGCCACGTCCCAAAACATTTTTACATTGTATAAATACCGGCTTAGTTGATTTTTCAGCGCGTTCCAAAGCATGTTCAATCGAAGAAATATCATTTCCACGAACAGACATAACATTAAAGCCCATTGAACGCATACGTGCGTTTACATCCAAATCTGTTTGCGCAACGCCGTCTATGGTTAACTTATTATCATCCCATAATATTATTAAATTATTCAAATTCATGCGCCCTGCAAACGAAAGCGATTCGAATGATACACCTTCCATTAAATCACCATCACTACACAAACAATAAGTCCGCGCACGAATCCCGCGAATTTTTTGTGACAACGCAAAACCGACAGCGTTCCCAATACCCTGCCCCAATGGTCCAGTTGTTGCATCAACACCTTCAACACAACATTCAGGATGTCCAGGCAAACCGCCAATTTTACGAAAAGTATTCAATTTACCAATCTTATAACCCGACAGTTTCAATACAGAATACAACAACGCAGAACCATGACCCGCAGATAAAACAAATCTGTCAATTCCGCGTCTTAAATGATTTGCAAAAATACAAGTCATCATTTCTGCACCGTCCAATATAATTCCAATATGCCCACTGTGCGCAGAAAGCACCGCGCCCAAAGCATAGCTGCGCGCTGCATTTGACATTTGTTGTAATTGTTTGGCATTCAGTTTCATTTTATGATATTATATCACAAAAAGGATGATAATAAAATGTTAAAAATTTGGACAGATGGAAGCTGTTTGGGAAATCCTGGACCTGGGGGTTGGGGATTTGTCGCAACAGACGGAAAAAATATCGCAGAACGTTGCGGTGGCGAAAAAGAAACTACTAATAATAAAATGGAATTAACCGCCGTGATAAAGGCTTTGCGTGCTGCGAAAAAACATAAAGAAATTGAAATTCACACGGACAGCCAATACGTAAAAAACGGTATGCAAACTTGGATTAAAAATTGGAAGAAAAATAATTGGAAAACCGCGGATAAAAAACCTGTGAAAAATAAAGAATTGTGGCAAGAACTGGATGAATTGGCACAAAACATAGAAATACATTGGGTTTGGGTCAAAGGACACGCAGGTGAAGAATTTAACGAACGTGTTGATGATCTGGCACGCACAGCCGCAGAAGCATATAAATAAAAAATATTATTAAAAAAAAACCGTCCATTTGGACGGTTTTTTAATTTATTTACGATATTTGTTATTCGTTTTCTTGGACGGTTGAACAAAGACAAATAAACTAAACAAGAACCAAATAATTGCTAATACACTAAAAACTTTCAAATCTGTTGGAAATTGTTCCAGATTCAAATAAAACATCCATGTTTCACTACGAATCATTCTCCATGCACATAACAACAAATACGGCGCCAAATTCCACCACCCTGAAAACCCAGCATCATGAAACCGGCGAAAAGACACCGCGCGTGTCGGCACAAACATCAAAACCGTTATCAACCAAGATATAGCCTGCACGTTAAGTAATGAACAAAATACATTAATCAATACAATAAATAAAAACACCCACCAATATTGCGCACGTGTTGAAACACCAGTAAAATCAAAATATCTTAGCCAATAATCACAAAATGCACCTGCAAAAGTCACTTTTGAATCTTGTTTTTTCATAACGACATCCTTTTTTATAAAAAATTATTTACGATATTTATTGTTTTTGAATTTTGATGGCAACAGCGACACAACAAATATAAACACGCCAATGACACCTGAAAATATCCATGCCGCTTCTGCCACAAATAAAAACAATATTGTGAATCTAGCCAAAACTAAAGACACATACCCTGCCAATGCGGCAATCCACAAAGCCAACAACCATTTAGCAGAAAAACCCGCATCATGTAATCTGCGAGATGTTATACTTAAACAAGGTATGAATATAGCGATTGACCACAACCAATGTATTGCACCAAAGAACGGGACAAAACTAAAAACCTTTAATAAAAATTCTACTAAAAACAAAAATAATGCAGCAAACCAATATTCGCTTCGTTGAGCAACACCGTTAAAATCTATATATTTATTCCAAAATCTTGATATAGAAGTTCCAAAATCAACCATTTTTTGCGATTCTTGGCGCTTTTCAATCTTTTTTGCTTTTTTTGCTGGCATCTTTTTCTCCTTTGTTAGCCAGATAAATTATATCATATTTTTAGATAAAATCAAAGCGCCATTTGGCGCCATGATTTTTATCTTTTGGATTATTTCTCGTTTTGCGATGCTTTCATAACTGCAAGATTCTTTTTTGAAACAGGTTTTTTATTCTTAGTTTTTTGTATTTTTTTCATACGTTCTTCATAAGTTTGTTTTGATAAAAAGTTAAACTTAGCACACATAGTCTGCGCTTGTAATTTTGTTAACGGATGGTCGATAGAATCTTCTTCGGACACAATTTTTATAGAAAAGTCCTTACCAGCAGCATAACTTGGTTCATTCACAACTCTATAATTGTATGTATAAAACGTTGCATCTGCCCCTTTGCCACGAACAGCAGATATAATACACAATTTTGGTCTGCGTATTTCCCATGGAACCCCGGCATTACCAGGCACCTTTTCTGTGGTATAAACTATATCACCAGGTTTTAACAAAGATAAATCATAACTTGGTATATACCAATTTACTTCGTTCATTTTTTCCGAAAGTCTTTTGATTGGCTGGCGGGCTTTTTTTAGTGCAGCTTTTTCTTCTTTTAAATATCTTTCTTCCGCCTCGGCCCTTAATTCTTCTTCATCAGGTGCTTCTTCTATTTCGACACCATCAACACCATATTTTTCCTTTAAAAAAGCAGCAAATTCTTGCTTGATTTGATTTGCATCTAATTCTACTTCTTTATCTTCAGGCATAGGCAATCCTTTTTGTTTTTCAATAATTTATTATGTATTCTCTCTTACGCCCCCCGAAATCCCATCGCAACGATAAACATTTCAACAGAATCCTTACGCGAAGATGGCGGTTTTATATAATGCACATCTTCAAAATGTTCTTTGATTTGTTTAACCAAATCATTTGTCGCACCACCTGTAAACGACTTTGCAACCAGTGTACCACCCTTTTTCAGCGCACGCAAGGCAAAATCAAGTGCGTATTCCAACAACACCATTTGTCGCAAATGATCTGTCTTTTTATGCCCGACAGTATTCGGCGCCATATCAGACATCACCACATCCACGGTCCCATCAGAAGCATCTGTCAAATTTAATTTTTCTTCCAACCAGCGCAAAGCTTCGTCTGTTGTAAAATCGCCCTGATAAAATTCAACATTATTTATAGGTTTGATTTCCAACAAATCCATCGCGAATATTTTTGATTTTGGAAACTCGCGCGCCACATACTGGGACCAAGAACCCGGTGCTGCACCTAAATCAACCACAACCTGCCCATTTTTAAAGAAATGATATTTTTCATTCATTTCTATAATCTTATAAGCCGCACGCGCACGATACCCTTCTTTTTGGGCGCGCGCGACATAAGGGTCATGAGCCTGACGTTGAATCCAAGCCGCCGAAGATTTATGCGCTGCAATTTTTTTATTTAATATTTTCATTTATGTCTATTAAGTATTATCTGCCCCAGCATGCTCGTTCTAAATTGCGAAGCACGTTCTGCACCGCAACCAAACAAACCGTCTTTGAAAAAATATTTTACTAACATTTGATCTCTCTTGGACCAGTCTGTTTCCCAAGAATAAATCTTGGCACCACGTGGTTTCGGAACATTAACAGGCGCCCCACATTTAACCAACAACGAAGAAAGACGATTATCACATGTCGTGACAGCTACATGCCAACCTTTTATATCGCCCTTAGTATCATAAACAGGTTCTACCTGAGATACATCTATTGGTTGCGCTTTTTGATAATCTGATACTTTCTTAAAAAATTTCATAACAAACACCTATTTTTTATGCGTGCGATTATATTCTAACACTTGAGCTAATATTCCCTCTCTAAAACGTATAGCATGTTCCACTCCGCGCTTCATAACGCTTTCACGGAAATGATATTCGACTTTTGTCTTATCATTAACCACTTCAGTTTTAAAAACATACCCACCACATGCATGCAAAATGCTTTCTTGTTTTTTATCAAAAGTGACTATTACTTGCCATTCTGCTACGCAACCGCCATTCATAACTGGTTTTATCTGCGAAACATCAATTGGTTGAACAGATTTTTTCATATCTATCATTATTTAGCCCCCGGTTTTGTTCCTGGTACGCCACCAGTCTGTTGCATACGTTGCATAACAGCTTCCATTCCGCCCATACGCTGAATCATAGCCATTTGTCTTTTCATATTTAAATATTGTTTAATGATGTGTTCAACATCACGAACTGTGCAACCAGCCGTTTCTGCAATACGAGCCTTTGCATTAGCAAAAATTTTTTCTGGGTCTGCACGTTCTGCAACTGTCATAGCTTCCAAAATCTTGATTTGAGCATCAACACTACCATCTTTGATTTTTTCTTTCATCGCAGCCACAGCACCACTCATTCCAGGAACCATTTTCAATAATCCGCTGAAATTGCTCATTTTTTTGATTTGCTTTAACTGGGTCAACATGTCGTTCATATCAAATTGACCAGACATCATACGTTCTGCTGTTTCCTTCATACCAGAAGGCATTTTTGCAGCTTCTTTTTCCAAATCAACATTTTCATTGTTTTCGACTGCTTTTTTCTTTTTTCCGAAACCGAACATTTTTCAACTCCTTAGGTTTATCTATTGTTAAATATTATTTGCTTTTTTTAGATTTGTCCAGATACTTTTTTAAATATTTTCCAGTTAAAGATTCTGAATTCTTAATAACATCTTCCGGCGTTCCTTGTGCAATAACTTTTCCGCCACCAGCCCCACCGTTTGGTCCCAAATCTATAATCCAATCCGCCGTTTTTATAACTTCCAGATTATGTTCAATAACTATTACTGTATTACCCTGGTCTACCAGCTCATGTAAAACAGACAACAAAGATTTTATATCTTCGAAATGCAACCCTGTGGTTGGTTCGTCTAAAATATAAATTGTCTGACCTGTACTTCTGGCAGCTAGTTCCTTAGACAATTTGATACGTTGCGCTTCTCCGCCAGATAAATCCAATGAGCTTTGCCCCAATTTTATATAATCCAATCCAACGCGCTTTAACAATTCCAATTTACGCGCAATTTGTGGGACATTAATAAAAAACCTGTATGCTTCTTCTACTGTCATATTCAGAACATCCGCTATTGATTTACCTTTATACTTCACAGCCAAAGTTTCATCATTATATCTTTGCCCATGGCACTTATCACATTCCACATAAATATCAGCTAAAAAATTCATTTCTATTTTTATTTGTCCATCACCTTGGCAGGCTTCACATCTTCCACCTTTGACATTAAAAGAAAAACGTCCTGCATCATAACCACGAGTTTTTGATTCTGGCAAAGACGCATAAAAATCACGAATATTATTAAACACCCCAACATAAGTCGCAGGATTGCTTCGTGGACTGCGCCCAATAGGCGATTGATCTATATCAACAACTTTGTCTATATTTTCAATTCCGCTGATAACATCATGTGCCCCTGCTTCCAATTTAGAATTGTAAAGTACGCGCATAATTGCTGGATACAAAGTATTCAACAACAATGTAGATTTGCCAGAACCAGAAACACCAGTTAACGCAATAAATTTACCCAATGGAAAATCTACATTAATATTTTTAAGATTGTTTTCTCGTGCACCTTCGATACGTATTATCTTACCATTACCTTCCCTGCGCTTCTTTGGAACATCTATTTTACGCTTTCCAGACAAATATTGACCAGTCAAAGAATCAGGATTTTTAATAACTTGCGCTGGGGTCCCTTGGGCAATAACATTTCCACCGTTAATCCCTGCACCACGACCGATATCTACCAAATAATCAGCCGCCCGCATCATATCTTCATCATGTTCAACAACAATTACAGTATTATCTTTGTCGCGCAACATTTTTAAAGTATCTATTAACTTATCATTATCGCTTTGATGCAATCCGATTGACGGTTCATCTAAAACATACAAAACACCAGACAAACCGCTGCCGATTTGTGAAGCCAATCTTATACGTTGCGCTTCACCACCCGATAAAGTTCCTGCCATACGCGACATAGTTAAATACCCCAGACCAACGTTTTGCAAGAAAAACAATCGCGAAGTGATTTCACGCAACACCATAGAAGCAATTTCATTTTCTTTTTGCGTTAAATGATTTGGCAAATCTTGAAACCAGCGCAAAGATTCATCTACAGACATATCGCACACGTCCATAATATCGCAATTGTTTATTTTTATGCACAAAGCTTGGATATTAAGACGTTTACCATGACACGCAGGACATGTTTTTTCAGATTGATATTTTGATAATTCATTGCGAGTTGTTTCTGAATCAGATTCACGTAATCTGCGCTCTAAATTTGGGATAACGCCTTCAAAAGCTTTTTCATAAACATATCCATTCCAATTGATTTTTATAGGCTCATCCCCTGTGCCATACAAAATAATTTCTTTATCTTTGTCTGACAACGCATACCAAGGTTTAGACAAAGGTATTTTATATTTTTTATGCAACGAATCCAAAATATTTTCATATTGCGTCAACATGCCACCACGTGACCATGGTGCAATAGCACCGCCCAATATAGATTTAGATGGGTCTGGTATAACCAAATCAGGCGAAACATTCATTTGAACACCCAAACCATCACATTCACTACATGCGCCAAGTGGTGCGTTAAAAGAAAACAAACGTGGTTCTATTTTTGGCACAGTAAAGCCACTTACTGGACATGCGTATTCTTGAGAATACAAAGAATCTTCATTTGTATCTAATCTGCGAACAATAACCGCACCAGGAACAAGGCGCAAAGAAGCTTCAAACGAAGCGTAAAGCCGAGATTTGAATTCTTCTGCATCATCACCGACCAAATCTTCATTTGGCATTGCCACACGATCAATTATAACCATAATGTTATGTTTTTTGTTTTTATCCAAACTTGGCACAGAAGATAAATCATAAAGCGTTCCATCAACAATAGCGCGTTGATAACCCTGTTTTATCAAAAAAGCAATTTCTTTTTTGTATTCACCTTTGCGGTCACGAACCATCGGCGCCATTATAAAGAATTTTACACCCTTTGGAATTTTCAAAGTCCATTCAACCATTTCAGCAACAGTCTGTGATTTAATCGGTAATCCCGTCACAGGTGAATAAGGTACACCAATTCGCGCCCACAAAAGACGCAAATAATCATAAATCTCTGTCACAGTCCCCACAGTTGAACGTGGATTTTTAGAAGTGGTTTTTTGTTCAATAGAAATCGCGGGGGATAAACCTTCGATTAAATCAACATCTGGCTTTTTTTGCATATCTAAAAATTGCCGTGCATAAGAAGACAACGATTCAACGTATCTGCGTTGCCCTTCGGCATAAATCGTATTAAAAGCCAGCGAAGATTTACCAGAACCAGATACGCCAGTTAACACCACCAATTTGTTCTTTGGCAGGTCTAAATCAATATTCTTAAGATTATTTTCGCGCGCACCGCGAATTTTTATATTTCCAGACATAACGAATATATAATAACAAATTGCTAAAAATCAATATGTTGGAACAAACAAATGCTTATTCAGCAAAACCGACTGACTTCAAGGCATCTGGTGCCATAGAAATACCAGTTTTTTTAGTATTAGCTGGCCCCAGTTTCTTTATCAAACGCCCATCGACCCAAACATCAATTGCACCAACATTACCAAAAGTTGCTTTGAATTTATCCCCAGCAGGCAGATAATAAACATCCCCTGGAATTAACACACGAGAAAAGATACTACTACCACGTGCATCTTCGATTTTCACCCAAGATTCTTTTTCAGCCTGCAATACAACCCTTGATTCTTTACTGTTTTTCGCATCGAATTTTTCATGCACAGGGTATCTAAAATCAGGTTCTGGAACAACTGTTTCTTCAACAACTTCTTGTGCCGCATCAACAGGTTCATTTGCTGTATCTTTTTTACCACCATACACAGCAATAACAATTATTACCGCCACAATCACCAATAATGCAGCCAAACCAGATGCAAACCATATCCAATGTTTTTTTACATATTGTACGGCTGTTTTAAACCATTTTATCAAAGTTTCTTTATCCAATTTGCACGAACATTTATTATTCGCAACAGGTTTCACTTTAATTTCTGTTTCTTCTTTTTTTTCTTCGTTTTTAATCAAACCTAATTCTTTTTTCAGCTTTAAAATAACATCATCAGGATTTAAACCTAATTCCACAGCATAACTGCGCGCAAAGCCTAAAATATAAACATCTTCTGGAATAACACGGTAATTACCTTCTTCCAGCGCAGTCAAAAATTCTTCACGAATACAAAGCAATTTTGAAATTGTAGATATTTCACGCTTTCTGCGCCCCGTAGTACGAGCATTTTTCAGCATTTCACCAGCAGTCATTTCTGTTGTTGATACGGTTGTGTCTTGTTGTTCGTTTATTTCGTTCATAATAAAATCCTTTGCTGAACTTATGTTAAGTCAGAAATGTCCGATTGTCAATCAATCGACCAAAAATCTTTTATAATTTTTTTCAATTCCCCTTCATCAGTTATCTGATTAACCCTGATACGAAATTGCGCAGAATTTGGCATACCAGCAGAATACCAAGCAGCATGTTTTCGAAACATAGGGACACCTGATTTGGCGCCGTAATAATCTATTATCAAATCCAGATGTTTTAATACCACATTACCAACATTTTGTGGCTTTTCAGCCGTTCCACAGATTTGCCCGATAATCCAGGGTTGCCCCAACATAGCACGCCCCAACATCGCGCCATCATATCCCAAAGATTGAACGCGTTCCACATCATCAATGTTTTTTATATCACCATTTGCAATTATCGGTATCGGCAAATCTGGTTTTGTCGGCAAATCAGCATTTCCAGAATACCCCTGCGCACGTGTTCGCCCATGAACAACAGCAAAATCAGCGCCAGAATCAGCCACCACACGAATTAAATCTTGCCAATCTTTGTGCGCTTCGTCCCAACCAAGACGCGTTTTTACAGAAACAGGAATATTTACCGCTTTTACACAAGCAGCAACTATTTCGCCTGCCAACTTGTGATTGCGCATTAAAAAAGCCCCTGCCCCAGCACGCGTAGCCACCTTTGGTACAGGACACCCCATATTTATATCAATCCATTTTGCGCCAGAATCTTGTAAAATTTTGGCTGCTTCACCCATTAAATACGCATCTGCCCCAAATATTTGTGCGCCGATATTGCCTTCGTCAGCATAATTATCAAAATTTCTGATGCAATTTTTATGTCCTTCTACCAAAGAATGACACGAAATCATTTCAGTCACCATCGACACATCAGGCGCAAATTCGCGCAAAATCGTACGAAAAGGCTTATCAGTTATGCCAGCCAATGGTGCAGTAAAAATTTTTTTATTATTATCAAACATTTGTGATATAATATACGACATGAAAGAAAAAATCAAAATTTTCTTTGACTTTGTAAAGCGCGCATGGGTGGCCAGCTCTCGCGGGAAAATCGGCATAGTATTGATGCTTTTGTCAGTATTCTTTTTTGTCCGATTGTTCTGTGGCACACGCAGCGTCCAAAGTTTCGCAGTAAACGCATGGCGATTAAATCATGAACGTGCTGAACTGGCGGTTGCAAAACAGCAATTATCAGAAATTCAACATCATATATATTTATTACAACATCCAAATGATTCTTCTGATTACATTGAAGAATTGGGATTGCAGACATTAAACATGGGCAATCCCGAATTCAAAGAATTAAAATATTAATTAAGATAAATTATCATCCCATTCAAATAAAGAGCAAAGAATAACCATAAAATATACGGCAAAACCAACCAAAATGCCGCCTGATTGATTTTGAAGAAAGCACGAGCCATCAATATTACATCTGCAATCAAAGCGACCAAGATTAACAAAGCAACTTCTGGCATTTGTGCGCCAAAGAACGCAAAAGACCAAGCTGTATTTAAAATCAAATTAATTGCGAACAGAACATAAGCATTATTTTTGTCATAACGGTTGTTAAAGTTATCAGTCTGCATAATAAAGAACAAGGCTAAACCGATAAGAAAATATAAAATGCTCCACGTGACAGAAAACACCCAACCCGGAGGTGTCAGCATAGAATGATTCAAAGTATTATACCAAGAATTTCCCCCGGTAGACATTGGGGTCACAATTATACCCAACATTCCAGGCAAAAAAGATATAAACATTGCGAAAATAAATTTCAAAAAATTCATTTAAAACTCCTTTTGGTACAATAAAATTATATCAGACATAACGAATCAAACATATTGGAAAGAATTCCGAAATTTTTATTAAATTTTCGCCAAAATTATGGTATAATAATAACATCCAAAATTATGGTATAATAATAACATTAACAAAGGAAAAAATTATGTCAGAAATAGATACAGATAAAGTTTTTAAAACACTAAAAGATAAACATGGTGAAAAATTTGCCCGTGTTATCAGGGGTGACGTGGATCATGGCGAAAATTTGTGTGCGATACCAAATATTGTTCATATCTTGGAATTTGCGGGTCGTGATGAAAACGAAGCAGAAAAATTACGAAAGGTTATTTTGGAACTTTATAAATCAAAAGGTAAATCTCAATATGTCACCAACAAAAATCCTTTGCAATTATTAGACGAAGCAGGCTATGATGCTTTTGTTGTTGAAAACGAAGAACAAAAAAATTCAATAAAAAAATATTATAGACGCGGTGAAGGACTGTGCACTTTTAACGACCCGTTTAGACATGAAAAATATTACATGATTCACGCGGTTAAACGTGGCGCGGATAAAATAAAACCGGCTGAGAAAGGCAAGGAAAAACGCGAAGACGAATATGGAACTTCGGTTATATCAATTCAGATAGCAAAACCAAATGGTGGATTTATATCAATTAAAAATCGTTATAATCATACTGTAAACAACCCAGATGCAACGTTTGATAATGATCCTGATAACATTATCCCAGGATTAAGTAATTCATTAAAAAAATATTTTAATGTAGATTTTAATGTGACTCACGCCCCGCTACCAAACAACTTTCGCATGGTTAATGATCAGCTGGTTCGTTTTAATCATGAAATAAACAATATCTATTTTGGTGATTATTATTATTTCAGTGGCAGCGAAATTACAAAAATAGATAAAAACAGTCAACTATTATTTTACCCAGATTGTTTGTTAAGTATTTCCAAAGGTAATAACAGTATTATATCTTTGGCACAACAACGCACAGAAATGGCAGAATCATTAACAAAAATTATACGAGATAAGAAAGTCGCAATTTCTGGCAAAGATAAAAATAAAACAATATCTGTAGATGGTGAAACATTTATAGAATTAGAAGATGGCAAAATAACATTTATACATGCACCAAATGCAAAAAAAATAGATTTGAGAGAAGCAAAAGGTTTACACGGCGATTTAGATTTTAGTGGGGTTGAAGATTTAGATTTACAGGGTACTGACTTATCAAAAGTGACAAGTATTAAATTTAATCCAAATGCAAAAAAAATATATTTACATGGCGCAAACGGTCTGCGCGGTGATTTAGATTTTAGTGGGGTTGAAGAGTTAAACTTGGTTCAGACAGATTTATCAAAAGTGACCAGTGTCAAATTTAATCCAAATGCAAAAGAAATAAATTTGTATAATGCAAAAGGTTTACATGGTGATTTAGATTTTAGCGGGGTTGAATATTTAGATTTAATGTTTGTAGATTTATCAAAAGTGACCAGTATCAAATTTAATCCGAATGCAAAAAAAATAACTTTGAGAGGAACAAATGGTTTACATGGTGATTTAGATTTTAGTGGGGGTGAAGATTTAAATTTAAGCGATGCTGATTTATCAAAAGTGACCAGTATCAAATTTACAAATGCAAAAAACATAAATTTGGAGAATATAAATGGTTTACATGGTGATTTAGATTTTAGTGGGGGTGAATATTTAAATTTACATAATGCTGATTTATCAAAAGTGACCAGTATCAAATTTACAAATGCAAAAAAAATAGATTTGAGAGAAACAAAAGGTTTACATGGTGATTTAGATTTTAGTGGGGGTGAATATTTATATTTAGACTATACTGATTTATCAAAAGTGACCAGTATCAAATTTAATCCAAATGCAAAAGAAATAGATTTGCGGTTTGTAAAAGGTTTACATGGTGATTTAGATTTTAGTGGGGTTGAAGATTTAGATTTAATGTTTGTAGATTTATCAAAAGTGACCAGTATCAAATTTACAAATGCAAAAATAATACATTTGGAGAATATAAAAGGTTTACATGGTGATTTAGATTTTAGTGGGGTTGAAGATTTAAATTTACATAATGCTGATTTATCAAAAGT
Organism: uncultured Pseudomonadota bacterium; assembly: GCA_947307295.1. GTDB lineage: Bacteria > Pseudomonadota > Alphaproteobacteria > Rs-D84 > Rs-D84 > Enterousia. The sequence goes on from CAMZIQ010000010.1 coordinate 27,370, forward strand.
GACAAGCATTAAATTTACAAATGCAAAAAAAATATATTTACATGACGCAAATGGTCTGCGCGGTGATTTAGATTTTAGTGGGGTTGAATATTTAGACTTGTATCAGACAGATTTATCAAAAGTGACCAGTATTAAATTTAATCCGGATGGGATAATAAACGGAATTTCCGATGCAGACAGACTTCGTTTAGAAAAAAACAATCTTGATACAAAAGAAAACGAACCAGAAATTCCTAAAAAAGATACATTTATAATAAAAACAAAAGAACTTGCCACAAAAATAAAAGACAAACTAACAGGCATGTTCCACAGAACCGATGATTCTAACAAAGTTCAATAAAAAATCCCCCATAAACTTTGGGGGAATTTTATTAATTCACTTCTGCATCTATCATTGGTCGCATCTTGATTGTATCCAACGGATGTTGTTGATACGAAACAGATGAAAAATCTATTTCTTTTAAATCAAATTTCCTGATTATCGGATTATACATTGTTGTATAATAAATTCGATTGTTTGTCATATCTGTCACACTTGTCCATTGGGTTGCAGACGGAATATTTGGTATTTTTGTTTTGTCACTAAATTGCGCACCAATCGGGATTGTCATAGCTTCTAATATTACGAACGCCTGCTCTACTGCTTTTTCAGCGGTCGCTAAATTTGGTGCAGATGTTTGATAAAATGCAGCCCTGACAAACCTGGATGGTGGTGTCATATCGCCTGGCAATCCCAACATTCCGCTGCCATGCCCGATGGGCGACAATTTTATATTTCCAAAATCATGTGCAGATTCTGTGCCTGGTTTCAAATTGATATAATTGTCTAAATTAGTTATATGCCAATCGTATGCCGGTGAATTAGTCAAAACACCTAATTTATTATCGTTAACCATCGGAATACCATTTATGTATTCGATAACTATTTGACGTCCATATTTATCGGCTACGCGCCAATGCAAGGTTTCAGCGCGCGAATCTGTTGAAACTACACGAACAGTACTTAATGCAGAAATAACATCTTCTACTGTTTCAAAACTTCCTAATATCCACGCAACGAATTCAGTATCTGAAATTGTCACATTGTTAAATTCTGGGTCATATTTCGGATAAGAACCGACTTTTGGAAAATAAAACAACCCGGCAGACAACCCTGCTTCGTTCAGTCCTTCGATAACATAATCTTCCGAAGCCAAACCGACATAACCGAAAAAGGCACTATATTTCATACCTTCGCGTTTGCCGTTTGGCAACATAGACTGTCTTTCAAAACCTTCGGGCACAATCAAATAATCGCTTGGACTTTCGCCATTTGCCCATTCAACTGTACGCGCAACTATGTTTGCCCCGTCGTCTGATTTTAATGTGATTCCTGTACAGGAATCGGCTTGGGTGTGGATGCCAACAATCGCCAGCATCATCACAAAACTAAAAGTTAATTTTTTCATTGTCATGATTCTAATTTTACATATATCAAGCCTTTAAACCATAAGAACGTATTCCACACGATTTATTGCTTTTTATTCGGATGCTGGTATAATCTGACTGATAAACAAAAAGGTATAAATATGAATATGATTTTTTGTAGCGGAATTATGCCGCCCGAACTAGATTGGAATAAAAAAGTTTATAACCCGAATAAACCTTGGAAAGAATGGTTGCAATTCGTTGTTGAAGACAAACACGATGTAATCATGCAAATACCTAAATTCCCACACGCTCATTTTTTTCTTATGCAATACGATGAATGGGAAAAAATTATGGACAGACAAGATATAAATTCTGATACAACCATTGTTGCCCATTCTGCTGGTGGTGGTTTTATACTTAAATACATGGCATTACATCCAGAACTAAAAGTAAAACAGATTATTTTGGTCGCCCCATGGCTTGATGCGGAAAATGTCCAACCTAATAAATTCTATCATGGTTTTGATTTGAATAATGATATAGTAAAACAAACCTATTGCGGTTGTGATTTGATGATATCTGATGATGATGCGCCTTATATATTATCCAGTTATGAAAAAATCGCTTCGTGCGCCCCAGATATAAGAATTCATAAATTTTCTGGTCATGGGCATTTCGTTTCAGAAACTTTGCCAGAAATTATCCCATTAATAAAATTTTAAAAACCGCCCATTTGGGCGGTTTCTTTATATTCCCAATCTATGATGCAATTTAAACATAAACACAGATTCATTTCCAAACACATCCGTGTTATTCGGATTTACACGATATATAAATCCAACACCAGCATCTGTAAATTCACCAAGCGAATGCCTATAAGACGAAGAAAATCTTAATTCACGCTTTTGCTTTGCCAAATCTATGTATTCAATATGCGGGTTGTTCATAGCAATTTCATAATTGCCATCATTTTCAACCACGCTAAATTCAGCATAACTATATCCCATTTTTCCACCAACTGTCACCAAAGGCATCGCAGCAGTAAAACTGAAACCACCAACATCTGCACCAAGTGCAAACGCATTTGATTTAATATCTGAAACGTCGCTAATTATACCATCAATCGTATCAACACGCGTATTCGCAAAAGTTCCACGTGCCGACAATTTTACATTTTCAAAAGGTTTGTATTCCGTCACAACATCAATATATCGGGTGTCACCACCACGCATTGTTAATAAACCATCACTATACATACCCAAAACAGTATTCGTTTCATGCAAATTACCCACGGAAACATTAAATGTAAAACTATCGCTGTTATATTCTGTGTTCATTGCCGCACCAGTCGCCAAACCCAAACGACCCGGTTCATATTGAGACGATATTACTGGGTCATTTTCCAACAATTGTTCATCTGTTATTGCACCAGAAAAAGCACGCCCACCAAATGCAAAATTACCATATTTATATTTTGCGCCAGTTGTCACAGAATTCGAAACCAAAGCCAAGACCCCATTTGCACGACCATTAAACCGTGATTCACCGTCTGTCAAATAATGTTGATATTCTGCATCTAAATCGTATTCTTCGTTACCAAACGCGATACGCAAATTATCAAGTCCATTTAAATTATCATTATAAGCGCGCGGTGACAAAGCCATATCAATCGTCATATTCCCAATCTGATTAGTTCTTTTGTTTGTAGAATCAACATTAAAATCCGCCAACACATCACCCATATAAAGCCCATGTTTTGAAGTGTTGTTTTCGGCAAACGATGTATTCCAAACACGTGGCAAAGATATAGAACCGTCCGAGCTTTCCAACACATCAAAGAACGAAACATTTATCGCACCGCGATTTGTCAAAGACAATGCACTAGATGCACGTAAAAGAGAACCTGATGCGTTGCGCCAATAAGCATTTTTACCAGAACTTGAAACAATAGTATCTGTATCAGAACTATAAAAATAAACATTTGTTCCAGGTTTTGTTGCGCGTTCCAAATTTATCATCCCATAACCAAATGCATTTTTGAAATTTTCCAAATAATCATTAGACGAAATATTTACACCTGGCAAAGTATATAATTCTTGCAAATATCCAATCAATGCATCAGTCGAAGCCCACGCGCCACCTGTTGCAGGATTTGTTCCCAAATAAGGTCCGTCTGCTGTCAACGCCAATAACAAAAACACTTGCTTCGGAGTCATATAAGTAAATGCACTTTGCACCAATGCAACAGAACCAGCCATCGCAGCAGTAGCTTCCAAATCTGTCACACCAGGTGCCGCAAAACACCAAGGATTCATTGCACCACCATTGCCAGTCCCAGTCAAACCACAAATACGCGAAGAATAACTAATCGAAGCATCATCAACATCATCCCACGTAGACAATTCCAACGTTCCAACATTAGCCGCAGAATACCCATCAATAGTTTCACCACTTGTCCCTGTTGCATTCTTAGGTCTAACAGCAACAACTGTCATAAACAAATTTTCCAAATCAGGATACACAACTGGTGCAAAATTTTCAAAAGTAGCAACCTCAGATATTACATTATACAAAGTACGCCCCGCCGGATTCACCAAAATCTGGCTTTGATAATTCCCCAAACGTTCAAATACCAACCCTGCGTTAAGTGATTGAGAACCACTTACCACCGCACCAGATGGCAAAGTGTATACATTACTGTCATCAGACGTGTTTAAATTATAATATTTGTTAAAAAATCCGAGATACACAGCCTTTTTCAATGGTTCTGTAGAAACCGCTTTATACAAAGAATCAGCATATCCAACCGTGGCATAATCTAAATTTGTGGCAGCACTTGGCAAATATAAATTCGCAATAACATTTGAAACATAAGAACCAGAACTTTGTGCCACTATTGCATCATACATAGCGGTATAATTTCTGTAATCTGTTAATTCCTGGGTCAAAGTCAAAGCATTTTCGGCCCCCATTACATACATTTGATTTATAACACCATTTGCCTTGGAATCTATGTACATATTGTCACCATCAATATAGCCGTGATATGTATTACCAGCATTTGTTGCGACAAAATTATTTCCAGACACAGAAGCTACTGTTAATACCGTACCATTCGCCAAAGTAAATGTATCATCAACCGCCACAGATGTTCCCATGCTATAAGAGCCTGTCACCGAAGAAGTCGTCGGTGCTGCCCATACATTTCCGGTGCCTGTTTTATAAACACTTAATTGTCCATTTGGAATAAAACCATAAAAATCTGCACTTCGACCACCTTCTTCCCAACCAGCTATTATTTTTGCTAATTTAGTATCTTCATCCGTGGCAGAACCAAACACAGAACCAGAACCAGATAAATCAAATGCAGTATTTTCAGTTTCCGCCGCACTTGTACCAGAATAGTTATAATATTTATGAGAAGTCTTTGTCACTTGTTCACTTAAAAAAGTCTGACAAGCTTCAGAACTATCGCCATTTATATTGCATATTGATTGTGCATTTGCTATCTGAGCGGCATCCGCCCAAGAAATCAAGCCATCAACCGCACTGCCCGTAGCATTAACCCCAGACGCAGTCACCATCGCAACATTTACCGGTTGTCCACCACCAGGAACCCCACCAACAGGATAAGGCAAAGAAGATAAATCAAAAGGCGACAAATCCGTGCTAAGCCTTATTGTTCCCATTCCTAGATATCCACGGACAAAAGAATGATATGCACGAGCAACCATTAAATAATTAAAAGTATCCTGAATAGAAGTATTAGACATATATGCAAAATCTAGATAACTTTCTAATAATTCATAATCTTCGGAACAATCAGTACTGGTACATCCTGGTCCATACGGTAAATCACGATTAAACAATTTTGTTGTTGATGTAGATGAAGAATCAGAACCACCATTATTATTTGGTCTATCCCCTGTTGAACCATTAGAACCATTATCATTATCTTTGTCAAAAACATCAGCCAACAAAACAACACCGCCGATAACAGCAGCCACCCCAAGTGCCGACAAAGCAATTACATGTGTTGAAGACAGCCCGCTGAAGAAACCGTATTCTTCGCCCTTAGCAGCGACCCTTGTTTTTTGATTATATTGTTTTATTTGTTTATCACAATTAGATGCATCTGCACCATACATTTGCAAAACCTGTATAGCACGCCTGTCATTATTCATAACCGCGGTACAAACCAACGATAAACCTGTGGCATCTGTATAATTCACATCAACACCCGCGTTAATTAACGCCTGAACAGTTTGGGTATCACCACGACGTGCCGCCACTAATAATTTTGAAGCATTTTGAAAATCAGCAGTTCCAGCAACAGCCGACACACATGGTATCAACAACCATAAAACGCCCAAAAATCTAATAAATTTCATAAAAAACACTCTCTTCTAAACAAAAGTCTAGCATAAAAAATAATATTATGTCCAGAAATTTTACTTAAATGTATATAGTATTTTTTCTTTGATTTAATACGCGATTTTTGATATACTGTTTTTACGAAGAGAGAGCATGAAATATCGCTTGTTATTTTTGTCTATGGTTTCGTTATTTGCACCAACATTGGTTTTTGGTGCGTGTTCTGTTGCTAATTTAACCAGATGTCTGGATTCAGTTTGCGCGATAAATATCGGCGCAAATCCGGCTGCGCGTTGTCAATATTGTGGTTCTGAATCTGCAGGCGAACCAACAAAATCAACTGCGATGAAAAGTGTTTCTGCTGGGGCATCCACAAAATACATTATACCGGACAAAGAATTAAAAAAGGCACCAAAAGATCCGGGTGAAAGATACGTTTGGGGAACGAGATTATGTTTGGAAAAATTACCCGAATGTACAACTGACGATGTCACAGACAATTACGATTCTTTGATTGAACAATCATGTAAGGCGGCGGGAATTTCTGCCGAAATGTCAAACCTTGCAAAGAAAGTTAATACAAAGAAAAGTGAAAATTCTTGTTCCGAAGAAATAAGTGTTTGCATAATTGATGCGAAACGTTGTAATGCAAATTATAAAAATTGCGAATCGGACACAGACTTTGATAAATATTTTTCTGAATGTAGTATCGCGGCTAATGGTTGTGATTCATTTTTGGCAAAAATAAAAACGTCTTTGGATTCTTCTCGTAAAACAGCTGTCGCAAACGCGGGAAAATTATTAAAGAACATTATAGCTGCATACAAAACTGCACGCGAACAAAAATTGGCTGCGGCGCAATCTGCTTGCAAAAACAACCAAGCCACCACAAATTGTGTTGAAACAGTTTGCAAAAATAACATGCGTAATAAATGTGGAAACGCCTATGAAAAAGAAGCAGCAAGGGCATTATGTAAATTCTATGACACGGCATGTGAACGGTTAAAATAAAATGGGACAAAGACATATGAAAAAGAACAAAAAGATTTTCATTTTATCAATGCCAATAATTATGGCAGTATGTTCTTTGTTTGCAATATGTGATATTGCTAATGCGGCACCACGCACGGCTGTTCGTTCTGCACCTATATCACGTAAATCTGTTGCAACGACTCAGACAACAACAAATTCAACAGAATCAACGGACCAAGAAACCGAAATTCAAACTGTTGAACAACCTGTTAACGAAGAAATCAGCGAAGACACCGAAAAACCGATCATCATAGAAAACAAATCTCGTCAATTTGACGAAGCGGTATCCGCCGTTATGGAAAACGCATCCAAAGATAATGGTTTTGCGGAATTAATTCTTAAACAACGCGCTGCAATCGCCGCCAGCGAAGCTTCCGCAACATTTAGCGCTGAACAAAAGAAAGCAATGTCTTCTAACAGTAGCACATGCGATATCGCTTTGCGTAAATGTATGCGTGAAACATGCGGAAACGATTTTACAAAATGTTCTTTGGACAGCGATACTATATTCGGGGATAAATTAAACAGATGTAAACGTGATACAGATTGTACTGGCGAAGAATTTAGTTTATTCAGCACAGAAATCAAGGCTGACCGTGATATGAATGTTCGTTTATCATCTTATAATAATGTAATAGATTGTGGAAACAGTTATAACGCATGTATCGTAAATGAATGTGGCACGACATACGGCAAATGCCTTGGGAAAACAGCTGCAGATTCGGCGATTCAAAAATGTGCAACGATTGCCAAAGAATGTACTGAATCTGATTCTGGATTGGTATCTCGTTTTGGGACTGCAATTGGAAAATTACGTGAAAATGCCGAAGTTGATATAAAGAAAGACGAAGAACGCCTTTATGCTTTGCGTGATTCGATGTCGAAACAATGCAAAATGTTGGGCGCAATGTTTGATGAAAGATCTTTTGATTGTGTTTTCAGTGTTGAATTTTTTGCCGGCGAAAATCAATCAAGTCCAACGGCTATGCGTCAACGTTATGCAGGCGACACATTTGTATGTATGCAGGAATGGTTTGGCATAAACGCTACAACATTCAAAGAAAACGCATATCGTGAAACACGTGCTCAAACAGCGGCATCATCTGCTATGTTGGGTTCTGGCGTTGGTACCGCAGTTGGGACAGTAACATCCGGCGCATTGGGACGTGCACTTGACACAACCAAGGCAAAAAACGAATTAAAGAAAGCAGAAAACGCAGAAGATAAAGCACAAAAGGAAGAGGACAAAAAAGAGAACAAGGCGATTAACAAAGCTAAAAGAAAAGAAAATGCAGCAGTAGTTGCCAAAGGTGCAGAAGTCGTGGCTGAAAAAACTAATGACTCTGTGAATAACATGGAAGAAAAAGCACAACAAAGAACACGTACCAAAAGAAATTCAAACAAAACGAACCCAAGTCCTGCAGACATGAAAAATGTTGAAGAGACTTTAAACAAAGTAAATCAAAAATTTAATTATTTATAACCAAGATTAGAAATAACAAATGATAAAAAAAACTGTATCTTTATTAAGCGTGTTGACAATATTAAATATTACAATGTTGCCAACATTTGCCAATCCCGTGGGGGATTCGATTGTTGATTTATTTAAACAAAATACAGAAAAGAAAATAAACAAAGCCAATGCTGCTAAAGATTATTCTGGCGAAGTCACTTTTATGAATAATCATTTGAAATTAGATAAAGCATTTACAAAACGTTATAATCAACTACAACCAAACGAAGCGGGTTCTTGTAATGTCGAAATATTGTCCGATAATTGTCCAGATGGTTATAGCTTAACAGAAGAAACCACAAAAAAATCTAACCGTGAAAACATTGAATATTGGGAAAATCAGATGATGCGTGCAAACACTTTATCTGCATTAGGAACAATATACGCTTGTGCAACAAAGGCATATTCCGATTGTCATTATATCGGTGGGGCTGGTGGCGTTGCAAAAACGGTTAACGGTAGTGCTAAATTTATAAGCAAGGTCGCAGAATTTTTTGGTAAAGATGCTATTGTGGATGATGATTTTGATATTCGCGATGATATAGATGGTTTGCAAACAGATGTCTCTGATGAAGCCTGCAAAGCATCCATAGAAAGCTCATCTGCCACTGAACAAGAATATTTAACAAAACTAAAAAAATGCGAACATATTGACCAAGTTAGATTGTCTGATTATACCGAAGAAGATATCCAACAACTCGCTGATAAATACGAAAGTACCAAGGCTACTGCACAATCAAAGGCTAATCGTATGTTAACAGCTGGAACTCTTGCTGCGACTGGAATCGGTGGTATGCAACTGGCACAGGGGTTAA
>CAMZIQ010000011.1 GCA_947307295.1 uncultured Pseudomonadota bacterium
TTGGTGCGGGCGAAGGGAATCGAACCCTCGTCTAAAGCTTGGGAAGCTTTCGTGCTGCCATTATACCACGCCCGCGATTTGCCATATGTTACACAAATGTATAAAAAATGTCCAGAAATAAAAATTCAATTCTGTCGATATAATAATTGACGACAATCATAAAATATGTAAGTATTTTGGTGCAAATAGGATTTATGAATGACAAGCGATGAAATAAAAAAGATCTTAAAAGACGTTTTGATTCTTAGCAAAACAATGGACAAAGAACACTTAAAAAAACTCCTTCAAATACTCGTGTTGGTGTTGCATAAACAAGAACCAGAATCTAATTCTGCACGCGAATTACGCAAAAATATTAAGAAAGCAATAGATGTTTGCAAAGAAAATGACCAATTGGAATTTTTATTTACACACAGACACATCAAAGATATATATAAAATTATGGGCGATTACGAATGGTATCCTGTATGTAAATTGTGTGGCGAGCCAATAAAGATAGATAGTGGAAATCATCGTCATTCTGTGTGTTATACCCCGGGTGAATTTTCTTGGGATCATATTGTACCAAAATCCATGGGTGGATTAAAAGAATTGGCAAATTTACAAGCTACTCATAAATTGTGTAATAATCTTAGGGGAAATTTGACTCAGCTTGAAAACGAACATTATGTAATTAATATTACTGTGAATTTTATATCTATAAACAACGCCAAAAACAAAAAAAGCAGAAGAAAGGCAAAACAAGAATTAAATCAACAAATAAGAAAACACTATCACAGACATAATAATAATTGTCATTGTCCTTGTTGTGGCAGATAAAACATAATAAATATTTGACTTTTGGTATTTTTTATTACATAATTGCCTTGCAAATCCCAAAGATTGCTATTACTGGACACCTTGTATGCGGTATGCATAAAGGACATCAACCGGCGAGTTTCGCTCTTGATGTATGTTTTTTTGTGTGGTTTTTGGGTTTTAAACAAGATTATCACCCCATGTGGTGACAAAGCCAAAAAAGGAGTAAAAATATGGCAACAGTTATTAGATTGGCACGTTATGGTGCAAAAAAACGCCCTTATTATCACGTGGTCGTCACGGATTCTAGAAACGCTCGTAATTCAGGCGCTATTTTGGAAACAGTTGGTAAATATAATCCAATGTTAGATAAAAAAGATGAAAAGCGTGTTGTTTTGAATGTTGAAAAAATTAAGGCTTGGATGGCCAAAGGTGCAAAACCATCTGATCGTGTTTATAAATTCTTGGCTAATGCTGGCTTGGTAGCTGCTAAACCAATTCCAACACAAACAAAGAAAAATCAACCAAGTGAAAAAACACAACAGAAAGCAAAAGACAAAGCTGATAAATTGGCGAAAATAGCAGAAGAAAAAGCTGCCGCAGAAGCTGCCGCTAAGGCTGCTGCCGAAGCACCAGCAGAAACTGCTGCTGAAACACCGGCTGAAGAACCTGCAACAGAAGCAGCTGCAGAGTAATTATTATGAACCGTAAAAGATTGCCACAACACTTGATTGAAGCAGATATATATGAGGCGACAAGTTCTCGTGATTGTCCTGTGACTGGTCGGGAATGTCATCTTCAAGACGAAAAAGGTGCTGCGTCGGACAGAGTGTGGGCGGAATACATCCAGAGATGTGCAGAAACGCAAAGTACAGATATATTCTCTACTGCTGATTGGCAAGGAAGATTTGTAGATTGTTGTAATAATTGTAACGTTTACAAAGAATATAAACAGCAACATCAACAAAATATATCTTTTACTCAGAGAATACTTGGCGTTTTCAAAAAGAATAACGAAAGAATACTTGATGTTTTCAAAAAGAGTAATGAAAAACGATAAAAAAATCTTAGTTGGAAAGATTGTTGCCTTTCAGGGTGTGCGCGGTGATGTGCGTGTTCAAACATATACCGCCACACCTGGTGATTTTCGTGATTTGAAAATATTAAGTGATAAATTTGCAACTGAAGATTTTAAATTCGTTCGTGCTTTGCCTAACAGTAATGTTATTATTGCGCATGTCAAAGGTTTTGAAGACAGAACGTCTGCCGAAGTTTTGCGTGGAACAGAATTGTTTGTGGAACGCGATACATTACCAAATGCCAAAGATGGTGAATATTATCAATCTGATTTAATTGGTTTTGATGTTATTCAAAACAATAAAAAAATCGGCACAGTAGATGGTTTTCAAAATTTTGGTGCTGGTGATATCATTGAACTTGAAAATGGTGATATGATATCTTTCAAAGGTGCTGATGTAGATTTAGATAAAAAGACAATATTTGTAAAATAAAGGATTTATTATGCATATGAAACTTTATACACTTTTATTAGATTATGAATGTCCAGAAGGTTTAGATACTAAGAATTGTCCGTTAAGAAAATATCTAAAAACACAAAAGTTGTTTAGAGTTAAAGAACAAGGTAATGTATTAGAACCAAAAGCAGAAACTTACAGAATGGCACGTGCTGAACATGTTCAGGCTATAAGTGAAATGCATAGAATTTGTATTACATGTCAAAATAACGCTCAAAAGAATTAAAAAATAATGCACTTTAATATATTGACTATTTTTCCAGAAATGTTTCCAGGAACCCTTAGTGGTGGGGTTGTTGGACGTGCTTTGGATAAAAAAATTTGGTCGTATGATACTGTAAATATTCGTGATTTTGCTATAAATAGTTATGGCAGCGTTGATGATGAACAGTTTGGCGGTGGTGCTGGTATGGTTATGCGCCCTGATGTTTTGGGAAGCGCGATAGATTCTATAAAAACCAAGGGTAAAATAATATTCTTTTCGCCCCGCGGAAAACAATTAAATCAAAAATTAGTGCATGAATATATAAAAAATGATACAATAACCCTGCTCTGTGGTCGATACGAAGGTATAGACCAAAGGGTTATAGATGCTTATGATATTGAGGAAGTATCCATAGGCGATTATATTTTATCTGGCGGTGAAATCGCAGCGCAAGTTTTTGTTGACAGTTGCGTTCGTCTGTTAGATAATGTATTAGGTGGTGGAAGTGAAACCACCGCGAACGAAAGTTTCGAAATCGGCGGGCTTGAATGGCCATTATATACCCGTCCGTCAGTATGGCGTGGACAAAGTGTCCCAGAAGTCCTGCTGTCCGGTCATCATGGCAATATTCAAAGGTGGCGGAAACAACAATCGGACGAAATAACAAAAGAACGTCGTCCGGATTTAATAAAGGAAAATGAAAATGAGCATAATTAAAAAAATTGAACAAGCACATATCGCTAAGTTAAAAGGTGATAAAAAAATCCCAGAATTCAAAGCTGGTGATACTGTCAAAGTTCATGTAAAAATTAAAGATGGTGATAAATTCCGTATTCAAATCTTCGAAGGTGTGGTTATCGCACGCGATGGTGGAAACGGAAACAATGCGTCTTTTACTGTACGCCGTGAATCTTATGGTGTTGGTGTAGAACGCAAGTTCCCATTGTATACCCCAGCAATCGAAAAGATAGAAAAAGTTCGTGTTGGTAAAGTTCGCCGCTCGAAATTATTCTTCTTGCGCGGTTTGTCTGGTAAGAAAGCTCGTATCGTTGAAGATTTGTCTGCAAACGCAAAAAACAGCGAAGACAAATAATTCTTTGAATAAAATAAAAAATGGGGGTGAGAAAATGAACGTTATTAAATTATTATGTTTGTTTATAACACCCCTGTTTTTGTTATCTACACAATCTGCTTTTGCATATATTGAAAAAAACACGGCTGTTGTTCGTGTTATGAATAAGGCTGCCGGTAAAACTCAGGTCGCATCAATAAAAGTCGGGCAGACTTTGCAGCACGATGGTTTGACAATAACAATTAAAAACTGTAAACAAAGTGACCCTTTTGATGCAGAAAACTTTTTTGTTTTTCTTGAAATATATACAAAAGCAGACGGTCGTATTTTTAGTGGCTGGATGAACAGAAACGAACCAGGACTTAATCCTTTGCAAGACGATACTTATGATGTCTGGTTAGAAAAATGCGAGTAAGACATGACACGACAAACAAAAATTCAGCAATTAAAATTAGTTATAAAAATATCAATAATTATTTGTGTTTTTATTGTGTTTGTTGTGTTGGGTTTTTTTGTTAAACCTGTGCGAACTTTTGAAAATTCTCATATGAAAAAATGGTTATCTTTATCGGAACAGGAACGTATTACTACTGTGCAACGTATAGTACCAAATGCAGAAGAACAAGATTTGTTAATAAATTGTATTACTAAAATAGCTGAACTGCCAGATTCTAATGAAATGATTATTCATGATGCGGTGGTATTATGTTATAATGGAATCAAACTTAATAATACAAAAACAGATGAAGATTAACTCGTTTTTTGCTTTGTTGTTTTTATTATGTGGTTGTGCGCACAATAGTAGCTTTATCGGTGAACAATATTTGGGTGCTGGGTATATAAACAACCCACTTGGTGAAGAAAAATTACCTGATACAGACCCTTTGATTAGGACAGATGCTTTTGATTGTGTGACGTTTGTAGAAACTGCTTTGGCAGATGGTGATATTAATAAATTAATAAAAATAAGATACAAAAACGGAAAAATTGATTTATTTAATCGTAATCATTTTATTGAATCTGATTGGTTAAAAAATAATTCCAACATTGTTGAAAATGTTAGCAATAAATATGGTAAAACAAAGACTAGAAAAGTTGTTATAGATAAAAAATCTTGGTTTAAAAGAAATTATTATATAAATACTGATTTTCAGAAACAAAGCATAGATTTAGAATATATACCATATAATCAACTAGAAAAAATAAGAACAAAAAAACCATTAATTGTATTATTTATATCTGGAAATTCTAAAATTTATGATAAAATAGGAACTGATTTAGCGGTTGTACATATGGGTTTTTTATTACCAAATGGTAAACTTCGTCATGCTTCTAAGCGACAAAAGAAAGTCGTGGATACGGATTTTATCGAATATGTAAATAAACGCAAACAAAATAAAAATAATATCGGCATAGCCTTGGTAGAAATAAAATGAAAAATGAAAAATTAATTATAACTGATATGGGTAGTGACTTTGGTCATACTTCTTCGGGTAAGCATTTTTTATGTTTGGGTATAGAATCGTCTTGTGATGAAACTAGTGCTGCGATTGTGGATAGTGATAAAAATATTTTATCTCATATAATTTATTCTCAAATTCCTGAACATCAAAAATATGGCGGGGTTGTGCCAGAATTGGCTGCGCGTGCGCATATATTGGCGATTGATGATGTTATAAAATTAACATTGGAACGTGCAAATAAAACAATAGATGATATTGATGTGGTTGCTGCTACTGCTGGGCCTGGTTTGATTGGCGGGGTTTTGGTAGGATGGATGGCTGCTACTGGTATCGCAAACGCAACAAATAAGCCTTTGGTTGCGGTTAATCATTTAGAAGGACATGCGTTGGTGCCACGTTTAAAAGCGACTTCGGCTGGGGATTCTGCAACAAATATCGATGTAGAATTTCCTTATTTGTTAATGCTTGCTTCGGGTGGACATTGTCAAATATTGTTGGTACATGGTGTTGGTAAGTATGAATTAATTGGTCAAACATTGGACGATAGTGCTGGCGAAGCTTTTGATAAAGTCGCAAAAATGTTAGGATTGGGGTATCCTGGGGGACCTGTTGTTGATAAACGTGCGCAATTGGGTGACAAGAAAAGATTTGTTTTTCCAAGGCCATTGTGTGATAAACCTGGATGCGATTTTTCTTTTTCGGGAATAAAGACGGCGGCGCGTATGTTGTTGGATAAAACATCGTCATCAGATATAAACGAAGAATTTATAAATGATTTTTGTGCTTCTTTTCAAATGGCTGTTGTTGATTGTATAACTAATCGATTAAATAACGCATTACATGATAAACGCGTTAAATCTGTAAAACCTGGAACGTTGGTGGTGGCTGGTGGTGTTGCTAAAAACAGCGCAATTCGAAATGCTATGGAAGAATTGGCTAATAAATATAATATGCAATTTGCTGCGCCTCCTATGAATTTATGTACGGATAACGGTGCGATGATTGCGTGGGCAGGTTTGGAAAATTACAAAATTGGCAATATTGTCAAAGAACCTGTTGCGCCCCGCCCTCGTTGGCCTTTGACGGAATTGTAATTCTTGAAAAAAATATATATTTATGCTATAATTCAAAGCATGAATAATTCTGAAACTTTTTATCATGCAAAAAATAAATTGGGGCGCTATGACAAAGCGTCTCAGCAGTTAATGTTAACTGCTATGGAATTTGATGATATTGTTAGTGAAAAATTTTCTTTGCCAGAAATCGTTTTTTTATTACGCAGAACTTTCAAAGAACGTCTTACGCGTAAAATGGTTTTAAATGAAACTAAAATGCGCCCACATACTGATCCGTCAAGTGGTTTTTGTGTGTATTCTAGTTATTTAATATATTCTATGACAGGTGGGGATAAGGTCTGGGAATTACAAGGTACAAATTTACATTGGTGGTTATACCATAAACAATCGGGAACTGTGTTTGATGTCACGCATACGCAATTTACACCCAAAGAAGTTCGCGAGATATATAAACTGGGGCGTCCTGTGTCAGAATTGAAAAAGGACGATACTTTTAATGATATATTAAAAATGCGCGCACATACATTGGCGCGCCGTGCAGGGTTAGAATAAAATGTTAGCTAAACCAGAACCTTTTGTTAAACCTGATATGATATTTAGTGTAAGCGATGCGTCTGCTTTACTGAAAAAAGTTGTCGAGACAGCGTTTCCTGAAATTCGTATTCGCGGTGAATTGTCTGGTATTACACGTGCTACGTCTGGACATTTATATATGACCATCAAAGATGAAAATGCCGCGATAAATGCGATTATTTGGCGTGGAACACCTGTTAATTTTAAATTGGAAGAAGGTATAGAGGTTATAATTACGGGACGTTTTACAACATATCCTGCGCGTAGCAATTATCAAATCATTATAAGTTCTATTGAATTAGCTGGTGTTGGTGCGATTTTAAAAATGCTTGAACAAAGAAAACAGAAATTAGCTGCCGAAGGGTTATTTGATCAATCCAAAAAGAAATCTTTACCACGTTTTCCGCAAACTATTGGTGTTGTCACAAGTCCGACTGGTGCTGCTTTTCAAGACATTCAAAACAGATTGCGTGAAAGATTCCCTGTGCATGTGTTGCTTTATCCCGCAACTGTTCAGGGTGCAACAGCCGCTGCGGAAGTAGCCGCAGGAATTGAATATTTTAATCGTATGAATAATGTAGATGTTATTATTGTTGCACGTGGTGGTGGTGCTTTGGAAGATTTGTTGCCTTTTAGTGAAGAAATCGTTGTTCGTGCTGCTGCGGCTAGTCATATTCCGTTAATATCAGGTGTTGGGCACGAGCCAGACTGGATGTTAATAGATTTTGCTGCCGATGTGCGCGCGCCTACCCCGACTGGCGCAGCAGAAACAGTTGTTCCAACAAAAATATCTTTGATTCAAGAATTGGATAATTTATCACACAGGTTGAATACCGCCTTCATAACACAAATTGGACAGCTAAAACGCAATATCGCAAATGTAAATATCAAAAGTCCGAAACAAATTTTGATGGAGCAAGGACAACGAATTGATGATTTAATGCATACTATGGATATAGTTATTGATAAAAAAATGCAATATGTTCATCAAAGGCTTGAATTGGTATCGCGATTTCCAACAATTATGGAAAATAGATTTAATTTTCTTAGACAATCATTATTGCATACAGAACAGATGCTTAAATCATTAAGTTATAAAAACGTTTTGCAACGTGGTTACGCTATTGTTCGTGACAAGGATAATAAAATTATCAGTTCAAATTCAGAACGACCTGCTTCTATTGAATTTGCAGACGGTATAATAAATATTGACAGTCTTTAATTTTTTGCTATATTTTTTCCGCTAAATTATAAACATAAGGTTTAAGTAATGAGTTATACTAATACAAAAATTATGCGTTTTGCTGATGAACATGGTGTGTTTCATACAATTCGTCCACCAAGAGAGATATTGACTAATGATATAAAGGCTAAGTTGCTTTTGACGCTACAACGTTCAGACATAAAAATAGAACGTCATGCTTTGGTTGATAAAGGTATTTTCAACGTTAAAGATTTCAAGGATAATGTATTGTTTACTTATGTAAACGGTTGGAAGGCAGGACGTTATACAATAGAAATGGCTAATCCTGACACACAAAAAGCGGCTATTACGGTTGCAGATGTAGATTGGTTTGAAAGTGATAAATGCACAACTGTATCACAACAAAATGTTTTTGATGTGTTCAAAGCGTTAATGACCAGAGCCAGTGAATTAGCAAAAGTAGAATCTGCTATTAAACAAATTCAACGACAAAAAGATGCGTTGGTTGATGATTATTGGCCAAAGATTAAATAAAAAAATGCCCATTTGGGCATTTTTTACTGTTTTATCAAAATTTTTGCTGTTGCAATGGATTCAGGGGTTATTTGGGCACCACTTATTATGCGGGCAATTTCATTAATTCTGTCATCCCCAACTATTTCATTTACAGTAGTTGTTGTTTTATCGTTTGTGCTAGATTTTGATATTTTAAAGTGTTTGTCCGCAAAACCAGCCACTTGGGCAGAATGAGTAATTACTAACAATTGTTCATTTGCAGACAATTTATTCAATCTTTCGCCAACCGCAGATGCGGTTGCACCGCTTATTCCTGTATCTAATTCATCAAAAACTATGGTTTTTTTATTGTTTGGATTATTAAGTGCGACACGCAAAGCCAACATAAAACGCGATAATTCACCCCCAGATGCGATTTTGTTCAATTGTGCAAAAGGTGTACCAGGGTTGGTTTTTATCATAAATACAATTGAATCTGTGCCGTTTTGTGAAGGGTCTGATTTTTGAATATCTACCACAAAGTCGGCAGAACCCAATTTTAAATCGGGTAATTCTGTTAATATTTGTTTGCGTAATGAATCTGCAGCGGATTTACGCAAACTGCTTAAAGTATCCGCATATTTGTTAAATGTTTGCATAAATTTATCAACATCTGCCCTGCACCGTTTTAATTCAATATCGCTGTTATCTATCGCATTTAATTGAATTTCCATTTGTGATAATTTATCAGGCAATTCGTCAGCACTACATCTATGTTTGCGTGCGGCAGCACGAATAGCAAATAAACGTTCTTCGATTGCGTCTATATCATCAACGTTTGTGCTTTCTGGATGAATTTGTTCGCCTATTTCTGCAACAGCTGATGCGGCTTCGTAAAGTTTATCTATTTGTTCTGAATAAGGATTAGGTTCTGTTTTAATCCTTTCTAAAACGTGCGCCACAGAACAAATTTGTTCGTCCAAAGAATTGCCATTGTTTTTTAATATTTCAACCGCATCAGATAAAATACCCGCGTTCTTTTCGGCATCCATCATCGCCGCACGCTGATTAGACAATTCTTCTTCTTCGCCAATTTGCACGTTTAATTTGCGTAGTTCTGTGACATTGTGTTCTAAAAAATCGCGTTCGTTTTCAGATTTTTCTAGTAATTCAGTTAGTTCTTTTAATCGTTTTTGTGCGCTATGTAAATCAATGTAAGCATTTTTAGTTTGTTCAAAAGTACCAATAAAATCCGCACAACTTAATTTTGCAAATTCATCCAAAGATGATAAATGTGTAGTCGCATCCAACAAAGAATGACTTTCAAACTGTCCGTGAATTTCAACCAGTTCATCACCTATTTGTTTTAATATTTTTATAGACACAGGAACATCGTTAATCCAAGCCCTGCTTTTCCCGTCTGTCGATAAAGTTCTGCGCAAAATCAAGCCGTTATTATAATCTATGCCGTTTTCGTTTAATATTTGTTTTGCGTTATTGTTTATAAAATCAAATTCAGCGGTGACACTTGCCATATCACAGCCGTTTCTGATTAAACCAGTATCAGAACGTGCGCCCAGCGCCAAAGATAGTGCATCAAGTAAAATACTTTTACCCGCACCAGTTTCGCCAGTCATAATATTAAGACCATTACCGAATTCTATATTCAGTTTTTCAATTAAAACTATGTTTGAAATATATAAATTGGTTAACATGCCCGAATTATAACCAATTTTTATTTAATTTTTCAAGGAATTTGTTGTTGCTGTGCATCTAAATGCGTTTGATACATAGACTGGTGTTCAAGGGCAATATGGTATGTAAGCACAGATAATTCTATTACAACCAAAAGCCACAAAATAATTGCCAACCAAGTGGCAAGTTTTTTGTGTTTTGGCATCAAAACTCTTGCACCAATAACCATAAGAACCCCAGGCAGCCACACATGCAAAAGCGACACATATAAATCTAAGCCAAATGTTTTAAGCACAAAGTCTGATATATGCGCGCCACCAGCATACCCTATGACAAACAATAACGCCATAAGTGGTAAAAAGGCCAACCAACGAATTACATTAAAAATCTTTTCTTTTGTGTCTGACATTTTTACACCTTTATATATATGAATTGTATCATATTTAAACCATTTGTTCAAGCTTCCAATCGCTTAACCACAAAATATACCCATTAATTTCATATCCTGGATACGCAGAATGTAATAATTCAGAATATTCTTTTAACTGTTTTTTATATTTTTCGATAAATTCTGTTTTGTTTATATCTGTTTTATAGTCAATAAAATCTATGGTTTTTGTATTATGATTTATTAACAGTCTATCAATGCGACGGCTTATAAAACAGCCGTTAATTTTACCAGCTATGGGAACTTCTGTTCGGGCAGCAGCTACAAAAAACGGTTGTAATTCAGGTTTTGTTTTTATAACAGCAATGATGTCTTTATCACCTTGGCAAATGTTGTCGTCTATGACAATATGTTGCAACAATGCGTGTGTCCTGGTTCCGTTTTTGGTTGCAAAATCTTTATTTTTTGCACCAGTCAAAAAATTGCCCAAAGTCTGTGTCATTTGTTATCCTGATTGTATTATCGTTAATAAATAATTCTTTGGCGTTTGAAAAAACATTCCATAATTGTTTGTGCCAAACTAACTCAGACGCTCTATCCATATCGCAACCGTATATGTACAAATCATCGCGAGCGCGTGTCATTGCCACATAAAGCAATCTGTAATATTCTGCGATGTCGTCTTGTTTATTCTTGTCAATTATGGGTTCTAAAATCGCAGAATTTGCCGTTTTCCAAAGCCATAAATCATATTTATTGTTGTTATGTAAATGGTTTATGTTTAATATTTGATTTGGTTTAGGAAATGTTAATGTGTCTACAAGAAACACAACTTTGGAATCCAAACCTTTGCTGCCGTGTACAGTCATTATTCGTACCCCTTGGGATGCATCCATGTCGCGTTTTATTTCGCTGTCGCCAGTAATAAACCATTTTAAAAAATGATGTAATGTACCAGGTTGTGTTCTTTCATAAGCCAAGCACATAGTTAAAAATTCTTCCAAAGGATCAATAACTTGTTTTCCTAGTGCAGAAATAATTTTGTTTCTGTTGTTGTTTTTATTTAAAACATACGTGAAAAAAGAGTATGGGGATAACATTTTTGATTTGTTAATATCATCCAATAAATCATTAGAAATTTCTGGATAATTAGTATGTAAAACATCAAAAATTGTTAGATTTTTATCTGTGTTTTTTATTTTACATAAATTAAAAATATCTTGTTCTTTCAATGTATAAAAAGGACTTTTTAACACACAACATAAACTATAATCATTTGATGTATCAATGCAAAATCTTATAAGGTGCAGCATATCTTTGATTGCAGAAAATTCTGGTAATTTTATTCTGTCATTACCAGCAATATCTATACCGCGTTTTTTTAATGCCGATGTCAAAGGTGTAACGAAAGAACTGCGTTTCTGTACCAGTACCATTATATCGTTTGGTTTGTAATTTTTATGCTTGATTAAATCATATATTTTATCGGCTAGCATATTAGCATATAATTTGTTTTTATCAGTTCCGGTTGTTGCACATTTAAAAACGTCGTGCAATTCTACTGTGCCTATATCGTCTTTTCTGAAACATTTATGTTTATTGTTGTAAAAATCAGTTTTTTTAACTATGTCTGGACAATTAAAGAAACAATCTACTGTATCTAGTATAGGTTTCGTAGATCTAAAACTTTGTTCAAGTGCCACTTCGCGAATAGTTCTGTAATTGTGTTTTATTTGTTCGGATATTGCTTTGCGACTTTCTGCAAAAGCACGTGGATCGGCGTTTTGAAAGCCATAAATAGATTGTTTTGTGTCGCCTACTACGAATAATGAACGATTGTTGGCGGTGTCTCCGTCTGTAAAAAAATCACCAGCTAACATTCGTAAAATATTCCATTGTTGAGGACTGGTGTCTTGGGCTTCGTCAACCAAAATATGAGATAGTGACACGTCTAGTTGTGATAATATCCACCCCATAACATTTGGATTTGAAAACAATTTTTGTGTATATAAAATCAAATCTTCGAAATCTAACAAATTGCGTTCTTGTTTGATTAGTTTATACGTGTTCGCAAAATCCATAGCCAAATCAAATAACGCGATAGTGTTTTCAAATATAGTTTTGTTTAATGAATACTGTTGTATATTATACACACGTAAAGCTTCTTCTGAAAAACAATCGTCTTTTAGAAACTTTTTATCAATCTCGTTTTGCTTGGTTAAATATAAATCTTTATATGTTTCAAAATTAACTGTTTTATCAATATATTGTTGTGTAATATTAATAATATTTTGTATGTATTGTGCCGGCTTTTTTGATGTTTTTTCTATGTTTTTGGCATAATTGATAATATTTGTTAAATAATCATTATCAACATCTGTATTTGGTTTGTTTTCCAGATTTAATATTTTTCGCGTTGTATCAATGAAATATTCGCGATATTCGTTAACGTTATTCACCTGGAAAAACGAACGATAGCGTGCCAGCAACAAATCTTGTAAATCTTTTAAGAAATATTCAGATTTAATATCAACAATCTTATAAAAGGCATCCAATGTGTTTTTTGAATCTGATATCTTATTAGTAGAGTTTTTTATCATTTGATTAAAAGCATCATCTAATAATACAGTCTGAGCAGAACCGGAAACCAATGACCATGTGGGCGAAATGTTTGCTTCGATAGGAAATCTATGTAATATTTCTTCACAAAAACCATGAATAGTTTTGATTTTTAATAAATCAGGATTGTCTATGTATAAAAAAAACACCTTGCGCGCAAAGGCTAAATCTTTAATGGTTGGAGGATTGTTTTCAGATACGGTTTCCAACAATTCCATTAATTCGTTATCGTTCGCAGTTGCCCATTTTTGCAAACCAGATAGAATACGGTTTCGCATTTCGCCAGCCGCGGCATTTGTATATGTTAAACACAGTATGCCATTATCAATATCATTGTTATATTTGCTGTTTCGAAATAAAATTCGCAACAATCTTTGAATTAAAACTTTGGTTTTTCCAGTACCAGCATTGGCTTGGACCCATATGTTTTCTGCGGGATTTGAAGCCATAAGTTGTTCCGGAGAAAAAACTTCGCGTTGTTTCATTTATACTCTTGCTTTCTTGAAAATATTTTAGTATAAATTCCCTGAAAGTTCAAGGATGTTATTTTAGGAGAAAGAAATCATGAATCAAATATTG
Source organism: uncultured Pseudomonadota bacterium (assembly GCA_947307295.1). GTDB lineage: Bacteria > Pseudomonadota > Alphaproteobacteria > Rs-D84 > Rs-D84 > Enterousia. The sequence continues at coordinate 13,703 of CAMZIQ010000011.1, forward strand.
TTAATAACCGCTGTGTCTTTAGGTTTTTTGTTGTTTGTTAGTTTAATTTGTTTGTTTTTTATTTCACGCAAATCTCAACGGGTTATGAATTCTTTATTAGAAATTATGCTGCATCCAGAGTATGCAAAAGTGCAAGACGCTTCCCGGGTTTTGCAAACAATATTAAAAGATGAAATAGCAAAAATCGACGATAACTTTAAGTCCATGGCTGCTACTTTGCAAAATCAGATTGAACATTCGGAAGCAATTAAACATTCTCTTGGGGAACAAAATGATAAAATGGTTGCAACTGCGGATGAAGCGGTTAAAAAAATAGCCACGATGTCTCAAAGATTGGATAATACGGTATCTGGATTGAATTCCATAGTGGGGTCAACCGGTTGGAATGAGGTACAACACACAACAGACAATTTTTCTGCTACAATAGAAAGTTTGTTGAACAGGATTTCTGAAACAGCCACGTCTACAACAGAACACGCAACGCAATTACAAGAGCAAATAGCGCAATCTTTGGACACAGAACGTCAAATTAGCGAACAATTACAATCAACGTTTAATTCAAATTCTGAAAATATGGAAAAGTTAACAGCCGCCGCTAATGCGCTGCAACAGCAACTTACAGAACTTAGTTCAAGTGTGACTGGTGGTTTTGAAAACGTGACAAAATCATCTGGCGAATATGATGAAACGATGCATAAAAACGACAAGTTATTAAGTGATTATTTGACTAAGTTGGCTGAATTTACAAAACATGCTAATAAAGAATTAACACGTCAAGTTAATACTATGACAGAGACGGCAAATGTGGTTGGGGCAAATATAAGATTGGCAGAAACATCTATTGATAAACAATTACGCAAATTAGAAGCTGCTATCGAGGCACTAAACAATTCTACAACCAACACAACTTCTTCGGTACGTGGAATTACAAATGAATTAGCTGGTTTAACAAATAGATTTGATACGGAAATACACGAATTTTCAAATGGTGTTGTAAAAGAAATCAAGGATGTTTCAGGTGTGGCTAATGAAACATTAGAAAATACAAAAACTGCCGCAACCGAATTCGCGAATTCTGTAAAAACTATGGGCATAGGTGTTCGTGAAACATTGATAGAAATGAATAAGGCACACACACAATTGTCTGGGCAATCTGAAAATCTGATAAAAATGTCTACAGAAACTACAGAACAACTGAAACCTTTGTCTGAATTGATTGAAAAATATTATGTTGCCCTGCCCGATTTGGCGTCAGGTTCTCGTGACATGAGTGAAAACCTTAATCAAATTGTAAATACTTTGGTCGAAAAGATTAATGTTATGAAAACTACCATAGCAGAATCTTTGGAAAATATTAATAATTCATCGGCACAATTGGGTGATTTGGCGGGTCAGTCGCGTCAACAAATGATAGATTTGATGTCTGATTATGCCAAGGCGGTTGATGCGATGCAAAGTTTAAATAAACAGATGATGGTGGCGCGCGCTTCTGCACCTATGGATGCAATCAAAGTTGCGCCATCTGCTTCGTATAAGCCAATAAGCACAAAAGATTTTATGGCTCAAACAGACAAATTGTTTGAAAAATTATATGAACAGTCTGTTGATTTAACGCGTGCTTCGGGTGCTAATATTCCCGATATAGTATGGAATAAATACAATGATGGCGACAACAGGATTTTTGCCAAATGGCTGGTAAAAATGTTTAACGCGACAGATAAAAAACAGATTAGCAATATGTTAAAGTCTGACAAAGTATTTAATTCTCAGGCTGTTCAATTTGTTCGTAATTTCGAAAAGATATTAAATAGTGCAGACCAGACTAACGATGCAGACAAAGTGAAAGCCGCGTTGCTTAAAACAGATTTAGGCATTATTTACACTACTATAAGTAAAAATATGTAATCCGTAAAAAATAACACCTGCTAAGGTGTTATTTTCTTGTTTGTGAATATATTTCGTTAAGAAGATAAGATAAACAACTTTGTTTTTCTTTTTTATATATCTCGTATCCTTCTGGCGGTACGCGTTTTATTGAAAAATCCGGACACAGGCGCACGTTTTTAAAATCTTCCTGAGTACATGTATTATTTTTTCTTATTAGTGTGTCGTCGGGCATATTTTGGCGTAAATCGACGATGCTTTGAACGTCATTATATGGCTGAAACCATAAAATCTTGAAATTATAGTATTTTGTTAAATTTTTTTTACGAAACCACTCTATCATTTGGCGAACATATTTTGGCTCAATAACATCATAAGTAAAATTATAGCCAATATTATTGAATATTTCGAATTCTGGCACACCATAAAGCCATTTTTTGTCCCCTGGTTTCCAAATTTGTTCGTTTACAAACAACAAAGTCGCAAAATGTTTGGTGTCAAAATATTCTTCATCACAAAAATAATATTTATTACGGTCACTTTTATCTTCGCGCATTGGTCGCGTTGTGGCTGATTTAAGGTTGTAAAAATTATCACCTGATAAATATTTATCGATAAAAGTGCTTTTGCCAGTTCCTGATGCGCCTGTGCAAAATATCATTAATTTTTTCATTGTAATTCCTTTGTTTCAAAACCCGCTGTGAGGCGGGTTTTGTAATTTAATCTTCCAAAAAGCTTCTTAATTTACGTGCACGTGTTGGGTGTTTTAGTTTGTTTAGTGCTTTTTGTTCAATTTGACGGATACGTTCACGAGTCACACCAATATATTCGCCAACTTCTTCCAGAGTGCTGGTTTTATTAGTAGACATACCAAAACGTTGACGCAAAACAGTTTCTTCTTTTGGATCAAGTTCTGATAAAATTTGTGTTACGATTTTGCGTAAATTCTTTTGAGCAGCCGATGTAAATGGGTTTTTAGCTGTTTCGTCCGCAATAATTTCAATTCTAGAACTGTCGTCTTCTGTGCCAACAGGCGCTTCCAAAGACATTGGTTTAAGATTAACTTTCATTGCCTTGTGAATCTTTTCTACTGGCAAATAAATAATTTTTGACAATTCTTCCGCTGTTGGTTGACGACCATACTTGTGCATAAATTGACGTGTTGCACGTTGAATTTTGTGTATGTTATCAATCATGTGTACTGGTATACGAATTGTGCGTGCTTGATCAGCAATACTGCGTGAAATGCCTTGTTGTATCCAATTTGTAGCATAAGTAGAAAATTTATTACCCAAACGATAATCAAATTTATCTACTGCTTTCATCAGTCCTATGTTGCCGTCTTGGACCAAATCAGAAAAATCCAACCCAAGACCACGGTTGCTGGATTTTTTGGCGAATTTGATAACAAGACGCAAATTAGCTTCTATCATTTCGCGTTTTGCGCGCGCCGCTTCGGCTTGACCGCGACGAACCAGTTCAACGACCTTTTTATATTCAGACGTCGGTTGACCGGTTTCTTTTGCAATAGCGGTTATATCTTCTTGAATTTTTAATACATCAGCCTGGTGTTTTGTTGCGAAATTTTGCCATGCTGCGCTTTTGTTTTTCGCCAGTTTTTTAACCCAATTACGATTTAATTCGTTACCAACGTATTCAGCCAGAAAATCTTCACGTTTAATCTTGCAAGACAAAGCAAGACGCAACATTTTACCTTCAAGTCCCATTAACAATTGATCGCGTTTGGTTAATTTTTCCATGATTTCAGCAATTCTGTCATCGTTAAGACGTATCTTTCCGACATATTCAAACAATTCCAGACGAGATTTGTTGTATTTTTTTTCTAATGTTTCATCTGGTTTAGAAGAAATTAGCAGGTTTGCCAAACGTTTTTCTTGTAATTTTTGCATACCGGAAAATACACGTTTAATTTTGCTGAATAATTCTGTAATCATTGGCATCAAAGCATCTTCCATTACAGGAATTGGAACACCAGAAGAACTGCGTTGTCCATCTTCTTTCTTGTCTTCATCATCTTCGTCCATATCTTCATCGTCATCTTCATCATCGGATACAGATTCTTCCAGGGCATCTAAATCTTCATCAGCCAAATCATCTACTTGTTCTACGCCTTTGGATTTCAAAGTGTCTGCCAATGCAGCCAATGATTTTTGTTCTGATTCGCTGGAATACATAACTTCAAGATTGACAATATGGCGAAGACGAATGTCACCGTTCAACAGCTGTTGGTACCAATCTAACATTGCTTGGATAGTCATAGGACTTTCACACAAGCCGTAAACCATAAGTCTGGACGCCGCTTCGATACGTTGAGCAATCGCTATTTCACCTGCGGCAGTTAATAATTGCACAGTACCAATTTGCTTCAAATAAGATTGAATTGAATCTTGAACACCAAGCACCAAATTACCAGTAGAACTGCGTTCCAACTGTTTTGCATAGTGTTCATAATCTTCGTCATTAACATCAACCTGTTCAGCATCAGCGTTTAATAAATCGCGTGTTTTATCACGAGAATAACTGTCTTCGTCTTCTTCGTAATATTTTTCCATATCACGAGTAAATCTATTGCTGTCTGTTTCAAGAATTTCCAGACCTAAATCTTGTTTAAAGAATTCCACTACTTCGTCTTGTTCTTCTTCTGGAACTTCATCAGCTTGAAATGCGTTATCAAAATCCATCTGAGATAAATAGCCAACCTCAGTTGCTGATAATGCCAATTCTTTTAAGCTTTCTGGTAATGAATCTATTAATAATTTTGTTGCTTCATCGAGTTTTTTAGCCATAAAAAAACCTTTGATTTAGTTGTGAAACATAAATTTTATTATTTACCTGCTTTGCGTTGTGCTTTTGCAACTGCATCGTGTACAGCAGATTCAGAAACCAAACCTAATACAATAGGACTTTGAATTTGAATCTGTGAATAAGATTTATGTGTTTTTTCACGAATAGATTTAACTGTTGGATTAGTACTGCGCATAAGACGAGCAATTTGTCCATCTGTTAATTCAGGATAATTTTTTAAAATCCACAAAATTCCACCCAGACGGTTTTGACGATGTAATTTTGGAGTATATCCAACACCTTTTTTATTTTGTTTCTTTTGAGCTTCGATAATAGCTTCACGTAAAACCAGTCGCGCTTCTGGATCAGCTTCGCATCTTGCAATATCTTCGCGGGTGACTTGACCGCTAATGATTGGGTTTAAACCCTGCATTTTATTAGATTCTGCATCTGCGATATTTTTAACTTCTAATTCGTGCAAACCGCAAAATTCACCGATTTGTTCAAATGTAAGTGCAGTATTTTCAATCAACCAAAGTGCGGTAGATTTAGGCATATATGGATAATTCATGGATTTTTCCTTTGTTTATACGCGCTTTAATATAGCACAAAATGCACTATATTCAAGCAGTTTTTTTTAATATTTTTTTATCCGTTCAAAACTCAACAAAAAACTTGCTTTTTGTATTCATCACAATACAATACATGTGACAAAAAATAAAAAAGGATAAAAATGTATTCGTTATATCAAGGTGCACTGCCTTTAAAATACAACTCTTTATACGAACGTTATAAAGATAAAAATATTGATGTCATAAGCGAGGAAGTGAAAGCCCCCACAAAAATTGGACTTTTCAAAAAAAAGCAACTATGGCAAACTTATAATTTAAAAGTAGATAACTGCGTTGTTTTAAGTTTGTGGGTTTTGAATATCCCTGTTTCTTGTAAATACAAATTGTTTATTCATGGGATGCAGCAAGATGTGGAACCTGACAAAGCAAAACATATTGAAACAGAACTATGTGATATTAACAGAAGAGTGTGTCAACAGCAATACGAAGATGCCAACTATTTGAAAAATGTGTATCTTGCTTCGTTAAAAACATCAGAAAACGAATAATTTTGTTTAAACAAAAAAGACATCGATTACGATGTCTTTTTTTTCTATTGCTTTTTTACCAACTTAAATCCGTCTGGTGTATCCATTACTGTCCAGCCTGCCGCATCTATTTGATTACGCAGATTATCTGCGGTTGCAAAATCACGCGATTTTTTGGCTTCTAATCTTTGTTGTGCCAATTGTTGAATTTCAACTGGCGCAGCAACAGATTCCAATTCGTGCAATTTCTTTGCCCTGTCCATAAATTGTAACCCCAACAATTCATCAACAAATTCAAACAAAGCCAATTTAGTTGCGTTGTTCACATTTTTATCTTTTAATAAATCTTGGACAACAACCAAAGATTCCGCGGTTTTCAGATTATCTGAAACTGGTGCCAAAATTTTATCGTGCCATTGATGATATTTATCTTCATCGATACCACTTGCATCATCGTTCATTAAATCAGCAACCTTGCGAACTATGTTTTTATAGCCTGTTGTGGCTGCATCCAATGAATCCATTGAAAATTCTACTGGTTGACGATAGTGTCCCAACAATACCAAATATCTGTATGACATCGGGTCATAACCTTTGTCGATTAATCCTTGAACTGTCCAAAAAGAACCAGAAGATTTTGACATTTTGCCATCTTTTAACAACAGCCAAGCCCAATGTACCCAATAATGCACCCAAGGTTTGCCTACGATTGGTTCAGATTGTGCAATTTCATTAGTATGATGCACCTTGATATGTTCTTGACCGCCAGTGTGGATATCAAAATGTTCACCAAGGTATTTACTGCTCATTGTGCTGCATTCAAGATGCCACCCAGGAAAACCAACACCCCATGGACTTTCCCATTCCATTTGACGCTTAGTATCTGTTGGTGAAAATTTCCATAACGCAAAGTCTGTTATATTTTTCTTGTTATTATTTTCTATGCGTGCACCCGCCCGTAATTCAGACAAATTCTGTCCGCCAAGTGCACCATATTCTGCAAATTTAGAAGTATCATAATAAATACCATCGCCAGGGATTTCGTACGTATAACCCAATTTTTCAAGTTTTTGAATCCATTCAATTTGTTCTTTAATATGTTCTGTTGCACGCGGTGTATATGTTGGACGAATTAAATTCAAAGCATTCATATCACGCACACAATTTGCAATATATTTATCTGCCACTTGCCATACAGTCATATTTTCACGTGCAGCGCCCTTTTCCATTTTGTCGTCACCAGTATCTTCGTCACTGGTCAAATGACCAACATCTGTAAAATTCATAACATGTGTGACACTATAACCGTTCGCTAAAAACATACGCTTTAAAATATCATTATTCAAAAATGTACGCATATTTCCCAAATGTTGATCCCAATATACTGTTGGACCGCAAGAATAAAACCCAACATGATTTGGTGTGATTGGCTTAAAATCTTCAATTTTACGCGTCATTGTATTGTATAATCTGATTTGCATAGCAACTTTCCTTTGGTTTATGTAGTGATATTAATAAATTAAAGAAAATAATGCAAACAATATGTTTGCAATTCAAACATTTTTAACGACAACAGTAAAAATTAATAAATAAAACTGTCATGCTTGTATTATAACTCTTTGCAAATAATAATTCAACAAAAAACCGGCTGTTGCCGGTTTTTTATAAGTTATTTTATAATCTGTTGATTTACCAGTGTGTCAACAATCATGTCTTTTTGGGTTATTGGATTACCATTAACAAACAATGTTTCTTTGCCTTTGACACCACGGGTTGATAAATCTCCGCCTTCTAATGTGATAATCGTTGCAGCAACGCGTTCAAATTCTGCATCGCTTAAACTGGAAACCTTTCTGGATGTATTTACCCCTGTTAATCCAGCTAAACGTCTTTTGTATTTTTCAGTATCGTTTTCTTTTGGTGGTGCAAAAGTTTCTATGGCTGCACTGACACTTAAATTTTTATAAGAATCTGATTGCAACAAAGCCTTTAACGCATAAACTCCTACTTCCCTGGTTGGGAAAATAGCGAAATTATTATTTCCTTTGCCGATTGCACCATAAGTTTTCGCAAAATCACCATATTTTAACGCACCAGGATTATTATTCCGCCACGGCAAAGCCCCGCCTTCATATATGCAAACAATAGTATCATTACAAAGATATACTATTTTTTGACCTTTGTTTTGAACTTGAACAGAATAATTTGAATATTCTGTTATACCATTTTCCAAAGAATAATTTTTTTGTGGTGTGTAAGCAGTGTCTTCGAAATCATAAGTATATTCTGGTGTATATTGACCTTTTTTACCATTTTTTTCATATTCTGCATTCTGTGCGCTTTCTATACTATAATTTGCAAAATTATAATCCGTTTTATATTCGTATTTACTTGTGCTATTTATTGATGCAGACGAACCTGTTTTTGTTGTTTTCAAAGCTAGTAACAAACCAATCATAACGGCACTTACACCTAAAACATAACGTCTTATCATTCTGTATTTTATATTCATTTGTCGCTCCTTTGGTTGTAAAATTGAAATATACAGCCCATAACAGGCAATACAAATCAATGTACGTGTTTTTTTAAGGATTGGTTCATCGACAATTGAATATATATTGCGATGTACATTCGAACATACAATCAAATATATGTCCCGGCTTGTCGTTCAAGATTTTGACAGCCCGCCCCGCGTTTCAGGGAACCAAGTTGATTGGAACATAGAAAAAAAACACCATTTTGTCAACCACAAAGTACAAAATACTGTATTTTTTTGAAATAATAGCAAAAAGAAAAACCTGTAATTCAGGTTTTAATCTTCAATCATGTGTCCCATGAGTATATATAACATACATAGTTTTCTTCGTATCCAACCAATACAAGTTTTTGGTTGGATAAAACTATTTCGCTTTTACAAATTCAGATTTAATTCTTTCGCGTGTGATATTTTCAACCAAAGTATCGCCTTTTAAAACGATAGTATCGCCACGTTCAATATATTCACCCTGACGCATAGAAGAACCTTTTTTCATAACATCAAAAGCAACAAAATTTTCATTACCTTGGTTATCAACGCAAATTATCGTTCTGAGTACTTCACCAAAACCACCATAAAAATCATGCACACCGGTCACACGAAATGTATCAATATCTCTTGTGATTGTGCTTGTTTGATTAAAAGTTTCTCGATAAGTACCTTTCTTTTCTGTTTCTGATTTTTTGCAAGAAGCCAACATAATAAGTGGAACCAAAACAAATAATTTAGCATATGATTTTTTCATTTTATATCCTTTTTGTATATAACATATATACAATAAAATTCCTGAAAATCAATATTTTTATATTGTGGTTTCTTTTGTTTGTCTATAAAAAAATCATATTTAAAACTTTTTTCTTTTTAACTTGATTTTTTGACTTTTATTCTGTTATAATCTGCTGGCAAAAGGAGCGTTGGCAGAGTGGTAATGCAGCGGATTGCTAATCCGTGACCGTGTTTTAGCGGTCCATAGGTTCGAGTCCTATACGCTCCGCCAGAAAAATCAAACCGTCACAAGACGGTTTTATTTTTATGTATGCGGACGTTAAGGATGAAGAACCGGTCAAAGTTGCGCTAGCAACGAAAGGTTCGACAATGAGTTGGTGTTTGCAAACAAAGTACAGCGAACACCATACGAATGCCGCACAGCCAAACATTTATGTTTGAGCGAGCGAGTCCTATACGCTCCGCCAGAAAAATCAAACCGTCACAAGACGGTTTTATTTTTGTGTATGCGGATGTTAAGGATGAAGAACTGGTCAAAGTTGCGCTAGCAACGAAAGGTTCAGCAATGTGATGAATTAAAACGGAACAAAAAATCAAGTTAAAAAGAAAAAAGTTAAAAAAAAGGATATAATATGACAACCGAACAAGAACAACACATTATTGACGCCATAGATGAAGCAAAAAACGCAACTTATGACAACGGTTCTAATGCATATGATTACACAGGTCTATTGCAAGGTATTAATAACGAATTATGTGAACTAGGACACGGCAATATGGGATACGGTTGTCTAGCTGAAATTCGTTCCAAATTACAAAAACTTAACAAAGGACAAATTGTCGCGGCAATGATTACCGCAAGCAAACAGACCACCCTGGAATCATTGAAAAAATTTTCAGATACGGCAACCAAGTATTTGGAATACGAAGTAATAAACTCATAACGTATATTTTATTATATACGCTCTTTACTTTTTTCAAACAATTGTGTAAAATAGGACTGAATCCAAGAGATTGGGTTCAGGGCTATCTCAAGCCCATTTGTTCCGGTGCGAAAGCATCGTAATCTGATGTTATCGGTGTTTTTTGCACCGTTATCATCCCTGACTTATGGTCGGGGAGCCGTTAGCTATAAAACAGGGTTGACCCGAAAGCAGCGGAATCACTGAACAAATGATTTGAGAACTCCCTGACCGCTCTTTCTTTTGGAGCGGTTAACTTTTAAAAAAAGGTTTTAATATGACAATCTTTAACAGACCTATGCCATCAATATGGGAATATGACGCAGAATACGCCTCTTTAGAGATATGTGTATTGATGTTAATCATTACGTTATTTATAATCACAAACTGGAGAATTGGGGTTGGTGCCATACTGTTCGTGTTCCTTGTCTATTATATTTGTATATCAATTAAGCAACGCAAATATAATAAAATAAACAAAGTTTTTGAAGATTATTTAAAGCGTGGTTTAACTCCTTGTTTGCTATATGCTAAAGGCACTGACCCCTTGGGAAGAATGTATACATTGATACTTGATGATACGCTTTCAGAAACATTTGCGGTACTAAATGCAGAATGGCTTGCATTTAATCCTATAATTGTATTTTTATCAAAAAAACAAAAGACAGATTTTGGTAAAAAATATTTTCGTACTCCCATAGAGACGAAAAATTTCTATAAAGAAAAAATCGCTCATTTACCTTCTTGCAAACTAAATTACGAAAATCTTAGTGCAATAGAAAATTGTTTAAAAGACAAACAATTAGAATTTTTGGGCAACTATGTCGATGATGAAATTAAATCTATAAAAACAAAATTATCTAACATAAAGGATAAAAAATGAAAAAAATTTTCATTTGTTTAGCGATATTATTGTCTGTAACGGGTTGCAGAACATTTAACGTCAATCAAGCTATTAAAGCTCCAGACAGAAATTATGAACAAAAGTTACCAACATTAGAACCGGTGTTTGAAAACGAAAACGAAGTAAAGCATTGGACACCAGGTGAAAAAGTAGTTAGAGAAAATTCTCATTTTGCGACGCTTTTTTATAGAGAAGTAGAAAAAAATCTGTCTGACCCCTATGGAAAACAAAAAGGATACATCGTGCTTCGTCCCATTATGCATACTACTGCTGACACACAGGCTGGCTGGCTCATATTATCTATGTGTTCCGGCACACTATTAAACTGGGCAGGAGTGCCATTTATGTCAACACGGTCTTTTTATGAATTAGAAATGGAAGTGTTAAACAACAAAGGAGAGCTTATAAAAAAATATTCAGCAGAAGCTACTGACAAAGAGTATGTGGCGGTTTGGTGGGGGTATGGCAATGCACTAGCAGCACAAAATGCAGCAAGATACACAAGTTACCAAAAAGCTCTCGGCAACTTGGTCGAACAAGTTATGGATGACAAAGAATACATAATAAAAAAATTAAAATAAAAAGGACAAAAAAATGAGAGACCAACAATTTGAATACAAATTGCTCGCAGATTTATTACAAAAACCAGAGCCATTAAATAACAAAGACATAGATATTTACACAGGGATTTTTCAAATTGGAAAGATTGGCAGAATTCTTGTGTATCTTGTTGGTCTTGTTGTTGGTTTTGTGTTATGCATAATGTTCAATATTAGCCTTTGGTGGACTTTGTTATTTGCTGTTGCAATTGGTGAAATTATAGGGCTTTATACAACAATTAGAGGGGATAAATATAACTGGAAAATACGATTAGAACAATCAGACAGAAAGCATTTGAGAAACATTTGTAATAAGGCCACAGATTTTATAATAACAATCACTTTCAAAACCGCAGAATTAGGAAAATGTAACAAGCAAATTGACGCAAAAAAAGCAAAAGAATATTATAACCACATAACATTACAAAAACACGATGACGGTTGGTTGTTTTCAGGCAGAAAGCCAATATACACACAACAAGATTTAACAAAAGAATCAGAAATAATATTTACAAGTGCCAGAAATGAATTTTTCAAAGATGGTGTATCACAAAACATTATATTCCCGTGTCCTAAAACAAAAAGCAACAAACAAATATACGCTGAATTTGATTTAATTGCAGATGACGAATGTGTGCATTTTAGAGATTCAGAATGGTGTCCTCATACAGATTACCCTGGTTATGAGAAATATAATAATAATTTGAAAAATATTGATATTTTATTTGGGCAAATAAGAAAACAAATATTTGAACGCATTGTTAACGCATTTCAACCATATAATGACGAGGTTAACTCTGCGAGTAGTTATTGGAGCAAAAAATATCTATTTAAATCAGATGAATATAGAAAACAACACTTAGGCAAACACACACACGACAGAACAGAATACGAATGTTCCCAAGAATTTGCAAAAATAAAGTATGGGCCGTTGGGCACAGAACAGACAACAGATGCCGCCTCTTATGGAGTTTATATTAACCCAGCGGGTAAAATAAAATATAGCCATAAATATGAAAAGGATTGGTTTTCTCATAGTTTAATTGTTGGGGGCACGCATACTTTTGAAACAGAATTTTTCACTATTACAATAAGAGTAAATAACGATAGATAAAAAACAACAAATCGTGGTTTTCGCCATATTCGTCATTTTAGATTTTTGCGTGTGATAAAACACCATATCCACTATTATTGGACCCCGTGTCCCCCTCCCGTGGTGCAATTATGGTGCAGCGCATACCAAAAAACACCACATTTAGCAACAATTCACAAAAATAGCGATTTTTACCAAACTCGCAGAAATCTCTTGCTTTTTGTTGTAATTTGTTGTAGAATATTATTGAAAAAACAGGGGGTAATAGATTGCTAATCCGAGACCGTGTTTTAGCGGTCCATAGGTTCGAGTCCTATACGCTCCGCCAGAAAAATCAAACCGTCACAAGACGGTTTTATTTT
>CAMZIQ010000012.1 GCA_947307295.1 uncultured Pseudomonadota bacterium
GGTTATACTTTGGTAGAAAACGACGGAAAACCAAATCCTGTGTGCGATCCAAATTCGTTTAATATAATATATAATCCTGGTTCTGCACGCAATAGTTGTCAACTTGCGCCGGTTGCTGGACATATACCAACAGGAACGATGAATAATCAAAGTGTTGCTTATAAAGCACAAAATATTAGCTTGAATCCGAATGGATTTAGTGTCCGTGGTTATCATCAAAGTACACCGTTGTGGGTCGGTGATTATAATGTGGCGACTGGGGCACAGGCAAATACTTTGTATGCGGATGGCGCTAGTATTGAACAATATAATTTGACTAATGATTTGACGTTAACTGCCCAATGGGAGCCTAATGAATGGAATATAATCTATAATACTGGAACCGCGGGAAATAGAACAACTGGGTTTACGGGCAGTATGTATAATCAACCTGTGTCATTTGAAGATTGTGATGTAAAATTGCATAAAAATGAGTATGGTATAACTGGTTATACGTTTGCTGGATGGCGCGGAGATTATGATAATGTTGATAATGGTAATTCAACACCGATTGTTGACCCTTATCAGAGTGGAAATGGTGGTACTTCATATGCAGATGAACAAGTGTTGGGAACGTATAATATCGATGCAAATTTGAATTTGTATGCTCAATGGGCACCAAAAACATACAATATTACCTATCATCGTGGTTCATGTGAAAATGAAGTTGGAACAGCCAATAATAATGTTGATAGAGATGCCCTAACCTATGATGATAAGTATACGTTAGATGATTTGGAAGATAGAGGATTTTCTAAACCAGAAGGCCATGAATTCTTGGGATGGAGTACTAGCAGTAGTATGCAAACTGTTGACTATCAGCCAGGGGAACAGTATGGTCCATGGACAACAGATGGTAATTTGATTGTGTATGCTGTGTGTTCACCAAAACGTTATAAGATTATATATGATGGTGGTTATGTGACAGATCCTGTGACACAAACGCCAATACATGTGACACAAGTTGCTATGAATCCACAGGTTGTGGTGTATGGTACTGCTGTTACATTGAATCCAAATACTTACGTATATGCTGGTTGGACACCGACTGGTTGGGATTGTACTGTTGGGGGACAGACATTACATTTTGCTGATCAGGCATCGATGACTTATAATTATACGGATAATATGAATTGTGAAATGCAATGGAAGCAGGATTCGTATCGTGTCAGATATGACTGCAATGGTGCAGATGGTGATACTCCGCCAACAGATACAAATGGGTATGCTTATGGAACATTCGTCACAACGCAACCTAATTCATGTACGTATACTGGGCATAGCTTTGATTACTGGTTGTGTGGTGAAGAACTTGTAAATCCTGGATATGATTTTTATATAACCAGCGATACAACTTGTACGGCGCATTGGAATGTTAATACATATAATGCTGAATATCACAAAGGAACTTGTGATACCGTATCAGGCGACTCGAGTAGTCTGGTGTATACAGATAACAATGCTTTGACATACGGACAAGATTATACATTGCTTGGTTCGTCTTTTGTCGGTATTGTAGCACCTTTGGGATATGAATTCTTGGGTTGGACAACACAAGGTTCAGATTGTGCTGATGCTGATTGTGTCACTTATGAAGCTGGCGATCAAACCGATGTTTGGACAACAGAAGATAATTTGGTTGTATATGGTGTATGTGCATTGAAAGATTATACAATTACATACGATCATCAGGGTGGGCATTTTGCAGATGATGCAAACCCATTATATGAATATACAATTTACACCTCTGATGAAAACACCGAACCTTCGGTTCATGAAGGGTACTATGTGTTTGATAATTGGTATGACAATCCAGAATATGCTGGTTCGCCATATAATGTTGTTCCTGGAAGTGCTTTGCGGGCGAATCCTCGTGATATAACATTGTATGCTAAGTGGTTGGAAGCCGGTGAGATAATATATGATTGTGATGTGGCCGAAGACAATGATAATATTATAATATCTCGTAAAAGAGAAGTTGGAACAATTGTTAATGCACCGTTGTCTAGAAATTGTGGAATATCTGAATGCGAGATAGATTATTGGCTTTGTGATACTAATTATGATGATATCTTTGATTTAGATGCAGGTGATACTGCATATGAACCTGGTGATGCTATGCAAATTACAGAAAATGATAGACCTTTGAACTGTAAAGCTGTGCAGACTTGTGCCAATGTAGATTATCCGATAACTTATGTGGTATACGCTGTGGATTCTGAAAACAACGTAATAGGAGAATTGGATACTGTGAAACTTAATAATGTTAATACTGCAGTAGAAGATATCACACCAGATACGTATAGAATTTCTGAGCCGGTAAATTATCCGACAATTTCTCTGGATGGTTATTCGTTCGAAGGATGGTATGATACGTTTGAAAATGGTGTGTTCTCAAATCCGGTGACTTCAACACCAACTGAAGAACCTGGTTGGCCGGTGACTGTGTACGGCAAGATGGTTTTGGATAAATCTTGTGAAATACGTTATCATAATGTTGAAGGTGTGACCTATCCTAACGGTACAAATCCGAATACGTATGTGTTGGCTACGCCTTCTACTACACCAATTGTCGCGTTGCACAATCCAGATAAAAGTTATTATGAATTCAAAGGATGGCATTTGGGTTCCGCTGATGGTGAATTGGTGACACAAATTGATTATAATACAGGAATCAATTGTGGTATAGATTTGTATGCAGAATGGGAATTCATATGTAATGCAACTGGAAATGGTCATTGGTTGCATATCGGTGATAATCCAGATGATAAAGTTTGCTTGTACGAAACTAGACAGGCTGAGAGTACACCTGCAGTCAGAGTAAAGAGAAGCGATGAGACGGCGGAACCTTATTATCTGATGTTGTCTGAAGATACAGACACGACTATGCATGAGGGTTCAAACAAGAAGATGCGTATTAGACGTGAAAATCAGACGTATAATGTTTGCGATAGGTCTACTTGTCCTGACTTGTTATAGGCTTGTGCCACGATAAAAAAGCTCGCTTTGAAGCGGGCTTTTTGTTTTTTTATTCGTTTAACTTGTTTTTAAGAAAATATTGATTATATACAATAAAGTATCTTGACCCGGGAAATAAAAATTGCTATAAAAAGTAAAGATTTAGGGCTGAGAGTCTGGAAAGAACGGTAAGGAAAAAAGAAATGAAAAATGTATTAAAATTGTTATTAGGTTCTGCAAACGATAGAATTGTAAAGTCTTATGAAAAAACAGTCGCTGTTATAAATAAATTAGAGCCAAAATATGCAGCGCTTTCTGATGATGAAATTCACGGTTTAACTAATGTTTTTCGTGAACGGTTAAAGAATGGTGAAAAGGAAAAAGATATTTTGCCAGATGTGTTCGCGGCGGTGCGTGAAGCTGCTAAACGTTCAATAGGACTGCGCCATTTTGATGTTCAGTTGATTGGTGGTATGGTTTTGGGAAACGGTCAAATTTCTGAAATGAAAACTGGTGAAGGTAAAACGTTGGTTGCGACATTGGCTTTGTATTTAAAGGCTTTACATGGCAAAGGCGCACATTTGATAACGGTTAATGATTATTTGGCTTCGCGTGATGCAGGTTGGATGGGGCAAGTATATAGATTTTTGGGTATGACAATCGGTGTTATTCAACATGATATGTCTGATGAAGATAGACGTGCGGCGTATAATTGTGATATTACTTATGTGACTAATTCTGAACTAGGTTTTGATTATTTGCGTGATAATATGAAATTTACCAAAGAGCAACAGGTTTTGCGCCCATTCTTTTTCGCAATTGTTGACGAAGTAGATAGTATTTTGATTGACGAAGCGCGTACTCCGTTGATTATTTCTGGACCATCTGAAGATACTAGTGATTTATATAACAAAGTTGATGCGGTGGTCGCGCAATTGGTTGCAGAAGATTATAAAATTGATGAAAAAGATAGGCATGTGACTTTGACAGAAATTGGTGTAGATCATGCTACTAACCTTTTGAAACAGGCTGATATTTTAATTGGTGATAATTTATATGCTGCTGAAAATGCGGTGATAGTTATGCATGTTCAACAGTCTTTGTTGGCACATCATTTGTATGAAAAGAATGTAAATTATGTTGTGCGTAATGGAGAAGTTTTAATCGTAGATGAATTTACTGGGCGTGTTATGTCTGGACGTCGTTTTGGAAAGGGATTACACCAAGCAATAGAAGCAAAAGAACATGTGACTGTACAGCCAGAAAATCAAACTGTGTCCAGCATATCTTATCAAAATTTATTCCGTATGTACCCTACTTTGTCTGGTATGACAGGAACAGCAATGACAGAAGCGGCAGAGTTTGAAGAAATATATAAATTGCGTGTTGTTTCTATACCTACGAATAAACCTGTTGCGCGCATTGATCATCATGATGAAATATATCGCAACAAAGAAGAAAAATATGATGCGATTATAAAGCAAATTGCTGAATGTATGGAACGTAAACAACCTGTATTGGTGGGAACTGTTTCAATTGAAAAATCAGAAGAATTGGCAAAAATAGTTCAAGAAAAATTGGGGATTAAACCGGCTGTGTTGAATGCTAAACAGCACGAATCCGAAGCAAAAATTGTATCTCAGGCTGGTGCGCCAGGTGCTGTGACGATTGCTACGAATATGGCGGGTCGTGGAACTGATATTAAATTGGGTGGTAATGCAGATGACTTAATCGCAGAATTAGACGAAACCGCGCCTGATTTTGATAAAAAGAAAAAAGAAATAATTGATAAAATAGAAGCAAATAAAAAAATCGTATTAGAATCTGGTGGGCTTTATGTTATTGGAACTGAACGACATGAATCTCGTCGTATAGATAATCAATTGCGTGGTCGTTCTGGGCGCCAAGGTGATCCCGGTGATTCTAAGTTCTTTTTGGCGTTGGACGATGATTTAATGAGAATTTTTGGTGCTGCTAGATTGCAAAATATGTTGACTACTTTGGGTTTAAAACCTGGGGAAGCAATTACTCATCCGTGGATAACAAAAGCTTTGGAAAAAGCACAAAAACGTGTTGAGGCAAGATATTTTGAAGCACGTAAAGAATTGTTGAAATATGATAATGTTATGAATGATCAAAGGACTGTTGTTTATAAGCAACGTGATGATTTGATGACATCTGAAGATTTAGAACCTTTGGTGACTGAATTAATCGGTGATGTTGTAGAAATGATTTGCGAAAGAAATATCCCTGAAAAAGCTCATCCGTCAGATTGGAATACTCAGGGAATTCATGATAATATGATGCGGGTGTTTGCATTAGATATTACTGATATTGATAATTGGAAAACAGATGAAAATATATCAGAGCGTGCTGCGTATACGACTTTGTTTAATCTTGCAATGCGTCGTTATAATCAACAAAAAGATAAATATGGTAAAGAATTAATGCAAATGGCACAGAAACAAATGATGCTTGGGGCATTGGATGCGGTTTGGAAACGTCATTTGCAACAAATGGATTATTTGCAGGGCGCAATTGGTTTACGTGGATATGCACAAAAGAATCCGTTGTATGAATACAAAAGTGAATCTTTAGAGTTGTTTAAAAACACTATGCAGAATTTCAAGATGATGTCTGTTGCATATATTTGCAGAATGGAATTAACACGTGAAAACGTTGATGCCAAAGCACAAGAACAGGCTAAACATGATTCATCTTTGAATCAAAATACATCTGAAAATAATATGGCGAATATGAATATTAGTCGTAATGCTTTGTGTCCATGTGGTTCTGGTTTGAAATATAAGCACTGTCATGGTAAATTAAACTAAGTAAAGGCTTTGAACTATAACAAGGAAGGAAAAATACATTATGCCTGATTTTGTGCATCTTCGTGTTCATTCAAAGGTTTCCGTTGGTGCCAGTACTTTACCTGTGGGAAGTAATAAAAAATTGGGAATATTAAAGGGTATTCCAGAGTTATGTAAAGATAACAATATGTTTGCGTGTGCATTAACAGATACTAATATGATGTCTGGTTGTGCAGAATTTTCTGATGTTATGCCTTCTAATAAATTGCAACCTATTATTGGTGTAGAAATATCATTAAATCATCATAATGCTGACCCAAAAATATTGCGTCAATCATCTTTGTCTAAGATTGTTTTATTAGCAAAACATCACAAAGGTTATTTGAATCTTTGTGAACTTAGTCGGGTGATGTATATGCGTCAAGATAATCATCATTTGGGTCCTCATATTACTATGTCGGAATTAAGGGAATACAAAGATGATTTAATTTGTTTGTCTGGTGCGCATACTGGTGCAATAGGTATGGCGATTTTGAACAATCAAAACGATATGGCTTTTGATATAGCTAAACAATTTCTGGATATTTTTGGGGACAATTTTTATATTGAAATACAAAGACACGGTCTGGAAGATGAAATAAAAACTGAACCTATGTTTTTACAAATAGCAAAAGATTTAAATATACCAATAGTTGCAACTAATGATGTTTGCTTTGCTACATTAGATGATTACGAAGCTGCTGATGCTTTGAGTTGTGTTTTAGGACAGACAAAGGTTATAGACCCAGAACGTCCACGTAAATCATCAGAACAATATTTTAAATCAAGTGAAGAAATGGCAGAATTGTTTTCTGATTTGCCAGAAGCAATAGAAAATACTGTTAATATTGCGAAACGTTGCGCCTTTTATGTAAATGTTCATGAAAAACCGTTGTTGCCACGTTTTGGAAACGATTTGGAAACAGAATGTCAAATGTTGCGTGATGCAACGATAAAAGGTTTAACAAAAAGATTACAAGAACATGGGATTACTGATACGAAGCCCTATTTTGAACAAGCAGAATACGAATTGGGTGTTATTATTGGTATGGGGTTTCCTGGATATTTTTTAATTGTTGCTGACTATATTAATTGGTGTCGTAAAAATGATATTTTAACAGGACCTGGTCGTGGTTCTGGTGCGGGTTCTATAGTTGCATGGGCGTTGGGGATAACACATGTTAATCCGTTAAAATATGGATTGTTGTTTGAAAGATTTTTAAATCCTGATCGTATATCAATGCCTGATTTTGATATCGATTTTGAACCAACTGGTATAGAACGTGTGTTGGATTATGTTTGTGAAAAATACGGACATGATTCTGTATGTAGAATAATCACTTTTGGTAGTTTACAGGCTCGTGGTGCTGTGCGTGATATTGGGCGTGTTTATGGTATGCCCTATTCTAAATCTGACAGATTTTCTAAATTAATTCCAGCAGACGCAAAGACATTAAAAGAAGCTGTAAATGGTTCTCATGAAATTCAAGAAATTTTGGATAATGATTCTGATATGGCAAAGGTTGTATCTGTTGCGGAAGCTTTGGAAGGTTCTATACGAAATCTTGGTCAACATGCGTGTGGGGTTGTTATTGGTGATAGACCTACAACGCAAATTGCACCAGTATATCGCGATCCTGCCAATCAATTGCCGTCTTGCCAGTTTGATGGGCATTATTTGGAAAGTGCAGGATTAATAAAATTTGACTTTTTAGGGTTGGAAACTTTGGTTGTGTTGAAATATACAACTAAACTGATTCAACAAACTCGTGGTGTAAATATTGATTTGGATCAAATACCAACGGATGATGAAAAAACAATGAAACTTTGGCAACAAGGATTGACCGAAGGGATATTCCAATTTGATGCTCAATTTGTTCAACAAACTTTGAAAAAAATGCGTCCGACTAGTTTCTTGGAAATATCCGCTTTGAATGCTTTGAATCGTCCTGGGCCTATTGCGTTTATTCCGCAATTTATCGCGCGTATGCATGGCGAAGAACCTATTGAATATGTGCATCCGCGTGCAGAACCAATCTTAAAAGAAACATACGGAATTATCGTATATCAAGAACAGGTTATGCAATTGACTCGTGCATTGGCAGGATTTACACGTGGACAATCTGATAGTGTGCGTAAAGCTATGGGTAAAAAGAAAATAGAAGAACTAGCAAAACTAGAGGTTAAGTTTTTTGAAGGCTGTCAAAAAGAAGGGACTTTGGATGAACCTACTGCTAAAGATTTGTGGGAAAAATTTAAAGAATTTGCAAAATATGCGTTTAATAAATCACATGCTATTGCCTATTCCATAGTTGCAAATCAATGTGCGTATTTAAAGGCGCATTATCCGGCTGAATTTTTAGCGGCATCTATGTCTAGCAATATGAATGATACTGATCAATTGGCTATATTTGTTGATGATGCGAAATCTAATTTTAATATTCAAATTGTTGCACCAGATATAAACGAAAGTGAATCTTTGTTTACAGTAAAAGATAATAAAATAATTTATGCTTTGGCTGCAATCAAAGGCGTTGGTACTGTTGCTACGGATGCAATTGTTGCAGAACGTGAAGCGCACGGAAAATTTAAAAATTTAACAGATTTTGCTAAACGTTGTGCGCCGATTATGAATAAAAGAATATTAGAAGCTTTTGCAAAAGTTGGGGTTTTAGATTCATTGGAAAAAAATCGTGCGTTAATATTTATGAATGCTGATGCAATATTGGCTTATGCTTCAAAATCCAAAGAAAGCGCGAATTCGTTATCTTTGTTTGCGAATACTACAGAAGATGATATTAGTGAAGACAGGTTATTAAAAGATTTACCAAAAACAAAACCTTGGACATTTGCACAAAAACTAGAAAACGAATTATCTGCTTTGGGTTTTTATATTTCTGCGCATCCTTTGGATCAATACAAACATTTAATTACGCGTGAAAAATTGCCAACAAGTCAAACACTAGAAACTATGGCAGATAGAAAGCCTGTTATGGTTGCTGTGAACGTTAATTCTTTTTCACGGCGCAGAACAAAGACTGGCAAGGAAATGTTAACCGTGAATGCGTCAGATAGTTTTGGTAATATTGATTGTGTTGCTTTTGGTGAACCTGCAATAGAGTTGTCTCAGAAACTAAGCAATGAAACCGAAGTTGTTATTTCCGGAAAAACTTCTGTGCGGGACGACAGGGTTTCCATATTTATAGATTCTATTACCCCATTGACACAATGGGTTGCTAAAATTGCTAAAACGATGACGATTGATATTCGTGATAAGGCTGTGCTAGAAAATGTTAAAAAAGTGATAGCTGCTTTGCCGTTTGGTAATACTAAAATTATTTTGAATTTATATTCTGGTGAAAAAAGCGCAACATTGGCGTTAAAGAATACGGTGGAATTAGGTGCTACGACTGCGAAAGATTTAACTGCGTTGGGAATAAAAGTTGATATAGAATGATGAAACACATACCTGTTCTTTTAGAATCTGTAAAAACTACCTTGGGAAATATTCAAGGACGTACAATTGTAGATTGTACTTTTGGTGCTGGGGGGTATACGCGCGCTTTTCTAGAATCTGGTGCAAAGGTAATCGCGTTTGACAGGGATACAAATGTATTGCCGGATGTTCAAGAATTAAAAAAACAATATGGCGATAAGTTTGTTTTTTTTAATAAGCCTTTTTCTGAAATCAAACAGTTAAATGCGAACGATTTTGATGATGTTGTTTTTGATTTAGGAATATCGTCTATGCAAATAGATAATGCAGAACGTGGCTTTTCTTTTCGTTTTGATGCACCTCTGGATATGCGTATGGATATCAGAATGGGGTTAACCGCTGCGGATTTAATAAAAAATTTATCAGAAGAAGAATTGGCGGATGTGCTGTATGAATATGGCGATATTAAACAGTCGCGTAAATTTGCAAAAATATTAAAAAAAGAACTGCCGACAACTACTTTTCAATTACGTGATTTGATTAAAAATCCAAATGATATTGCGCCTGTGTTTCAGGCATTGCGTATCGCTGTTAATGACGAGATGGGACAAATAAAGTCTGCTTTGCAAAGTGTGCATGATTTGTTGCGTGTTGGCGGAAAGTGCGTGTGTGTGACATTTCATTCTTTGGAAGACAGAATTGTGAAAAATACTTTTCGTAAATGGACAGAGGTTGCAGGTGACCCTCGTTTGCCTGTTGTGGTTGCACCAGAATATAAATTGTTAAAAACGGTTGTGCCAACAGATAAAGAATTGGAATATAATTCTAGGGCAAGGTCAGCTCATATGCGAGGGGTGCAAAAGGTATAAATATCTTGTTGACTTGATTTGACGTTTTTTGATAGAATGAACCAGATAAAAACAAGGAAGGAAAAATATGAAAAAAATATCGATAAATCTGTTGGTTGGCTTGTGTGGATTAATGTTTTTTATCTCTGTGGCTGATGCCGTATGCCCTGTTTGCACTATCGCTATTGGCGCAGGATTAGAAGGTATGCGTGTTTTGGGGGTCAAAGACGTTTTAACTGGTATATGGGCTGGGGGTCTAACGGTTTCTTTGATTGGATGGACTGCAAACTATATGCACAAACATAATGTGAAAAATCCGATATGGTATTTGTTGAACGCGATTGTTTATACTGCATTGTTGGCTGGTGTTTATTTTGTCCCAGCAGACAATCCTGTTGTAAGATGGTGGGAAAACTGTATGTGGGGTATGGATCAGTTCTTGTTGGGTGTGTTGGTTGGTTCTATCACCTTTATATTAATGGAATTGTGGTATGTTCGTATAAAAAAGAACAATGGTGGTCATGCTTGGTTCCCTTTTCAAAAGGTTGTTATGCCATTCTTGGGACTGTTGTTCATGACAGGTGTGTTTTGGTCAATAATTAAATGGTTGCCAAAAATCGGGATTGTTTTGTGTTAATTTTAATTAAGGGTAAATAAAATGAAAAAAGCAAATAAAAAATTATCTATGGAAGAAATGATTGAAAAATTAGATGCAGCAAAAAAGGCTAATCCTTTGGATTTGTCTTCGGATCAAGATTTGTCGATTGCCTTGATGAATTTGGTATCTTTGGAAGAACATTTCTTTTTTAGTGGTGCAAAAACTGGAAAGGTTGGCTTTTATGATTTAATTAACACGGTCCGTAATATGCGTAAAGAGCTTATGGAACGCATAGTTAAAAAATCTAGTGGCGAAGATGGCGAAGTTTGGTGTATTTCAAAGCATTTATTGGCGGCTTCTATGCGTTTATACGAAGTTGGAACCAAGGCTATGGGCGCTGGACGAAAAAAAGAAGCCTATGAAATGTTTGCAAAAGCTTATGATTTGTATTCTTTGTTTTGGGGACTGAATATGCATTTGATTGATTTAAACGGTGTTCAAGAATCTGTGCCTGCCTTTTATGATGGCGCAGCAGAGGTTTGTGCGACCCAGAAAGATGCAAAAAAAATCACAAAATCAGAGAAAAAAGAAGAAAAAGTATCTGGTGTAAGAAGATTGGGGCAATGGGTAAAAGATAAAGTAAATTGTTGTATTGAATAAATTCTTGCATTGGTATGCTAAAAAATGATAAAATAAAACAAACAAGAGGATAAGTAGTGAGGGGAATAAAAAATCTTTTAAAGGCATCTATTGTTGCGATGGCTGTTCCGTTGGTCGCGTTCGGTGCACAGAAAGAAAATCCTCGTGGTACAAATTCAGCACGTAATGTTGTTTATTCCCAAGAATCAGAAAGCAGCGCCAGTTTAAGACGTTCTGCAACATCTGTTATTGCAAGAACGGTGGCTAATAATTCTCGCCAAGGAAGAACTTTGGTGACGGCTCGGCCTGCCCAACAACATAGTGTAAAATCACGTTCTGCTCGTCCTGTGACTGTGAATACTAATAAATCGCGTAGTGCGACAAAGCCGACTTTGGCGCGTTCAGGGACTGTTTCTAATAAACAGAAAGGTAAAAATATATCGCGTGCTGGCGTGGCTCGTGCAACAGCAGTATTCAATGATGTGACCAAAATTGGTGGTGGATATGCAGCATGTCGTGATGCTTATGCTACATGTATGGACCAGATGTGTGCAAATGCTAATGATACATACAGAAGATGTTTTTGTAGTGACAGATTTCAAAATTTTCGTGATGCGTCGGATAAATTAGATGCTGCTTTGAAGTTATTGGCAGATTTTCAAGATAATAATTTGAATGCTGTTGATAAAACTGCCGCAGAAGTTAATGCAATGTATACTGCTACGGCTGGTGAAGCCGCTATAAAAAAAGATACCAGCGCGTCTCAAAAGTTGTTAGATAGTATAAGTGATGTTTTATCTGGAAAGTCTAGCAACCAAACACAAAAGCAAAATTTAAATTCGTTGGGTGTCTTGGATTTTTCTGGTTTTGGAAATAGCGATGATATTTGGGGCGAAGGCGGTTTTTCGGTTTTTGGTGAAGATTCTACGAATTTGGCAGATTTAGAAGGCAAAGAATTGTATGATAAAGCTACGAAACAATGCGCTGAAATTACTCGTGAATCGTGTGGTGGTGATGCAATGTTTAATCTGGCACGCAGTTCTTATTCCATCATGATAAGTCAAGATTGTAATGCGTTTGAAAAAAATATTAATGCAAAGCGTGCATCCGTAGAAGAAACAGTAAGAACGGCTGAAAAATATTTGCGTGATGCCAGATTGGAAGAATATCGCAAACATAATTCGTCTGATGTTAATGACTGTTTGGCAAAGGTTGAAGAAGCTATGCAACAACCGGTTGCGTGTGGTGAAAATTTTGCAAGCTGTTTGGATTTTTCCGGGTTGTATATCAATTCTGTGACTGGTGAACCGATTTATTCTCAGGCTTTGTTTGGTCTGAATTCTTTGATTGTTTTGGATGGCTCGTCTGATGTTTTGGGTGCCAACCCGAATTTTGATAAAGAATTAGAAAAGAAAAAAATATTCGCTGCTACTGCGTTAGATTCTTGTCGTGATTTGGCTGATACAGTATGGTATGAATTTAAACGTTCTGCGATAATCAAAATTGCTCAGGCCCAAGATGAAAAAATACAACAAATCAAAGATTCTTGTGTCACGACAATCAAAGAATGTTATGATACTCAATCTGGTGCATTAAAAGACTTTGATACCACGGAATCGCAATCTACTGGTGCTATAGCTGCTGTGACTGCGCGTGGAATGTGTTATGATCGCGTTCAGGCATGTGCTGCGTTGTACGGTGATCCTGATGGGTGTGAATATAATGATGCCGATAAAACATTAAAGCCAAAGACTGGTAAGAAATGCGGCTTGCAATCTTTGTTGGCTTTTGTTGATACTGTTGATTCTGTAAAAGTTGCCGAAGGTTGCGAAACCGCCCTTACAAAATATGCTCATGAATTATGTGATCCAAAGGTTGGTGATGATGAAAATCTGGAATATCCGGCTGGGTGTGCGACAATGTCAAAGGCAGCATTGCGTGTTGCAATGGAAGTACGCAGAAAAACTTTTTGTCCAACTGATTTGGTAAATAAAGATGCTTCTAATACGATACGCGATGAAGATACCTATAAAAATGACGCGTTTAATACCAATATGATGAACCAAATTATAAAAGATATTTATGATAAATTAGGTATAGCTTTTACCCTTGGCTGTGAAGACGAAGGTGGCGAGTGGGTACCAGCATCTGAATTTGCAAATCCGCCATTGGCTGGATTGGTTCAGGCATTTTATAAAAAATATTATGGTGTGACGATTACTAATATTAATCAAGTTGCCAATTTGAATGCTGGGGAATATGGTTGGTGCATAGATAAAAGCGCAGAACGAGAAATGTGTGAGGCTTTGGTTCAAAGTAATTATGCGACATTTAATAGCGATACTAATCAATGTAATTTAACAGATGAATGGTATGAACACAGTTGTCAAAGTGTTCTGGGTGGTGAATGGATTGGTAATTCTTGTTCTGTGGATGTGACACCAGATATATCATCCCTGGGGGGGTAATAATTTGCCTGTTATTGGGACGTTAACGGCGGTTCCTTTGACTGTGACGCAAGGTTTTACCACTTTGGGTTCTAATTAAAATACAACCATTGGAGATGTTGCTGCTACATCTGTGTAGCCAATTACCCCAAGAGGTAATGGCAACGTTTTTTGAATTAATCGCCTTTACCGTTTAACGATTTTAACATTTGTATAACCATATTGCGTTGAGAATCCGAAGATAAATCCCAATATAAATTTATCAATTGTAAAGTTTCGTTCTTTGATAGCGGGTCATCTTCTTTTTGTTCTGAAATACGCATAGAACGTGTTGATTTTGTTTCTGCTGGAAAATTGCCAGGCAACCCGGCGAAGAAAAACGCAACCGGAGTTTCCAGCGCCTGACTTAAATCAAACAAACGTGCCGCGGGAATACGATTACCAGCTGTTTCATATTTTTGTATTTGTTGAAAACTTAAACCGCAAAGTTTTGCCAAGTCAGATTGTGACATCCCCAGCATAACACGGCGCAATTGCAAGCGTTGTGCAATATGATGGTCAACTTCATTTATAAGGCCTGGTTTACGTGTCATTATGAAACCTCTGATTTTAGTTTAAGAAAAAGATCCTTTCTTTTTTATATATACAATTTTTCTTTTTGTTTTGCAATCAAAAAACATATATGATATTATTTTTCATAAAAAAGGAATATGTTATGAAACCAATAGTTTTATGTATTTTAGATGGTGTCGGTATAAACCAAAAACATGAACACAATGCTGTTGCTTTGGCAAAAACACCGTATATAGATGAACTGTTAAAAAAATACCCACATTCTGTACTGGATGCTAGTGGTAATGCTGTGGGATTGCCTGATGGTATTATGGGTAATTCAGAGGTTGGACACATTACGATTGGTTCTGGACGAATTGTAAATCAATTTTTACGCAGATTTGAAATTGAAGATTTAAGTAAAAATAAGCCATTAAATGATTTTATTAAATCTGTAAAGTTGGATGGCGGTATTGTTCATGTCGCAGGTTTAATGTCTGATGGGCGCGTGCATGCAAATATTGATGATATTATCAAGGTTATAAAAACTATCATTTCAGATGGATTGCGTGTATGTATTCATTTTATTGGCGATGGACGTGATACACCGCCACAGTCTGCACAAAAATATATCGATATGATAAAAAAAGAAATCGCGTCAGGCTTTGATAATGGTTCTGTGTTTTTTGGAACATTGTCTGGGCGGTATTATACTATGGACAGAAATAACAACATGGATAGAACACAGTTGGCTTTTGATGCTATATCCAAAGGCGAAGCGGAATATCATGCAAACACGATAGATGAAGCCTTGGTAAATGCTTATGCGCGTGGTGAAACAGATGAATTTATTAAACCAACGATTATTACACCGACTAAATTAACAACACGTGATGGATTTTTATTCTGTAATTATCGTTCTGACCGTGCACGTCAAATTATGCGCAAGGTTGTCGAAAACGGTTGTCATATATTGTGTTTTTCGCAATATGGCGAAGGTTTAGATGAAGTTTGCCCTGCACTTTTGCCAGATGTTAAAACAGAAAATACTTTGGGTGATGTGTTGGCAGAAAATGGTAAATCTCAATTGCGTATTGCCGAAACAGAAAAGTATAATCATGTGACCTATTTCATGGATGCAGAACGCAATATTGATTATGATGGGGAAGAAAAAGTTTTGATTCCTTCACCGGCAGTTGCAACTTTTGATATGAAACCAGAAATGTCGGCAAATGAAATTACAGAGGCTTTGTTGCCAAGACTATCAAAGTTTGATGTTGTTTTGTTGAACTTTGCAAACGGCGATATGGTTGGTCATACTGGTAATGAAAAAGCAGCAATTGTGGCTGTTGAATGTTTAAATAAACAGTTGGAAAAATTGGTTCCTGCGGTTCTGAATTTGGGTGGCGTTATGTTGATAATCGCGGACCATGGAAATTGTGAACAGATGTGGGATGATGTTAATAATGTTCCATTAACTTCACACACTACTAATCCAGTAAACTTTATATTTGTATCTGATAAACAAATGTCTGTTCGTGACGGTGGTTTAAGTGATATCGCACCAACAATATTAAAATTGTTGAATATAAAACAACCAAAAGAGATGACAGGTAAATCTTTGATAGATTAAAAAACATCCCGCAAATGCGGGATTTTTTTATTTTATATATTGTGGACCATATTTTTGTTTTTGATAAATTAATTGTGCTTGGTTTATATTGTGGACAATTACATAATTTCTGGCAGATGGAAACTTTCTTAACAATAATTCATCTCCACGTTGAATTCCGTATATTTTTTGATTAGTATCATGTATCACTGTTTTTCCTATTTTGTTGCCATAAATTAACCAATAACCAGATCTGTCTTTTCCCAGAACAGTAGCAATTTCAAATTGATTATTAGGACTTGAATATTCTTGTAATAATTTCCAATTGTTATCATCAGGGGTCCATAAAAGTAAGAAGCCTGGTTGCATGATTGTAGAAAATTGTTTATAGAAATTGTAATCAAAAATTTTTATTTCCATATAAGGGGTTGGATCATAAGCGTCTGTTGAAGCCAGTTTTACTATGCTGTATGTGGTGGTTTTATACGTATATTCATCTCTACCAACTATTATCATTTCTTTCTGTTCTGTCATTTTGTTTCCTTTTTGTTTCTATGTTGTTTAAAAAAATCGCGAAGCATTTGGGCAGATTTATCCGCGTATTCTGGCATTTGAATTATATTTGGTTTCCATAAATGTTTGTCAGATTCAAATACTTTTGCATTAGCTGTTATTCCACCACCTTTTTCGTCTGTGGCAGCGAAATAGATATTGCGAATTCGTGCAAAAGAAGCCGCTGTGGCACACATAGCACAAGGTTCTAATGTCACATACAAATCACATTCGTCCAAAAACTTTTGATTTAGTTTTTTACAGGCTTTATTTATAGCAACTATTTCAGCATGCAAAGTTGGGTTTTTAGATTTTTGCACCCTGTTTTCACCACGTGCTATGATCTTATTATCTTTAACGATAACTGCACCGATTGGGACATCATCGTGTAAATATGCTTTTTTTGCCAATAAAAATGCTTGATTCATAAAATTCATAAGATACACTTTACATTATGAAATCGAATTTGCAAATTATTTCTGGGAAATACCGTGGCAAGAAATTAAGCCTGCCGGTTGATGCGCGCCCTACGCAAAATATGGCGCGTGGTGCTTTGTTTAATATGTTGAACGGTGTTTTAGATACGAGTAAGCCTTTGACTGTGTGGGATGTGTTTGCTGGTTCTGGCGCGTTTGGGTTGGAATGTATATCGCGTTTTAATGATTCAAGAGTTGTTTTTACTGATAATTCCAAAAGTTCGATTGATACAATCAAAAAAAATCTGGCTTCTTTAAATGAATCTGCAACCGTAGAAATGACAGATTCTGTATCGGTGTTATCAAAATTTGGTGCAAATGCAGATTTGATTTTTATAGACCCTCCGTATGCCGATTTTGGTCTGGGGTTGTTATTTGTAAAAAAATTAGGCAAAATTGCCAAAAGCGGCGCTATTTTAATCTGGGAATTTGAAAATACGCAACAAACACCAAAAATAGACGATGTTTGGGAAGTCGCAAAAGATAAAACTTATGGGCGTGCTAGATTTTTGTTTTTGTATAGAATTTAGCATAAAAACTTGCATCATATATTTTTTTGTGATATTTCTTGTTGAGAAAACAAAGGGAAATATTATGGATAATGATGATAAAAATTTATTTATGGTTGTTAATATAGAAAAAAGTAAGCGGCATCCAAATTATGCATGGGTTTCGTTCGCTAATCTTCAGGGTGACTATTTTTCCAAACGTTGGACGGATTTATTAAAAAACAAACAAATAAAATATGGAACAATTGGTGCGTTTGATGAAAATCATGAATTCTGTGGCATCCAGGATTATTTTGATCTTGGAAATCGATATTCTGTTGGCCAGGTAATGTCGGTGGAACATTGCAAGTTTCATTCGGCGCCTGTGTATAAATATCATATGGGTTTAGCCAACGGAGATTTTGACACATCTTTTGTAGAGTCTGCTGAACAATTAGCAACTGTTGGAGATAGGCTTTTGGTGCGTTATGAAAAATATATAATGAATTTGACCACTATGGAAAATAGTTGGAATTTATTGAATCATTATAATATTAGCAAATATGGTTTGTGGCCATCATATTGCGGTTTTTCGGCAAAAAAACATTGCCCAACCGCGGATAATAAAGAATATAAAAATCACAAAGGCGAAGTGGTTATGCCTGCTGTGGTAAGCAGATACTATGGTGACGATTTGTTTTGTGTCTTTAAACCAGTCCCCAGACCAGAAAATTGTTGGCATTACGTACACATTCTTATCAGAGAAAAGTGGTATCCGTTCCCGCGTCCAAGCGATGTTGTATTGTTAGAACAAACAGAAGAAAAAGATAAATTTGTTTTAGTGGATAATTTGACAATGTCTGCACAGTTGCGAGATATGCAAAACAAATTTGGATTACCACAACACCAGGCTGCAATGATTGATTATTACAAAAAAACTTTTGGTGAACGCGAATAAATCTCTTGATTTTTCGAATATTTTGGTACATAATATGCCCTGCTCGACACCCTTGGAGGTCGCGCAAACAAATAAACAAATGCTATTAAAAGGATAAAAAATGGCTATTGAATTAAAAGCTGAAATTCGCAAAGTTGCTGGCAAGGGGGCCGCACGTGCAGTTCGCAAGAATGCAAATATCCCTGCTGTAATTTATGGCGAAAAGAAAGAACCTGTGTCTATCGAATTAAACGGACACGATTTTAATATGTTGTTGGGAACACCATCTTTGCGAACAAAATTGTTTGAAATTATGGTCGGTGGCAAAAAAGAAGATGCTATGTTGATGGATATTCAATATCATCCAGTATCTGACAAAGTTGTTCATGTAGACTTTAAACGTATTAATGTTAAAGAACCGGTACATGTCGTTGTTCCTGTGGAAGTTATCAATGCTGATATTTCCAAAGGTATCAAACTGGGCGGCGTTTTGAACTTTGCTGTTCGTAAGGTTGCATTGCGTGGTTTGGTTGCGGATATGCCTGAAAAAATCACAATTGATTTGGCAGATGTGACAATTGGCGATACAATTCACGGTTCTGATTTGGTATTACCAAAAGGTATCGAATTGGGATTGCATATGGCAGATTTGGCTTTTGCTACAATCGGTGGTAAAATGCCAGAAGAAGCAGATACAAAGAAAGCTGCTGCACCAGCTGCCGCTGCACCTGCTGCAAAAGCTGCCCCAGCAAAGAAATAATATCTTTGTTTGTTATAAAAAATTTAACCACCCATTTGGGTGGTTTTTTAGTGTTATTTTGAATTTATTTTTTCAATATGTTTGATAATATTTGAAATTGTTTGTTCTGTTAATTCTATTTCTTTGATTTGTGCGTTTTTTGTACTGGCGAGTTCTATGGGCATGTTGTTTGTCATACAAATTTCTGCTATGACGATAGAGATGGCACGACCATGTGTGACGGCTAAAATAGAATCGTTTGAAGAATATTTATTAAAAATATCTGTCAAAAAATTAAAAAAACGTGTGACTATTTCACGTTTGTTTTCACCAAATCGTCCAAAACGAATTTCATAATTACCTTTGATTTGTTCTGTTGCAACGTGTATCATTTCGGGATTCTTTTTGTCTTCTATACCGAAAATACCATAGTCTATTTCACGCAATCTGTTGTCAGTAATGATAGGAATGTCTAAATTTAAATGTTTCAAGAATAGTTGTGCAGTTAATTGGGTTCGTACGTATGGTGAAGCGTAAACCGCATCTATTTTATCTTGAAAATCGGAAGCTGCTTTTTTAACTTGTTCAATTCCTGTATCTGTTAATACATTTACGGAATCTGGCGTTGTCTTTTCAATTTGTTTTGCTTGAGATTTGCTTTCGCCGTGACGCATAAAAAGAATTTTCATTATCAAACCTTTCCTGTATCATATTATGCAAATGCGATAAAGTCAAATATGTGAGAATAAAAACCATGTAATATTTTTGGTTTTACCCCCTTGAAATCATATCTTTAATAACTATATTGCCATTAAGCAAAACTTTTAAGGAGGCTTTAAATATGGCAAAAGTATTAGGTATTGACCTTGGAACAACAAATTCCGCTATGGCTTTTATGGACGGAAATGATCCAAAAATTATCGAAAACAGCGAAGGACAGCGTACTACCCCATCTGTGGTCGCTATCACGAATAATGGTGAACAATTGGTGGGTATTACTGCAAAGAATCAGGCTGTCACAAATCCTGAAAACACTATTTATGAAATTAAACGCCTTATGGGATTGCGTTTTGACAGTCCTGCGGTAAAAGAAATTGAAAAACGCGTTCCGTATAAAATTGTTGCGGGCGATAACGGAGATGCATGGGTTGAAATGAATGGTAAAAAATACGCCCCTTCTCAAATATCTGCTATGATTTTATCTAAATTAAAGAAAGACGCGGAAAGTTATTTGGGCGAAACAATAACAGATGCTGTTATTACTGTTCCTGCGTATTTTAATGATTCTCAACGTCAAGCAACCAAAGATGCTGGTCGTATTGCAGGTTTGAACGTGTTGCGTATTGTTAATGAACCAACAGCTGCTGCGTTGGCGTATGGTTTGGATAAAGACAAAGACGGTATTATTGCGGTTTATGATTTGGGTGGTGGAACGTTTGATGTGTCTATTTTGGAAATCATAGATGGTGTATTCGAAGTTAAATCTACAAATGGTGATACTGCATTGGGCGGTTCTGATTTTGATGCACGCGTTTTGAAATATTTAATTGAAGAATTCAGGGCTCAAACAGGTATCGATTTAACCGGTGATAAGTTGGCTTTGCAAAGATTAAAAGAAGCTGCTGAAAAGGCAAAGATTGAATTGTCTTCTAAGACATCAACAGAAATTAATTTGCCATATTTAACAGCAGATGCCACAGGTCCAAAACATTTCAATACTACTTTGACACGTGCAAAATTGGAATCTTTGGTGGCTGATTTGATTGAAAAGACAATCGAACCATGCAAAAAAGCTTTGAAAGATGCGGGTTTGACAGTATCTCAAATAAACGAAGTTATCTTGGTTGGTGGTCAGACACGTATGCCAAAGGTTGCAGAAACAGTCAAAGAATTCTTTGGTCGTGAACCACACAAAGGCGTTAATCCAGACGAAGTGGTTGCAATGGGTGCTGCTATCCAAGGTGGTGTTTTAAAAGGCGAAGTCAAAGATGTTTTATTGTTGGATGTGACACCGTTGTCACTTGGAATTGAAACTTTGGGTGGTGTATTTACAAGATTGATTGATAGAAATACAACAATCCCAACCAAGAAATCTCAAATCTTTTCTACGGCCGAAGATAATCAATCGGCTGTGACAATTCGTGTGTTCCAGGGTGAACGTGATATGGCGGCAGATAACAAATTGCTTGGTCAATTTAATTTAGAAGGTATTGCACCTGCCCCACGCGGAATGCCGCAAATCGAAGTGTCTTTTGATATAGATGCTAATGGTATTGTTCATGTGTCTGCAAAAGATAAAGGTACTGGCAAAGAACAGGCTATCTCTATTAAGTCTGACGGTGGTCTGTCGGAAGATGAAATCAAACGTATGGTTGATGAAGCTGCTGCTAATGCTGAAAGCGACAAAAAGAAAAAAGAATTAGCCGAAGCAAAAAATACCGCTGAAACAGCAGTATTTAGCATTGAAAAATCACTAAAAGAACACGGTGATAAGATTAGTGCCGAAGAACGCGAAGCAATCGAAACGGCTAAGAAAGAATTGTCTGATGAATTAGCCAAGGCAGAAGCAACCGTTGAATCTTTGAAAGCAAAAACAGATGCGTTGACAGAAAAGGCAATGAAATTGGGTGAAGCAGTTTACAAGGCTGCCCAAGAAGCACAAAAACAAGAAGAAAATAAATCTGAATCTGGTGAAAACAAAGATGCAACTGATGCAGATTTTTCTGAAAAGAAATAAAAATTCTTTCCTTAACAAAAAGCCGGGCAAAAGCCCGGTTTTTTGTTTGTATAGAAAATCTTTTTATGTTATAATGACGTGTGTTATAAGGATAAAATCATTGTCATCTTATGTTTTGTCGATATTGATTGTTTTTGGACCAATTATTATTGGTGTTGTATTGATTAATGCGTTGTTTTTTACAGGAAATAAAACAATGAAAATTTTAACTTTTGTATTGGGAATATTATTAGGTTTGTTTGTTTTGTTCAAAGTTTGGTTTGGAATAAAATAATAAGCCGGGTGTTTTTTATTGCTTTTCTGGCGATTTTGTGTAACTGTATAATCTGTCAAAGGAGATGTTTATGGCAAAAGTAATTAAACCAAAAGCTGAAAAATCAGTTATTGTAAAAATTAAAAAAGTTGAAAACGCCCTTTATATAGATTTGCATAATCGTTCATGGGGTCATTTTGTGGTGGCATATAATGATATAAGATTGGTGCCTAGATTTCTTGAAGATGCAAAAACTGGGGATAAAGTATATGTCATAGGTGAAAGTTTTAAACCTGGTGTTGATATTTGCGAATATGAAATTGTGAGACCTGGTAAAAGACTTGATAAACGGGCTAGTTCGTTATATGCAGATGCTACTAATTTGTTAAATGCAATAAAGAAAGAATTGCATAATTGCAACAATATATAAAATAAAACTGGGCGTTTGCCCAGTTTTTTTATTTCCGTTTTTCACCGATAT
This sequence comes from uncultured Pseudomonadota bacterium, assembly GCA_947307295.1. Classification (GTDB taxonomy): domain Bacteria; phylum Pseudomonadota; class Alphaproteobacteria; order Rs-D84; family Rs-D84; genus Enterousia. Next base: position 22,645 of record CAMZIQ010000012.1, read on the forward strand.
AAATACCCATATCTGTCGCAATTTGAAGCAATATGTTATCTGGCTCTACATAAGCGTTTGATGTCATTGCCCCAATAATATGTGGGTCTTTTTGCTGTTTTCCAGCTTTGAAAAACTCATCTAGTGATATTGTTTTGTATTCTCCGTTTTGGATGGTTGTCATTACAAATGTTTCGCCTGATTCAATCGCTTTTAATGCAGTATCGGCAAAACCAGCCGCCAAAATTCTGTCTGTGGCGACTGTGTCACCTGCCCTTTGAATATGTTCTGGAAAAGCGGTTCTGTTCGCGATATTTGCAGCAGTTAGTTTACGTGAAACCATATCTGCTGGCTTTCCAGAATGTCCACGAATTGAAATTCCTTCGGATACCATGATAATACCATAATCGCGCTTAGATTGTTTGATATGTTTTACCAAATTATCTATATCAAATTTAATTTCTGGAATTAAAATCGCATCAGCAGCGATAGCCACGCCTGCATGCAAAGCCAATTGTCCACAATCGCGTCCCATTGTTTGAACTATGAACCAACGATGATGACTGCGCGCGGTTAATAATAATTGATCACAATAAGAAACCAGTTGTTGTACCGCTGTATCAAATCCAATAGTGTTGTCTGTCAAAGGTACGTCCATATCAATTGTTTTTGGAATACATACTAATTGTAAATTGCTGTAGATTTCACTGTGCAAATGAGCCAAAGATAAACTTCCGTTTCCACCAATTAAAACCATCGCATCCAAATCTAAATCTTTTAAAGATTTTTGTAATCTTTTATTAAAAGTAGCCAGTTTCCCAGTACGTGCAAAATATTCAAAATTAGTTGTTCCTGCGTTCCCATTGGATAAAATGCTGCCTGCTAGGTGTGCGGAAGCAAATCTAAACGTTTCGTCACTTAAATCTATGGTTTGTGCAGGGTTTTCATATAATCCATCTGTTCCATCTTTGATACCCACAATACGCCATTTACGGCGAACACAGCCATCAACTACACGTTGGATTACTGTGTTAAGACCGGAACAGTCGCCCCCGGTTGTCATAATACCTATTTTCTTAGTTGCCAATTTAATCCCCCCCTATTTTTATCTATCTTTGTAGATTATATCACAAATAGATTGACAAATAAATATTTTTTGGAATACTTTTGTCAAAGACAAAGGAATTATGATATGGCAAATAATAATATTGGAAAAACTAAACGTTCAACAGATGATTTAATTGACGGTGCAATTGATCGTCAGCAATCTTGGCTGGATAATCGTCGCAGATTTACACGTAATTTTTTAAAAAGATTTAATGTGTTTAATAAAAATGATTCAGAAAGCAAACCTGTAAAAGCTGAAAAATCAGAAAAACGCATAAGAAACAAAAAGGTTTTAAAATCTTATTGGTTTCCGATATTGTGTGCTTTGATAGTGTTGCTTTTGGCGGTATTTATTATGTTATTTAAAATCAATGCGCCGGTAAAAGTTATCACACCTGCTGTACCAGAACCAATTGTAAAACCTGTGGCAAAACAATATAATACTCCTTCGTTTGATTTGGTAAGAATTGAAAAAACAGGCAATATTATGATTGCTGGTCGCAATGTTCGCGAATCTAATATTTCTGTTGTGATAAATAAAAAAATCGTTGCCACCAAACATACTAATAAAAGCGGTGAATTTGTTTACGCACCGACAGATGCTTTGAAACCTGGTAATTATGTTATATCGTTGATTGATGCAGATAAAAATATCAAATCGGAAGATTCTGTTTTTGTCTATGTTTCTGAACACGGATATAAAAATTCTGTTTCGTTATTGATGACCAAGAACGGTAGCAAAGTTATGCAGGCGCCAGAATTGATGGATGGTGATTTGGTTGTATCAAAAATAGATTATTTAGACACAGGTCGTATGATTGTGACTGGACGTGCATTACCAAGATTGCGTGTGTCTTTATCTTTGAATGACAAATATTTGGGCTTTGCACGGGTATCTGATTATAAAAATTATGGTTTGGGTGCAGATATTGGTAAATTAGAAAGTGGCAAAGAATATAAATTAAATATTCGTCTTCATGATGGCGAAGGTACAACGATTGCTAATATAGAACACAAATTTGTTATGCCTGAAATGACAGGTGATGACAATACTTTCTACACGGTTCGCCGTGGAGATTGTTTGTGGATAATCGCGCGTAATTTTTTGCGTCGCGGTATATTATTCACAATGATAGCGGAAAGAAACAATATTAATAATCCTGATTTGATTTTTCCGGAACAATTATTGCAGATACCACTAGAAAATTAGTTCATACAACCAAAGGGGTGAAATATGAATGAAAAAAGAAAAGCAACTCACGATTATTACAACCCAACTGTGTCAAAAAATCAAGAAACAATTGACAGTCTTTATTATGCAATAAATACTTTTTTTAAGAATTATTGCGGTAAATTAAGCGGTGCCGATTGGATTTATTTAGACAATATTTTAAAACAATTACGAAATAAAAAAATTAAAATTAAATCAAAACAATTAAACGCTTGGAAAACAAGATTTGAAGATATCAAACAACGTTATTAAAGGTATAAACCGGTGTGCAATCACCGGTTTTTGTTCTGGTTTGATTTAATGATATAATATAACAGTGCAAGACAAAAAGCTGCACGATAATGCACCAAGGGTGTTTCTTATATCATAAACAAGTAATTTTATTTTCTGAGTTATGTGTAACAACACAATTAAAACACCGTAGAGAACAATATACAAACAATCCATATTATTAACAAAAAATTCGGTCAAAATGCCAGATTTACGGTAAAACTACATTGGTGCGGGCGAAGGGAA
>CAMZIQ010000013.1 GCA_947307295.1 uncultured Pseudomonadota bacterium
GTAAACGCTGTTCCCGCCGGCTTTACATCATTTGTCCCACTTACCGCCCAACCAGAAAAACCGCTGTATCCAGATGGTGCTGTGCAAGTATTCGCCGCCGGAGTAAATGATGTGCCAGACGCCACAGTTGCACTGGATGGTGCTGTTCCAGTTCCACCGTTGCAAGAATACGTGACGGTATAGGTTGGTGTCCATTGGGCAGAAAAGGTTTTATCCGCATCATAATTCCATGTAAACGCTGTCCCAGCCTGTTTTATATCATTTGTCCCACTTACCGCCCAACCAGTAAAAGCATAACCATTTTTGGTGCAAGTATTTGATGCTGGGGTAAATGATTGGTTTTCTGTGGCGGTTTCGTTGCTTGGTGCTGTTCCAGTTCCACCGTTGCAAGAATACGTGACGGTATATGTAGCACCAGCAGGTTCATATTGTGCGGTAAGTGCCCAACCAAAAGAGAATAATTCTCCATCGCATCCCCCTATGGGTTCGCCTCCAGAGGCATTTATGGTATCACCAGGTTGATATATTGTACCAGTCATGTTTTTTTTCCAACCAATAAATGTTTCACCACTTGGTGGTGTACAAATGTTTGCTAGTACTGTGCAACCCGAAGAACACTCTACACAGGTTGGTGCTGCACCCGTTCCCCTTCCGCAGCTATAATTTAAATAACCAATAGAACCTCCATCAGGTTGCCTTGCCAACGCATCGTGGGTATGACTAATAAACAATCCCACACACACAATCATACATGTGAAAAATCTGGTTAATAAACGTCTCATACATCCCCCTTTGCGTTAAAATAAATTAACCGCCGAAAAATCAGGGCGGTTGGAGGTTCGAAACAATTTGATGTTAAATTGTGCGCTTATTTTGCTTTGCATTATTCGCGTCCCTCCAACCAATTTGGGCTGGAGATTTTTACGTCTTAATCCAAGACGAACATCAAACGGGTTTCGACACCCCATCAGAAAAACTCTTCCTGACAAATTCATGTTAGTATAAATTAAATGTTTATGTAAAGAATTTTTTATAATTCAAAATCGCAATAATGAATTATTGTTCTTTTTCAAATATACTAAATAATTCCCAATGCGCAGAACCAACAAATTGATCAACTGGTATCAAAGTTTTTATTTTATATCCACCGCGTTCCAATATCGCCCTATCCCGATTAAAAGTATTTGGATTGCACGATACATATATAATCTTTTTCACGTCTGATTTAGCCAATTCTTTGGACTGTTCAATCGCACCAGCACGTGGCGGGTCCATTATCACAACTTCGTAATTATTTAACTGTTTTGTGGTTAATGGCTTTTTAAACAAATCTCGTTTAATCCCATTTCCAAATACATCAAAACCAGTTGCCTTGGTTGCAAAAGTAAAATTACCCAGCCCACAAAACAAATCTGCGACACGTTTCGCAGTTCCCGTAGATTTAACAACCAAATCACGCAAAATTTGTTCTGTTTCAATTGTTGGCTGCAAAAACGCGTGTGGCGGATAATTTAACATTTTATCATTAAATTTAATTTCTGGTTCTGTGTATTTTCTAATAACAACATCGTTCCATACAAATCGTATTATTTGTGGCGGTAATTTTTCAACCGCTGTTTTAAATTCTGCACTAAAATGCGGGACAACAGAATCAATAACTATATCAATTCCATTTTCACATTTTGTTATCAGCGCACTACCCGCGCACGCCCATGGTAATTTCGCAACAAATGGTAAAATTTCATTTATTTCATTAACCAAATTCGGACAATGTGTGATATCTATTATATCCTTAGTCTGTTTCTTAAAAAAACCAAAATGCCCAGAATTAAAAGCAAAATCAGCACGACGACGTAAACCTGCCCCAGCCCATATTGCATCATCTGTATATTTTAGTTTTGGCAATTCGGATAATTTATTTGCGTGGTATTTATCGTCTGTAAAATCATATTTACATCCACCACAAATATTTAAAAAAGGACATTTCTTTATCAACATGCTTTTATCTTAACATAAATTCTGTCTTGATTCCAATCTGTTTTAAATCTATCATATAAATATGCAAAAAGATACAGATAAAAAAGTTGCTTTGTTTTGTGGCGCGTTGGCGTTGCCGTTTTTGGCACGCGATGCTTTGCGTAAAAACGGATGGGAAGTTTATGTTATCGGACTTAAAAACTTTTATGACCCAAAACTGAATCCAGATTTGGTTATTCGTTTGGGGGGCGCGGGACGTGCTGCACGCGAATGTAAAAAGCGCGGTATACATAAATTGGTTTTTGTTGGGGCTTTGGGACATATAAATTTGTCTGATATCCGCCCAGATTTGTGGTCTTTGTCTGTATTATTAAGTGTTCTAAAACATCAACGGGGGTATGATTCTATGGCTGTTGCATTTAACAAAGCGTTGGAAAAGCGCGGGTACGAAATTGTTGCTGCCCAAGATTTGGCGCCAGAATTAACTTTTGAAAAACCTGGTATTCAAACGAAAACAAAACCATCTAAATCAGATACAAACGATATTGAACGTGCTATCCAGGTTTCACATACTATCGGAACAGAAGATATTGGTGCTTCTGTGGTGGTGGATAAACAAGTTATCGCGGTCGAAGCCGCAGAAGGTACTGCGCGCATGCTGGAACGTGTCGTAGAAATGCGCAAAAACAAACGTAAAAGCGGTGGCGTTTTCGCCAAGATGACTAAGCCTGGTCAAGATTTGCGCATAGATATTCCTGCCATAGGTGTAGATACTGTACGCGCAGTCGCGGCAGCAAAACTGCATGGAATCATTGTTAACGCAAAAACTTGTTTCGTTATTGATAAAAAAGCGGTAATAGATGCCGCAAACAAGGCAAAAATATTTATCAAAGCAATATAAAAAACCGCCATTTCGGCGGTTTTTTTGTTTTAAATTCATTATTTTTGAATTTCTTTGACTGTCACTTTGAAAACTACTTCTTTGCCAGCCAAGTTCTTAGCTGCATAGTCTTCTGGGAAAGTGATGTTAACATCGCGACTTTCGCCAACTTTTGCGCCAACCAATTGATCTTCAAAGCCTGGTACAAATGTGCCACTACCCAATTTTAATGGATAATTTTCTGCTGTACCGCCAGCAAATTGTTCTTCGCCCAAAAATCCAGCAAAATCGATAACAACTGTATCGCCATTTTTTGCGCCTTTGTCACAGCCAGCCAAAGCTACTGCACCACACATAGCGACTATACCCAATATTTTTTTCATTTTTTACCCCTTTGGTTTGTTTTTATTGGTTGTAAACACATCTGAATCCATATTCACGCATTGTCGCGCCTTCGGATTCAACACGATAATCAAAGAAAGACGTAGGACGCATCACTTCAAACGAAGGCTGGTCATAAACAATCACAATACTTTCCGCATTGCGACCACACACTCTCTTCATTTCGTAGTCAGCGACACGTGCCAAAACAGTACGCATATCTGCATCTACATCTTTGCCATCAGCATTTTGCATCAAGCGAAGACGCATTTCGCGAACCTCTGTATCACCAAGTAATATTTCGACACGCACCATTGTTCCTTTGTATTCTTGCCATCTGGTTTCTTTACGAGCAGTATTCCATCGATTCGAAGCCGCTTCGCGTTCAGCCATTGTTTTAGGCTGATACGAATCGATTTCTGAATATTCATTTTCGTCTGTGATGTATTCTTTTGTGGTTTCATTATACACTTCTGACGTGACTTTGCCGTAAAAACCGCCATTGTCCGAACCGCATGCAGTCAGCATCAATCCGGCAGATAAAAGATAAAACAAGGATTTTTTCATTTCTTTTTCCCTTTTACTTTTTTTCATTCTAGCAAATAAACTTTTTTGATTCAAGCCACGATTTATGATATTATATAAATAATGACTAATATAGTTTTAGAATCTTTATTAAAACCTTTGGAAGAATTTTATTCGCCTTCTTTTGTTGAAGAAATCGCGATAAATCATGCTGGTGAGGTTTGGATGCGCCTTAATGGCGGGCGCGTTCCTTGGGTTTCTTATAATTCAGAAATATTAACCAAGGAATATCTGGTAGATTTAATTCATACCGTTGCAAATATTTACGAACGCCCTTTTGACCCGATACATGGGATTCCAGTTGTATATGCTACTTTACCTGGAAACCACAGGTTTTCGGCGATTGCCGGTCCAAATGTTCAATATGATGAACGCGATGTCACAGGCGGTGTCGCTCTTAATATACGTGGTGGTGGCGTAAAAGAAACTAATTTTGGAAACTATCATCTGGAACGCGGAAAAAAATTATTAAAAGTTAAACCACGCGAATCGAATCGTCCTGATGATCCGTACGATAGATTAATGGGGGCAATTAATGATGGCAGCCCTATTTTGATAAGTGGTGCTACATCAACTGGTAAAACAACGTTTTTGAATCATATGTTGACACTAATTGACCAAAACAGTCGTGTTATTACTGTTGAAGATGCTCGCGAAATACGTGTTCCTCAAAAGAATCGGGTTCATTTTGTGCTGTCTAGAACTGAACAATCGAACGATTTTAATTATGCTAGGTTGCTTGATTTGGTTGTTCGTATGACACCAGATGTAATTATTGGCGGTGAAATATCAACTGATAATGCAGCTGTGTTGTGGGAAATGTTGGGTACAGGACACGACCATTTTTACACTACAATCCACGCAGAAAGTGCAGAAGCTGCCTATGCCGCATTCGCAGACAGAATTTTACACACACAGCCTGCATATGATCGTGGCGAATTAATAGAAGAAATGAAAAAGAAAATCCGCGTTGTTCAATTATCTAGGGATGGAACATTACGCGCGGTCACCGAAGTTGTTTAATAACTATAATCCCAAAATATTTTTGGGGCGTTTTTTGTATCATTTGTCTTCCGTATCTTTCATAACGGCTTCCATACCATCTACCATGCCTTTCATACCTTTTGTCAGAACACCTGTCATATCTTCAAGCGCACCAAACAAAGAAATGCGCAAAGAATCTATGGATTCTGGCATATCTTTGACACAACGAAGCGCACAACCAGTTTCACATTCAGTCGCAGAATTCAAATCGTCTACAAATTCCCATTCTGTTGCTGGCTTTTTTATATTAGAAGTAATCACACTATATCCGCACCAACAATACTGTCCCATATCGCCGTTTAAAAAATCGCTTTTATTCGTATTAGTTGCACATCTTGATGTTCCAAAAATTTTTCCATCTTCAAAAATCACTTCCCAATGTCCCGCACTTAGCCATGAACATTTATTATTATCTTCATTTTTTGCCCATGCGCCATTTTCATACGCATAGCATGAATTATCCATATTAAGTACAGTTGCAACAGTTATTCCATCTGGTTTTAATTGCAATTTCGGTGTGTCTTTTTTTGTATCTGTATCCCCAGTATCATTTGTTGTATCTTTTCCAGCATAAGAATCAATCAAATTTTGTAATTCTTCAGATTTTCCCTTTATCTTGTATTCTATCACAGTGCCGTCTTCTTGTTTTACGGTTTTTGTATGATTAACATCAGCACCATTTTCTAGTAAATATTTAGTAAAATCATAATCATCATACACAACAGCCATCATCAAAGGTGTATAACCCCAGAATTCAAAGTTTACATTACCTGTTCTGTGTACCAACATTTTAAGAATTTCATAAGAATCTGAATTTGATATAGATTTTATAAGCGCCCCGGCCATACCTGAATTTGGTTTATCTGTATCCCGACTTATTATAGTTGGGTCAGCGCCATGATTTAGCAACGCTTCAACAATAGGTTTAAATTTATAATTAATTGCAAACGATATAGCAGTTCTGCCATATCTATTTTGCGCGTTTGGATTTGCGCCTTTGTCTAACAAAAATTTAACAACGTCTAGATGCCCTTCCGCAGCAGCAATCATAACAGGTGTCCATCCTTTGCAAGGATTTGTACAAACATAATTAACATCGTATCCTTGGTTAACCAATTCTTGAACAGTCTCTAAATTACCCCGTTCTGCGGCATGATACAAAGCCCTGTCAGTAAAGAATGACATAAATCTGAAATCAGAATCATACATAACTTTGCCGCTGCAAAAAATCGGACACATATTGCATTTAAAATTACCACGCAGCACCCAATCAGATTTATCAAACATTATTTTTGTAGTTTTGTCCGTCATAGATTTATACAACCCATTTGCTTTGCACCAACAATCACCTTCTGTGTTTAAAGCTTGGACATATGTATCAGTATTTGATTTCATCTTTTCATATTCGTCCCAACTTAAACTGCCACATTTAGATTCACCTTTGACTGTTCCATAAGGAAAACGCACAGCCCATTCGCCTGTTTTGGTTAAACCTGCATCTTCACAACTTTGCATTTTATCCATTTGTGGATTAACAGAACCAGATGGAACTTTCCAACAAAATGAACCGTCGTTGCTTAGTGCTTCTTTGCCGTCAAACATACTGTCTACAACATCAATTGATTGCAAAGCGAATATTTTTTGTATTACTTTTTCATCTATGCGTTTTGTTTTTGATAAAACTTTATACTTTTTGTCATCTACTGTTAACGAATCAAATGAATCAAAATAACATTCTGCATTATTGTAAAAGACATCTATACCAGTCTGAGAAGAATTTGTATAAATTGCCAAATCATCCCCATATACGTTCATAGCAGGTACTTCATCATCTTCATAAAAAAATTGTCTTTTCAAATCAAGATGATGTTTCGTATCTTCAGATATAACGACAGCATAATCCTTGTGAATTTCTATACCCACCTTTTCATCATTGCAAACAGCCTGTTTTAAAGTATAAATCGGTTTTTCTTCACAGGCACACAGCCCCAATAAAATCGGCAAAATATAAAAAAGTTTCATCTTTTTCTCCTTCCTATGATTGGCTTATAGCATATTTTTTCTTATGCCGTCAATTGTTTTCACATAAAGCTTTGTGGGTTGACATCTATTTTTACACGTGTATTCACAGGTTGTTTTATTTTGTTTATCCAATTACGAACAACTGGTTGTAAATTCGCACGCGCATCACCTGATACCAAAAAACGCATACGATACCAATTTCTTATCTGATATATCTGTGCTGGAATTGGACCCATAATTTTTCCACCGTTTAATTGTGGTGCAGCATTTGCCAATTGCTCACAATATTTTTTAAGTGTTGTTTCTTTATCGCTTTCAACGATTACCGCTATTAATTGTCCAAAAGGTGGCATTTTGGCAGCACGTCTTGATTCCATGTCTTGCCCCATAAACTCATCCCGATTACCGGCACAAATTGCACGAATAACTGGATGTTCGGGCTGATAAGTTTGCAACAATACACGCCCAGGAAAAGCACCACGTCCTGCACGACCCGCGACTTGAAACAATTGTTGAAAAGTATGTTCACCAGCGCGAAAATCTGTTCCAAATAATCCCATATCTGCATCAACTACACCGACCAAAGTAAGATTTGGAAAATGATGCCCTTTGGCTAAAATCTGAGTTCCAATAACAATATCTATTTCACCGGTTTCCATTTTATGAACCAATCTTTGCAAAGATTCACGTGAAGTAATTGTATCAGACGACACCAATGCAGTTTTTGCATTTGGAAATTTTACAGATATTTCTTGTTCTATTTTTTCCAAACCTGCCCCACGCATAGAAACTAAATTACCACATTGTGGACACTTATCAGGAAGCGGTTTCATTTTGCCACACATATGACAGACCATTTTATTTAAATTTTTGTGATAATTAAATCCGACAGAACAATCAGGACATTCTGCAACCCAACCACATTTTTTACATTGAATTATTGGTGCAAAACCACGACGATTAATAAATAACATTACTTGATTATGCTTGGTCAAAGTTTCACGAATTTCATCGCATAACTGTGGCGATAAATTTCCAGCAATTTCTTCATCATTATTCGGTATTTTGTATGTTTCTGGATGGGTATTGCGCATATCTATTGTTTCAATAGTTGGCATTTGCGCACCACCGTACCGCGACGTCAAACGCAAACGTTTATATTTACCCAAACTTACATTATACAAAGTTTCAACTGATGGAGTAGCACTGGCCAATACAATCGGAAAATTCGCAATTTTGGCACGTAATATTGCCATGTCACGTGCATGATAATTTCCCATATCTTCTTGTTTGTACGAAGTATCATGTTCTTCATCCACAACTATCAGCCCAAGATTTTGCCACGGTAAAAATAAAGCGCTGCGAGTTCCGACAACAATTTTTATATCACCACGTGCAACGCCACGCCAAATATCACGTCTGCGCGCTGATGTTAAATTGCTGTGCCAAACAACCGGTGGATTACCAAATCTTTGCTTAAACCTGTCCATAAATTGTGCCGTTAAAGCTATTTCAGGCATCATCAACAACACGCTTTTTCCAACGTTATATGCGCGCAAAGTCGCATCAAAATACACCTGTGTTTTTCCAGAACCAGTTATTCCATCTAATAAATGCACAGAAAATTCATCTTGGTTGATAGCTTTCGCAATTGTATCAGCAGCCGACTGTTGTTCGTCATTCAACACGACCGAGCCTGTATCATAATATTTATACACAAAACTATCTTTGGATTTTTCGCGTGTTTCAGATGAAACCAGTATCCCATTTTTTATCATAGTTTTAACAACACTATTGCTAACGTGCGCAATATTTATAATATCATTCACAGACATCGCGTCGTTATCATTAGATTCAAAAGCATCAGCAACACTTTGTCGAGCCTCTGTCATTTTGCAAATACTATCAAAATTATAATTGTATAATTGTTCACAAGGTACCGGGTTAAACGCATCAGGAACATTTAAGATTAATCGCAATACTGCGCCTGGTGCCATTAATGTCCATTCAGACATTTTGTATATCCAATCTATATCTGATTTAGACATTTTACCAAAAGTACACACTTCTAAAATTGATTTTATTTTGCTTGCATCCAAATTACTATCGCCCAAACCGACAATCACGCCGATATATTGTTTGTTCATGACAGTCACCCGAACAAAGTCACCAATATCTGCGTTTTCAGTCAAACGATAGTCATAACCGCTGTTTATGACATTAGGAATTAAAACTTTTACAACATCACCATTTTTAAACATAATCATAAAATACTTGTTTTTTTTTATTTTTTCAATAATCATTTATATGCTATGTGGAAATTATTATTTGAGTTAAGTGACAGATTTTTCGCCTTAATCCCTGTAAAAAAATGGCGGATTTACTTACGCAGGGTCGTTCTTTTTGATTACAGACGTAAATTAAACGCGTTAAAAAGCGCTCGTTCTGATTTAAATTTCAAAAAAATGCGTCTTGCCAAAGGTGGGGGTTCTCTTGTTTTTATCATTGATAATGACACTTTTAAAGTTCGCAAACACGTTAGTGAAGCAAAAGAATTTACCAGATTTCGATATGAAAAACGCGTGACAGATGCAATACGCCCTTTTTGTTCTATACAAATACCTGATATTGACTTTTTTAATGCCAATGGGTTTGTTTTTTATAAAACTGACAGAATACCTGGAACACTATTAATCAATATTCCGACATGGAAAATAAAAAAATATCAAAACCAAATCAGCAAACAGTTGGCTGAATTTATATATAAAAAATCTTTTGCAAATCCAAAAGAAATTGAAGATTTGAAAACAGTCCCAACCCAATCAGGATATTCTTGGAATCATGGTGACATGTGCAGCAATATTTTAATTGACCCAAAAACTATGCAAATAACTGGCATCATAGATTGGGAATGGGCGCGCTATTCTGATACAAAATCAGAATTTGATGGGCTTGTCCGTGTGCGTAAAAAAATGCGCAAAATCGGTTTGGATAAAAGCACTCAAATTGCTTATCAAAAAATCTTGGATAAAAAATTATGATATTTGATTAATTATCCCATTAACATCATCGTCTGTGGGAATACGGTCTATTATGACATCCGCATTATATTGTCCGCGAAACCAAGTGCGTTGACGTTTAGCATATTGATTTGTTTTTGTTGTCCAGTTTTCAATTGCCATATCTTTTGATATCTCGCCACGCAACATTTTGCATAATTGTTCTGCACCGATAGCACGCGTTTCATCAAATTTTTTATTAATTATATTTTTTGCTTCATCTAATGCGCCACCATTTATCATTTCTGGAATACGTCTAGCAATACGATTTAACAAAACTTCACGTTCTGGCAAAACCAAAATTTTAAAAGCATCTGGAACAAGTGCACCGCTGCGTGGTTGCTTTTGCCATTCTGATAATGTTTTTCCAGTTTCCAAGAATACTTCCAAAGCACGTGCGACACGTTGTGGATCTTTGTAAACAACATCAGGCAATAATTTATACACAGAATCAATATTGTGTTTTACCATCTCTCTTGCGCGATTTCTGACATCTTCACTTATTTCTGGTATAGAAGATATTCCGTTCAAAAGCACATTTATATAATACCCTGTTCCACCAACAAAAATTGGTGTTTTGCCCATCGCGATAACTTCATCCATCGCTTTGCGTGCAAGTTCTAAATAATCAGCCACGCTAATATGTTTGTTTAATGGCAAGATTGAAAATAATTTATAAGGAACACCGTCTATATTATCTGATAATGTTTTTTCAGCAAATGGTGAAGCAGATATATTTTCAATACCCGAATAGATTTGCACACTATCACAATTTATAATCGCACCGTTTATTCGCAAAGCCAATTTATGAGCAAAATCAGATTTGCCCGAAGCGGTTGGACCTGTGATAATAATTGCTTTTGTGTTCATAATTCCTATTATAAAAGCGTTTTTACCTTTTGCAAGTTATACATTATCGTGATACAATATAAATATCGTTATACAGAAAGAAAGGATAAAAAATGAAAAAAATTCGTGTAGCTATTAACGGTTTTGGTCGTATTGGTCGTCTGGTTTTACGTTCTGCTTTGGAATCTGGGCGCAAAGACATTGAATTTGTCGCGGTTAATGACTTGACACCTTTGGAAGAAAACGCACATTTATTACAATATGATTCTGTCCATGGAAAATTGAATATGGAAGTTAAAACTAGTGGCGATTACATTTTAGTTGGTGGTCAAAAAATCAAAAGTTTATCTGAAAAAGACCCTACAAAGCTTCCTTGGAAACAATTAAAGGTCGATATAGTTATGGAATGTACAGGAATCTTTACAGCCGCAGAAAAAGCACGCGTTCATCTTGATTGTGGTGCTAAACGTGTTTTGGTTTCTGCTCCATCTGTGGGTGCTGATAAAACAATAGTTTTCGGTGTAAACGAAAATAAAATAACAAAAAAAGATTTGATTATATCTAATGCATCTTGCACAACTAATTGCTTGGCACCTGTTTTGAATGTATTGGATAAAAAGTTTGGGATTAAGAATGGATGGATGACGACCGTACATGCTTATACAGGCGATCAACAATTACTGGATAAAAACCACAAAGATTTCAGACGCGCGCGCGCTGCAAATCTTTCTATGATTCCAACCAGTACTGGTGCAGCAAAAGCAATCGGTTTAGTATTACCAAAATTGGCAGGCAAAATGGACGGAATTGCAATTCGCGTTCCAACACCAGATGTATCTGTGATTGAATTAGTATTAAACATGAACAAGAAAGTGACACCAGAATCTGTGAACAAAGCAATATTTGCTGCGCAATCAAATATATTGGGTTATAACGATAAACCTCTTGTGTCGATTGATTTTACCCACGACACACACAGTGCGATATTTGATGCTACACAAACAAAAGTTATTGATGATAATGTGTTGCATGTGACTGCCTGGTATGATAACGAATGGGGATTTTCAAACCGCATGTGCGATACAGCAATAGCAATTGGAAAAACATTGTAAAAAAAGAACCGGCAAAGCCGGTTTTTTTATTTTTGAATTTCTTTTGATTTAACATCCCTTTGTTTTTTGCAAATCAACGCAATTTAGCAACGGTTGTTTTTCAATGTAAACAGCAACTTTCTTTGCCTCTGGTTCTGCCGCCTTTAATTGTGCTGGTGTAGCACTCGCAACATTTAATGCCATCAAAGCCGCAATACAAATAAAATCAAATTCGCTACGAGTTTTCGGTTGCGGATAATATGGACGCCGATGATTCTTTCGATATTCCATTATATCTTGGGCAATGTCTGCTAATGCTTTGCTGGTTTGTTCTAAATCATACCCCGCATAAGAAGGCAAAATATTTTGTACACCTTGAACAGATGCAAAACCACCAAGTTTACATTTTGTATTTAAAACTTCGTCATAAACAAACATATCATAACCTTGGGCCAACTGTTCCGCAAAAGCCTTGTCATTTTTGGAATCTTGTTCTGCATGATTGAACCAAATATTTTCCAACAAAACAAAACTTCCATTGCGCATCTGTGGCATAAACGATTTGTCTAAACAATCAGAAACAAATTTATAGTTTTTATCTTCTGCAAAATATTTAAAAGTAAAAGGTCCTTTTATAGCAGGATTCAATTCCGGAAAATGAGTAGCACAAACAGCAACACGCGCACCAGCTTTAAGCAATTTATTCAAACCTTGCCAACCTTTAATAGCGCCATTGGTATGATAACCAGTAAACCGATGATAAATATCATAAGTTGGGAAAATAAGATAGTTATTAATATCTGGCAAAAATTCAATATTTGTGTGAAACAAAACATATTTGCCATGTACATTGCTATAGTCTATTTTATCCATATTTTATCCTTTTATAGATTGTGTCCCCCGCTCTCATTCTCTCTAAGTGTTTTTATACCAATTTATTATCAAAAAATCAAGTTATTACAGAGAAATCTTATGCTTAATTTCGCGGATTCGTGCCAATATTTCACGCAAATCTTCATCAGATATCGTCGGCTTTTGACTTTTATTTTGAATTTCATCAACCAACACTATGCAAAGGGTCGCCAATAACGCACTTTCTTGCAATGGACCAATTTTATCCAAAATTTGACGAGCGCGCGCATCAACAATGCGACCCAATTCAATCAGACGTCCTTCTTGACCGTCTTCACAGCCCATTGGGTAATTGCGGTTAACAATAGGGATTGATACTACACTCATTTCTTTAATTTCTCCAAAATCGAGACAGATTTTTCAATTAATTCGCGGGCACATTCGTTTTTTTCGCGCAGATTTTTAACCTGTTTGGTTAAAATTGCCACTTCTAAATCTGTTTGTTTGCTGGCACACTGGGCATCAGCACGCAAATGTTGCGCCAATGATTCCAGAGAATCCAATTCTTGAAATATTTGTTCTTTAATATCTGCCATATTTGCATTTTACGATATTTTTTATATGCGTTCAACCGGAAAATGTGATATAATGTATTCGTTATAAAATTATTAAACGAGGGATTTGTTTTATGAAAACCAAGATTGTTTATATTTCTGGAAACGAAATTTTTGATATTGCTGATATTCGCGCTGCTTTTGAAGAGGTTCGAAACGCGCTAAACCTGGATAAAACTACGGTTTTATTTGGTGTTCCTGTAGATGCTGAAGATGCCGGTTTTTCGACACAAAAAGCAGAAAATATACCTGAATTCAAAGAAACCGAACCTATTGAAATTGCCGAAGAAACAGAAACACCGGTTATGACTGCTGAAATCATTGAAACTGTTGCGGAAATCGCGCCAGAATCTGACGAAAAAGCCGTTGAAGAAGAAAAAATCGAATCGGTTGTGGAACAACCTGTAAAAAAACGTGGTCGCCCACGCAAAGAAGATAAAATTGAAAAAATCGATACACCTGTGGCAAAAGAAACTGTTGTTGAAGAACCTATGGTTGATACACCTGTGGCAAAAGACGAATCCAATGACGAAGAACCAGTTGTTCCTATTTTATCCGTATTATCAACTAAAGACGAAGCACCGGTTGATGAAGCAGAACCAAGTATAGAAATTCAAATAGAAAAAGTTGATATAATACCAGAAATTCCTGATACCTTGGTTGATGAACCCGAAGAACCTGCGGAATCTGATATTGAAGATGCTGAAAATTCTGATGATAATGAAACAGATTTGGTAAGATTGCTGTCTACAACAAAACCTTTGGACGAAGATATTTTAGAAGAACAAATTTCTGAAGATATTATTGAAGACACAACCCCAGAACCAGATTCAAACGATATTTCTGTGGATGCCACGTTGGAACAATTAGCAACCGAATTTGCTGAAAACCAAGATAAAATAGCAGCAGAAGCAAAATCATCTACTCGCAGTAAAATTGGGAAATTACGTAATATCTTGCCTTTTAAACAATCTAAACACAAGGATCAAGGACTGGGGGATTTATTCGGATGGGCTGGGATAGCCGCCAACGATGAAGATTTTTCTGTTCCTGGTTTTTTCACTAGCACAGCATCAAAGAAATAAAATATGAATATTACAGAAATTGTCACTTTATTAACAAATTCCGGTCTACAAAATATAAAAGTGGGTGGTGGCGTTGTTGAATTTGACGATCCTTCGTGTATCTATACTGCTTTTGATGCTATTTTAAATTATGGTTGGGTTGTTATAGTTGTTCTGACTGCAATCATGCTGTTTGGTTGGGGTTTTTTGTATATAAAAAATGGGGTTAACATAAACAATGTTTTTAATAACGCAAAAGCGATTATTCTTATTTTTTGTATATTAAGTGCTGCTAAACCAATTATAAACGTTGTATATGGTGAAAACTTATTCGCAAAGGCATGCCAACGTCGTCAGGTTTCTTTAACTGATATCCAAGAATTACTTGATATGCGTGAAAAAATGCTAAAAAATCAAGACGATGATTCTTTATACGAAATATTTGAAGTTATTGATTCCGGACAGGCGGTTTCTCTTTCTCTGGATGATGATGATTAAATTATTTTATAACTTTATTTAATGAATGTACGTTTCGTTTATCTAGAAAGTGCATATTCCGTGCAGAATAAATAATATCACCAGACACTAGTAAATGGTCATACAAAGTTATATCTAACCTTTCCAATGAATTTGCTAATTCTTGGGTTATTTCTATATCTTGTGAAGAAAACGATGTATAAGCAGACGGATGATTATGTAATAAAACTATACTTCTAGCATTTAATTCCAAAGCCTTTTTAACAATTTCCCGAATATAAACAGCCGCCCAATTCACAGTTCCAGAACTATGTAATTCATCAGTTATTAATTTATATTGCCCATCCAGATAAAACACATGAAATTCTTCAACTGTTTTACCAGCAAACAACATCTTGCAATAATTTTCTAATTTTTCATAATTGTGAAAAATTGGTTCTTTGTCTAACTTATTTTTATATTCCATTTCTGTTATTTTATGAATCAATTGAAAAAACGTAGCAGTATTTTCTTTTATCCCTTCATTTTCCATCAAAGCTTCTTTTGATGCCACTAATAACTGGTGTATATTACCATATTTTTTATACAACTGTCTGGCTAGTGTACGGACATCTCGCCTGGGGATAGCATATGTTAAAAGTAATTCCAAAATCTCGTATTCTGCCAATTGACCAGCAATAAACTTTTCACGAAGTCTTGCACGATGCCCTTGCTGTAAAGATCGCAATTCATTTTGGTTAATCATTGAACATTTTTTCAGTAAATATAATAACGCCGTCTTCAGTTATTCCCAAAGTATGTTCCCATTGCGCGGATAAACTGCCATCAGCAGTACGCACAGTCCAACCATCTTTTTCATCTATGACACATTTATGCGTTCCGACATTTATCATCGGTTCAATCGTAAACACAAAACCTGGTTGCATTATTAATTTATCATAAGCCTTATCATAAAAATGCAAAATATTCGGATTATCATGCATAACTTTACCAATACCGTGTCCACAAAAATCTTGAACTATTGAAAAACCGTGAGGCTTTACAACGCTTTCTATGGTTTTTCCAATTTCAGAAATTGGCACGCCTGGTGCGCAAATCGAAATAGCCGCATTTAATGCGTCTTGGCAAGTTTGGACCAATTTTTGCGCCTGATTTGATACTTTGCCAATCATAAACATACGTGAAGCATCCCCATGAAAACCATGATATTCAGCGGTCAAATCTATATTTATGATATCACCATCTTTTAATATTACATCATCACTTGGTATTCCATGACAAACAACTTCGTTTATAGAAGTACATATACTTTTTGGATATCCCATATACCCCAAATCAGATGAACGAGCACCGTTTTCTTTTAAAAACGATGCAACCAACCTGTCTATTTCACCAGTCGATATTCCAGCAACAATATGCGGAGTAATAAAATCGAAACAACGTGCCACCAAATCCCCCGAAACACGTAATCTTTTAAAATCTTTTGGCGCATATACAGATGATAACATTTTTATTTCCTTCGTTTTAAAGCCAATTTATACGCACTTAGTGACAATTTTAATGAAAAATCTCGGATTAAAATTTCTGGTTCCATGCCACTAGTTCTGCATGATTTTTCCAAATCGTTCAATCTGGATAAAACTTTGACTATTTCATCAGCAGGCCAAATTTTTATTGCCATATTGAATTTATCTTTGACTTTCCAAAACAGATTTGGCAATTGACCGTCAACAACAGCCGTTAATAATCTTGAAAAATGATTGTACAACATACGCACCAGCATATTTGCATCTGCGCCACTATATATAAGTCTGTCCAACGCAATCATAGTTTGATCCATATGCCCCGCAGTCAAAGAATACATATAATCGTCTGCACTGGTCGCAGAAGTATCTGGCAAACATTTTTCAACATCTTCTAAATCTACAACGTGTTTGTCTGAAACATATATAGCTATCTTTTGTAAAAAGCTGCGCGTAATTCCACGATCACCGCCCATATGTGATAGCATATAAGACATCGCATCAGGTGACACCTGACGAATTCCAGCCTGGGCTGATAATTCTTTGTGAATAAGTGCTTCTAAAGTCTTTGCATCGTCTGTATAACATGCTATTGCTGCGATATTTTTACCGTTTTCAAACAATTTACGCAAATCGCTACCTGCACGTAAATCCCCAGCTGTCACTATGATTGTTGCGCAAAGTGATGTTGAAGTCACCAATTCAGATATGATTTTTGTATCACTATCGCCAGCCCCCGATATAATTACTGCTTTGCGTCCACCAAACATTGAAGGCGAACAACTTTCCGCAAACACAGCATCTTGTTTATCACGCAAATCATCTGCATCCAAAGCCAACAAGTTGTCTTTTTCAATTTCTAATTTTTCCAATGCTTTATCGCATAACTCGTCAACAAGACCCGCATCAGGTCCATATATCAACACAGCATTGATATCCAATATACCCGATTTAAAATCTGTTTCTTTCCATTTCATATTATTGGCTTTCTACTTTTTGAATTTCAGCAATTACACGCATACTTATCTTGTCAGATAATTGATGTATCGAATTCATAACAGCATTGTTATACGAAGCATTCGCAGCAACCAGATACCGTACAAAAGTATAGCTTTCTGCTGCAGATTCCGAACCATGAGCTATTTCTTTGTCATCTTGCTTTAACACATAAAATGCGTTTAATTTTACTTCTTGCCATACAGCATCACCAGCACGTTCCAAAGCCTTGTACTGTGTGACAGGTTCCTGTAAATCAACCTTTAACGAATACCGAGCCGTCTGATCGTGTATCCCGCCAAATTGAGAATTCAAAGAATTCCTTAATTCAATTCCGTTAATGCCATTTATCGGGGCGACATAGATATCCGTACTGTCCCCAGAGAACACGGGTTTAAAACTGCACCCCGCCAGCATCAAAAGCAAAACTATTTTTTTCATTTGTTTTTCCTGTTGAACTTTTATGTAATATTAGCTACACTTTTTACAAATCGCAAGAGAGAATTAGTGAATATTTTTTTAATTCTTTTGTCGTTGATAATCATGGCAGGGTATTATGTTATATCCAGCCCATCTCAACGTATGATTCAGCATGAAACAGAATTTTCTATAAAAAAGGCTGATTTGCGGTCAATTGCGGAATGCGTCGTATCTTCTCAGAACGCCTCAATGTATGGCGAAGATTTCGTAGATGATTGTGTCGAACGTTATAATGTGGTCAGTCAATATGTTTGTATGACTCGTTCTTATAATATCGTTTCTTGCGAAGAAGAAGCAGGGAAAACACCGACTTTTAATTTCATAATCACAACCAGTTCGGCATTGCCTGTTGAAGAATACAATAATATGCTGGAAATATTGGAACAATATTATCCTGATGTTGGGACTTTTGGCATATTTATATCACCTAATTTAATGTCCGCAGGCTCTGTGTCTCGTCGTGCAATTCCGCAAAAGATTATAAACGCAGCCGAATTAAAAGACGGTCAATTAACGTATATCATGCAATATAAAATCCCAGAAGCCACTATTGAATATCCTGTTGTTGATGGTTCTGATATAGAATGTCCAGCCAACACGATGAAGACTTATCGCTTTGGTCGTTGGCAATGTATTGAATATAATTACAAAGTATCGTGTACTGGCGATACGATATGGGATGATGTATCTATGCAATGTATAGCAGATGAAACCAGAATACCACTTTGTTCAAATAATCAGACAGCTGTGATGATTGATAACATTTGGGAATGTGTTGATCCATTTACTGATAAAACATGTCCAGACGGCATGATTGCCAGATTAAATTACAGCGCTTTGGAATGGGAATGTGTGGTTGACCCTAATGCTGCCAAGACCGCAAAAAAGTGTGATAATGTCACAAGGACTCCTCGTATTCATGGGGGGGTTGGTGCAACTTTGCGCGCCCGTTCTGTATCTTGCACAGATTGTGAAACTGCTGTTGTTGATGAAGAAACCTGTGAAACATATTGTATTCCAGATCCGGCAAAATTAAATGATGAAAAATGTTATAGTGATGATATAGAATATTGTTCTGGACCAAACCGTGCAATTTATTTTGGATTTTCTGCAAAATCTAAAATCGATGGAATTAGTGTTCTGGAAAACACAACGATAACATTAGATAAACAGCACAGTCAAAATCGTCGTTTTAATTGTATGGATTGTGGGATGGGTGAAATAGATAAAGAAAAATCAATCTATCCATATACCGCTGTTTGCAA
>CAMZIQ010000014.1 GCA_947307295.1 uncultured Pseudomonadota bacterium
GGATGGGTGAAATAGATAAAGAAAAATCAATCTATCCATATACCGCTGTTTGCAAATAAATATTTATTTTGATTATTTATATTTTTTTAACATCCAATAATATCCACCGCTGATGAACAAATTGCTTAGAATAAGCATCACTATCGCCACCAACACAGATGAATTATCAGCCACAATGCCAACGACCCAATAAATAATCGCAGAAACCAAGCCACTAAACAATGAAACTATAGAACCCATAGTAGCACGTTGCTTTGGCGATAATTCTTGTTGCAGCAAAGCAGATTCTGCCGTAGAAGATGTGCCATAAAATATATTCACGCACGATTGCAAGAAAGGCGTGACCATGTTATTCATTATCACAGCCGATAATTTTATCGCCATCATACCAAGTGTAGATGTGACAAGAATTTTATAAAAACCAAATTTACGAAAATACGGCGCGATTGCAAAACTGATTGCACCGCAAGTCTGTTTAACCATACGCGCAATATTAACCGCCCATGTTGGAATCAATAAATTAAAGTATGCCCCTTCGAATCTGTGTCCTGCGAAACTAATTCCATGGTTTATCATTTGTATAGTTGCCAATATGCGCAATTTTTTATTTTGTAAAAAAGCCTTTATCGCAGCCACAAAATGTTTAACAGACGTGCAATCTTCACGCGTATGAACCTTTGGTTCCACCAGCTGCAAAGCAACTATTGTTTGGTTTATAGTCAATATAGCTGCCACCCAAGCCAATACCGTCAAAGAATAAAAATAAGTGACCACAGTAGCAATCAATGCCCCCAGTCCCAAACCAATTTGTCCGAAAGTCCGACTGCGCGCATATACGATGTCGTATTTATCAGCTTTGCGCAATTCTTCCATAGTTTCATACATCATCGCATCGTCTGTTCCCGAAGCAAAGGCATCTGCAATCGCCCATATTATTGCACCAAGAATCAATAAATATTTTTGACTAAAAGTCCCAGCCATTGCAAAAATCGTAAAAGCCAAAGTCGTTAATACCGATGAAAAAATCAATGTTTTTTTTCGACCCATTTTATCTGAAATTATACCGGTTGGAATTTCTGCAATACTTTGCACAATATTTGCGATTGAAAAAATCCCCAGCGCAAAAGCATAGGAACCAGTTATTTGTTGAAAATATACAACAGCCAACACCGACAAGGGTGCCAAATCTGCGAATAAATAATACAGTTTGAATAAAAATATATTTCTACGAATTTCCATGTATGGAATGATAAACACCATAGGAATAAAAATCAATATCTTTGTGATATTATTCTTATCGTGTTTTCAAATCTGGCGAAACGTAGTGATACCCTACACCAATCTTTGGATTCAATCCCTGTTTTTCAAAATAAGGGTCATTATTAACCAAACCTATGTTCACCGATATATTACAAGGGAATATAAAGGCAACATCAACGCTTGCAAATTGACGCCAAATATGATTTGTTGTGGCTTGTGGAAAAAATCAATATATTTTCTAAGACTTGTTTTGCAATTCAGCATAAATTGTGTCATAATAATCCAAAAGGAAAGAATATGCCGGCAAACAAAAAAACATCTGTAATCTCTAATGAAAAAATTGATGATTTAAAATTAACAAAAGCCAACAAAATCATTCTTGGGCTACAGCAAGAATTGCCCAAATACATCAACAAAGGTCATGGTCCTTTTTTGGCCGCCATTTATGATTCAGACGGTAATTTAATTGCCAAGGCGGCTAATAGTGTTGCGAACAAATCTTGCAGTCATAATCATGCTGAAATGAACGCTATAAAGTTAGCAGAAAAGAAATTGGGAACCTATGATTTATCGCCATATAATTTAAGTATATATGTGACTTCAGAACCTTGTATGATGTGTCTGGGCGGAATTATGTGGTCTGGAATAAAAGCGGTTTATTATGGTGTCCCTTCGGAACGTGTCACAAAGATAACAGGGTTTGATGAAGGTTTTAAACAAAATTGGTTTGATGAATTTAAAAAACGCAGAATAACTGTTTACGGTCAAATC
The DNA here is from genome assembly GCA_947307295.1 of uncultured Pseudomonadota bacterium. GTDB lineage: Bacteria > Pseudomonadota > Alphaproteobacteria > Rs-D84 > Rs-D84 > Enterousia. The sequence continues at coordinate 2,032 of CAMZIQ010000014.1, forward strand.
GAAACGGAAGCAGGTGAAAAAGTTTTAAAAGATTATATATCCCATGGGCATACTATTTATAAACCAGGAAAATGAATTTTTGAAAATGAATTTTTAGCAGGGCCATCTGTGCAATTCACGAGTTGATTTTATTCATGAATTATCGGGAAAGATATCAAGCTATTTTTGGAAACTTATTTACAATAAATACCTTACATCACAAATCGGTTTGTATTCTTTGGACGATACAGATTCCATTTTATTATCTCTGATTTCAAGTTTTTCAATTTTTGCCTTTGTAGGTTCTGCGTAATCTTCACCTATATCTCTTGATGCACTTGTTATTAAAAACGGTTGTATTTGAAATTTATAAGCGCGCAAAATACAATCTGCACCCTCCAAAGTTGTTAATCGTGCAAGTTTTTTACCATTATCAAGATATATATCATAAAAAGTATAAGAATGTGCGGTTCCTGTCACAAAACGACCGCGTTTAATTGTGTCTTTTATACCATTGTTATTAACGTCTATGTAAAAAGTATCTATTTGTTTTGTGCCGTATTCGTCCGACAAATCGAAAGTTTCTGTTTTATCTGGTTCTGGCAGACCGTCAGAAAAAACACCAGTATATTCAACTTGTTTTGAACAAGCCGCACAAAATAATAAAACAAAAAAACTAATTAACACTTTCTGCATGGCATCTGCATCCATCTTCTTCCCCCGGACGTGGTGCATCATACCATGTTCTTATCTTTCCGTCCAGCGCTTTATGTTTTGGACGAACTTTATCATCGCCAACTGTCACCCAAACATATTTTTCATATTTAGGAACCAAACGTTTTTTACCCGATATATTTCCTTCGTGTCTTGCCATTGCTTTTGCCAGTTTTAATAAATTATCTTTAGAAAGATTATTCATTGGTGTCGAACGTGGAAAACCAGTCTGTCGTTCTATAGATTTTAGATAATCTTCAACATTATTTTCATTTGGTGGAGCATATCTATTTATCGCCCCTTCAATTGTTAGATTTTGATAAGCACTTGTTGATAATAAATTTGCCATAGCGTTAAAACCTGTCGCGGTATCTGGAAATATAGCAAATCTGCCGTCCGTTCCAATAGCGCCGTTGCCACGTGCAAATTTTCCATATTCCAAATTGCCGGGATTATTATTACGCCATGCTCTGCTGCCCCCACTTGCTTCATAGATATTTCCGTCATTTCCAACATACATTCTGGTTGTGCCAATTCCTGGAAATGCGGATACAAAGTTTGGTTCCATTTATAACTCCTTTTATTTTTGATATAAAAAAAGACGGCAAAATGCCGTCTGTCGAATTGGTTGCATTATATCACAAATCGCATAAAAAAGCAATGATAAAACATACTGTGCAATTCACGAGCTGATATAATACACGAATTGTTGTTGTTCGGGAAAGAAATTAAAACTTTTTTGCAGAATTTGTGATATAATTATCCATGAATGATAAAAAAGGAAATATCATGAATCGTGCTATTAAATTTAAATTAAAAAATGGCAAAGTTGTCACTATTCGTCGTATTCGTGGAACAGATTATGATGCTATGATGAAATTTTTTGATAAATTTGTTCGTGACCATGGCGTAAAATATACAAGTCAATATCTTGGACAACCCAAGAAGAATAAAGAATCTTGTATTAAAATGTATGACAATCCAAACAATTTGTTTCTTGGTGCTTGGGATGGTAACGAATTAATTGGCGAATCTACAATTACTAAACTTGCACCAGAAAACCCAAAATATCGTGGTTTGACTGGTGAAACAGGTAGTATTATCCTTAATAAATATACTTCCCAAGGACTTGGTGGAAAACTTAAAACTATTATTGAAAAATGGGCTCGTGAAAATGGTGTGCATAAACTTTATGCTGAAGTTTATCACAAGAATATTCGTTCTTTAAGCAACTTATTGAAGCATGGTTATACCATAGTCGGAATAAAGCACGATGCCGCAATAGTCGATAAAGAATGGATGCACGAATATATTTTGGAAAAAATATTAGAAAAATAATTTAAAAAAGTTCGTAAATATGTAAAACGGGTACAGTTTTTACTACCCAACTTACGAACTTGTGAAAGTATTAGAAAACAAAGAAAAAACCGACCTTTGCGGTCGGTTTGAATTTTTAGCAGGGCCATCTGTGCAATTCACGAGTTGATTTTATGCGTGATTTGTTGCAATTTGGGAAAAATATTAAGGTGTTTTTGAAAATTTTATGATATAATCATAGACAAGTAAAAGGGATTTTTTATGAAAATATTACTAATTTTTATCACCAGATTGTTTCTCTCCGCTGTGGCTTTTTCATTGTTAATTAGTTGTATACTTATCGCATCTGTTTTGATAGAGGAATATCAGTTGTTTTTTCGACAAATGGGAGAAAGTTTGTTAAAGTTATTTGGGGTTGTATTATCTGGGTTGGGTGCATGGTATATTGGAAAGCCACAAATAAAGTGGTGGAAAAAGTTTCTAGCAGGAGATTAACATCTATACACCACAATAAATTCGAACTCTATAAAAGGTTAGATTTCTAACCTTTTTTCATAAAAAGTTCGAAAGTTATCAAAACGGGCATGTTTTTTACCACCCAACTTACGAACTTGTGAAAGCATTGAAAATCCAATGAAAAAAACCGACCAAATGGTCGGTTTTATCTAGTTTCGCTCGGCACTTCGTGTCTGTGCGGCATTCCTGACGCATCGCGATAAATCGCTCTGCTACTCATAGTGGCAGGGCCATCTGTGTAATTCTCGAGTGGATTTTATTCGTGAAATTTTGTTGTTTGGAAAAGATGTAAAAATGTTTTTCGACAAACAAATAAATTCCAACTTGTAAAAAAAGCTTAAATATGTTAAAATGTAAGACGTCATTAATACTTATTGGAGATATGTGAATGTCAAATATACCATATACATTAGAAGACGGAAAATTGTGGATTAACCCGAAATTATCTTATTTTTTTGTAATGGGTATGAAGACTACAGAAAATGATGAACATTGGACTGAAAAATTTATATTGGACCCACATAAAAAAACAATAATTTATTTTGGTGGCGACCAAACAAAAAATGCGCGTGCTGCAAATGGGTATATAAACCAATTTACAAAAACATTTGGCTTTTCTGCTGACCAACAACAAAACATGCAAATGTTGTCATATTATTACAATTTGCCAACCGAAGTTCAGCGGACATTTCGAAGAGCTACAAATTTTAAAGACTTGGCTCAAGATTCATATTTGCGTGAAGTTTTGAAAGTATTTATGCCTTTTATAGCAAATGAAGCTAAATCTGGTTGGATTAAATTACCTGATACAGATTTGTTAAATAATATGCGCAATATTATGTTTGCTACCCACTGTTACGGAACAGAACAAATGCTTAAAGTCATAAATGCACTTAAAAAACAAATGTTGTCACTTGGGTATAAAGAAAAATTGGTAAACACAGCATTAAAACAAATTTTATGTATTACAAACAATTCTCAATTAGAAATGACAGAAAACATACCAACAACAACATTGCAACGTTATTCAGCTGCTGATGGCCAGTCTGATAGCGATTATGACATCAAAATTTCTAATTCGTATCCTATGCATTTATTTGAACATCCTGAATTTAAAAAAATAAAAGGTAAAAAGTCTGCTTTTATAAAATTAAAAGAGAATGATATTTTGATGGGTTTTGATAAAATTTTGACGTCAACAAATATGCAATACTCTTCCACAGAGCATAATAATGCATTTTTTGTAACAGATAAAAAACAACTCACAAAGGTCGGTCAAAACCAGATGGAATTAATGCGGTTAATCGCTCAATACTGGTACAATAATCATGATAAAATGCCAAGCGCAACAAATTTATTAAAACAGGTGTCAAAAGGGACTGATTTAGAAATGTTTGTTGCAACATCAATTCTTAATGGTGAAATATTAAAAAAAGAACATAATAATCCATTACTGAATCCACATTATTTGAAAGTCGCTGTAAACCGATTTAAAAATCCTGATATAGAACCAGAACATACGGGCATATGGAAATGGTTAGAAAAGAAACAAGAACATAATTAGTTACTTATTAAAAAGTTCGTAAATGTGTGAAACAGGTATGGGTTTTACCACCTAACTTTCGAACTCACACCAATAACGAAAATCAAAAAAATCTCCGTCTGTCGATTTTTTAAGATTTTCTTAATTGCCCCACTCGGAATTCACGAGTGGATTTTCTGTATGAATTATTGAAATTTAGAAAAGATATCAAGGTATTTTTGAATAAAATTTGATTTTTGTAAATTTATGGTATTATACATTCACAAGAGATATAAATGAAGAAACTACTTATTTGGGATTTTGATGGGGTTATCGCAGACAGCGAAAAATTATGGGTGCGCGCATGGTATGAAATATTGAAAACCGAGAAACAAATCAAATTAGGCAATGCCGAGAAACATAATTTATTATACGGTATTGCCGACCGGGACCGCAAAAAAAGATTAGCAGAACATATTCCAGGAATAACATTTGACAACGATTTTATGAACAAAGTGTATAAACGCGAATTTTACCTTGGGACTAATTTTATGATGCCGATACCCGATGTTGAAAAAGTTATGAACAACACCAATTTTGAACATTGTATTGCAACTGGTGCAACCGCTGACCAGCATAAATGCAAAATGATACCACGATTTCAATGGATAAGGGACTGTATACCAGATTCTAATGTTTTTACTGTTGATATGGTAAAACAAGGAAAACCAGCCCCAGATTTGTTTTTATTGGTGGCAAAAACCAAAGGTTATGAACCAAAAGATTGTATAACTATTGGTGACAGTATCACCGATTTTCAAGCTGCCACCGCCGCAGGTATGGACAGCATAGCATTTATTGGTGCCACAGGTAATAATACAAAGCGGTACGCAAAAGAATGTGAAAAACAAGGTGTTTTTGGTGTTTGTAATTCTATGAATGATTTAAATGTTTTATTAAACAATTGGTATCAATCCAGATAAAAGTTCGCAAATTGGTAAAACAGGCTATACTTTTACCACCCAATTTACGAACTAGTGAAAGGATTGGAAAAACACTCGGATTTTTCTCGCCTCCTTGACAAACAAATAAACCAACCATAATCAAAAACTCTATTAAATATATCCGTTTTTGAATGGTTGTTAATTGTTCGTCTGCGTATTCGCCATGCGCTTCGCTCTGGCGCATCCCGGTTCAAACCCGGGGGTTGAGCAAAATAAAAAAATCGGGTTTTACCCGATTTGTTTATTTTGGCAGCCCCACTCGGATTTTTCACTCGCCACCTCGATACGCAATAATAAAAATCTATAAAAACTCGTCATAACAGACCCCGTTTTTATGATTTTTCTAATTGTGTATTCTCGTATTCGCCATGCGCTTCGCTCTGGCGCATCCCGGTTCAAACCCGGGGGTTGAGCAAAATAAAAAAATCGGGTTTTACCCGATTTGTTTATTTTGGCAGCCCCACTCGGATTTGAACCGGGATTCTCGCCTTGAAAGGGCGGTGTCCTAACCATTAGACGATGGGGCCAGACCTTAATTTAACCGCCGTTGTTTCGGCGGTAAAAAATAGTGGCGGGATGTAAGGGGCTCGAACCCTCGACCTTCTGCGTGACAGGCAGACGCTCTAAACCAGCTGAGCTAACACCCCAAAGCAGACTAATATTATACCTAACAAATCCAAAAATCAAGTATTTTTTACAATCAATGCTAAAATTATACAAAAGACTCTTAAAAATACTTGACAACTGTTTTTTTTGTATTATATTACAACTAAAATGATAACGAACAAAAAGGAGAGCTAAATGTCATTTTTAAAAAACTTGTTTAAAAAGAAATCAAAACAACAACCAATAAAAAAAGCTGACACAAAACCTGTATTGCCAGATTTCGTAGAACGTTATACTTTGGTTAACCCTAAAAATATTTTAGGCGGACCAGAATTGTGGGCTTTATCACCAGAAATGCCTATTCCATATGAAAACGATAAAAACACAAGTGGCCGGATGGAATGCGCCAAATTGCACACATCTGTGATGTTGCCTTTTATGCGTGATTTAAAAAGAACGCCTAATGAATTCATAGAACCAGGACATATGCGTACAGTATCTGTCGTACATTTAAACAACGGATTACATATCTATGTTTTACCTGTATTACCTATGACACAAATGGCAAAAATATCAAAAAATGGTCACAAGCCTTCGTGTTATGTTGCTTTAGCGGACGACAATGATACAAATTGTAAAAGACTTGAAGACAAACCAGGATGGTCATTCTTTATGAATCCTGAAATCCGCAAGGCGATAGTAGAAGAAATTAAATTGCATACACGAGTTGAAAAACGTTAACAAAAAAAACCGACTTTGTGTCGGTTTTTTTATCTCATAAATTGACAATTTAAACAAAATTTTTTATACTGAAAATATGAAACGTATATTTGTATTAATTTGTATGGTTTTGTTATGCGCATTGGTATTGGGTGGATGTGGCGTGAAATCTGATTTAAAACACGACCAAAATTATCCGCGCAATTACCCAGTATATTAATTCTTGCGGGTATGGCGACTACGAAGTGCCGCCATCGTCGAACCTTGTTGATTTTTCTTTTTCTTGCTGTATAATCGTTATAAGTTGTGTAATTTGACATGCGGGTATGGCGA
>CAMZIQ010000015.1 GCA_947307295.1 uncultured Pseudomonadota bacterium
TGCTGATAATAATACTGTTAGCAAGCTGCACAATAAATACCGCCGCAAATGATTTCTGCTATTTGTACCGACCAGTTTATGCGGACTATGAAAACGACACCGCAGAAACGATCCAACAGATAGACCAGAACAACATCGCATACGAAGAGTTATGTATTTGATTTAATTTAATTTGTGTGCTATGGTTTACAACATGAAAGCGATAACAATTTGGCAGCCTTATGCTGCAGCAATCCGTACTGGATTGAAACATTACGAAACAAGATCTTGGCACACAAAATATCGTGGGCTGTTAGTGATTCATGCTGCCCTAAAGAAACCGACAGCAAGAGAAAAAGAACTCATAAAAAAATACAGAATACCAGAAAAAGAATTGGAATACGGTGCGCCAATCTTGCTTTGTAAAATAGTTGATTGCATACAAATAACGGAAGATTTTATAAATAAACAACCCGAAACAGAAATAGAGTTTGGCAATTGGCAAGTTGGAAACTATGCTTGGAAACTTAAGGTTGTTAAGAAATTAAATGGATATTCCAAAGTAAAGGGGCAACAAGGACTATGGAATATCGATCTGGTAAAACAATTGCCATTTGAAGAATCAAAAGATTATTTGAATAATGTCGCCAATATACATGGAAACATAGTATTGCATCGTACAGTATATAATGATTTTTGTAATAACTTAGACCCAGATAAAACGCAAAATATTTTTGTCGGTTGGTGTATACAGAATTATAGGGATTGCTTGGTATTAAACTTGTGTAAAATGTTAGAACCAAGAAAGATGGATAACAAGTATACATTAAGATTTTTTGTTGAAAAATGCATTGAAAATTATCCGGTTATAAAAGAAAAAATGGCAACAGCAAGAAGAGTTTGGTCAAACGGTTACAAGGAAGATTTGAGTGAAATTATGTTGGAAAAATTGAACAGCATAAATTTTGCTGCTGATCGTGACAGAATTGATTGTATGTTGGCAAAAATAAAGACATATCGAGATAAGCATTTATGTCATTGCGATATTGATGGGGTGGATGTGCTGCCACCAGAAATAAAAGAGATGCATCAATTTGTAGATGAACTCGGCGAAATGATAAAAAAATACTTTGGCATATTTAGAGTAGCCGTATGTGATGACGGAATCACCAGCCTAAAGTATCATGACTTCACACTGCATATGCCATAATTATTTATTATACAATTTCCAGAGATACTTAAAACGTTCGCTGTATTCTTTGTCGGGCTGATCAAAGAACAAACAGTTTTCACTGTTAAATTTGCTGGCATTCGTGGTCCAGTTATAAGAACCTGTGACGATATGTTTGCCATCAAATACAGCGAACTTATTATGTTCGATTTTATGTTTTACATTCGTAACAACAGGAATACCGGCATCACGTAATTTGCCAACCAAAGAACCTTTGCCTTTGGCCTGCGTGCGATCAGTGATAACACGAATCTTGGCCCCACGTTTGTGTGCGGCCAAGATAGAATCAACAATCGCAGGATTGGTAATTGAATAAACGGCCATATCCACATTTTGTGCTTGGTTCATTTGTTTGATAATGTTATTTTCACAATCCGGCCCAGGTGTGAAATATATTCGTATCCATCGATTATTTGATACTGTCGGAATATCCAATTTTTCACTTTCAATTTCATATTTTTCAGTTTTTGTATCAGAAGAACTCCACAATCTTGCCCACCATGATTTTTTTGCTGGTGGTTCTTTTACACCAAGATGTTCCAAAATGGTTTTCCTTTCGGGATTGTCATGCTGGATAACCAACATCAACAACTTATCATCCGACTTGCGAGCCACCACAAGGGTGTCATCCACTTTACTTTTTTCTGTGATTTTGTTTCGGGTGTAATGTAATTTGCCACGACCACGCCCGTTCCATGACGGCTGATAGTAATAGTACCATTTGGAAGTGCTGTATTCTTCAACGGTTTTATCGCCGACATAAACATACAATGTTTCAAATGATTTTGTTTCCTTTCCTAAAACAGATTCCAAACCTTTGGTGCCAGTTATTTCAAGTGTTTGTTTTTTTGATCGAATAGTATCAGTGGCTTTCATTGTCTTGACGGCAAATGCACTATAAGAATCTAAATCTTTTGGTTCGAAAGCATAGACAGAAAACGAAACGCAAAAAACTGCTGCAAGGGTAAATACAAATGACAATATACGTTTTATCATGTCTACAGTATTATAAAATTATGTGGTTGTATCAAGTCTTTTTCTGATAAAGATTCTTGAATAAATACGATGACCATTTACGATGCCGGCACCACCGTCCGTTGTAAAGTCTTTATCAAGCCCCAGGATTTCAAATTGTGCAGGGCAGTATTTTTCAATAAACGTAATTGGTACCCCCATAATGCCATCATAATCGCATGGAATTGATGCGGTTTTATCGATATTGATTGCGCCGGCATTGTCATATCTGGGAAAAGATCCAGAGGTATAGCGGCAAGACAGATGTAATGGCTTAGGCCTGCAAGCGTGATCCAAATTTGTGAGCCATATTGCCGGCACCTCTCGTGTTTGATCAGAATCAGGTACGATAAAACGCATGCCACCGGCCCACCGGCGAACACCAGGCCATATCTTGTTTGTTTTTATCAGCTCAAACAGCTCACGATATGCAATGGCATTTTTGTTACAGATGACAAGGAAAGGTTTGTTGTATTTGAGAACCAAAGACATAAACTCCCGAAACAAAGAAAAAGGCGGATTGGTAACAACCAAGTCCGCCTTTTTTAGCAGTTCAATAGACTGCGGACATCGAAAGTCGGCTCCACCCAGGCCACCAGTATGCCAAACATCTCGGATTAAACCCTGCGATTTTAGATTGTTAAAATATTTCACAAAGGCACTATCGCCAGTGTCACAGTTGCAATAAATTTGTTTGTTAAAAAAATGCGGCCTGTAATGGTCGCATTCGAATTCAACGTCTGCATATTGGGTGTAAAATTCGTCATTTTTAGCCAAACGCGCACGAAGTAATTTGGCACTATTGTTCGCCATGTTTCCTCCAAATAATTAAAAAAAAGCCCCAGCACAGAGCCAGGGCAGAATAAAAAAAGACGGTTCAAAACCGTCCACTCGATCGCGAGTATTATATCACAAAATCACATAAAAATCAATGAGAAGATTCAACAACGACAAGAATGGTCGTAGTTAATATATTTTTATCTTGAACAGGTCGAAAAGGAGCAGAAATGGGGTGCAAGGTCAAAAATAAGGGTAGGCGCACGATAATCACAAAAAATGGAGGTAATTTCATGGAAAAGTACATCTTTGACGAGGGCAACGGTCTGTGGTATGAGTTGCAGAGGGACTAACAATATTCGGGCGTGTGCGGCGGAAATCGTGGACACAGAAATTATTTGCGCATGAGGCCCCAAATCGGAGGGTGTCCCGGTGAATGCCCTCCTGATTTATTTGGGACAGCGGGTAAAAACTTCTTGCATTTTAGAGTGTACTATGCTATACTGCTGTCATCCTGATTTGAGGAGTCTATTCAACATGCGGCAAGGTATTCTTAAATAAAATTTGATAATGGGCACAAAAATGATTGCCC